>JBOGOP010000251.1:0-8708 GCA_050747225.1 Pyrinomonadaceae bacterium
CTTGGGGGAAGTGCAAAAACATGTTGCTCATTCGTAGGAATGTTGCTAAGATGCTCCCCGTCAAGTCAGAGGGTGCCTGCTCTCTGATGCTCGTTCCAGGGCTAGCCCACCTGATTTCTCAGGATCACTCGGGCAAAATTCACAATGACTTAGCCAGTAATAGCCCCCAGGCTATTTCAAGATTCTTTCTCGAAAGACCTCTAATTGCCTTACAAAAGCTCTAGTCTCCTGCAAAGATGAGAGATTTGCTACGCACCGTAATAGGCTAGGACCACACATCACGGACATTCCCGCCAGGGTGCAATCCCTAACTCCAAAAACCAAAGAACAATCCTTGTGAAATCTCTAAGTCACGAAGTCGAAAAAGAAGCCGAATTGGCCTCCGTCAGTCAGGTGCCTCAGAGTGCCCGCGCAAAACGCACCGCAGAGCGGATGGCGAAGAGTGGAAAATGGGTCGAGAGCCTTCGTTGCTCGGATGTCAATCGACTCTGGTCAGAACTGCATCGCATCGTCTCCCACCATCCTCTGGTAAGAGCGTCGCGCAGTGCTGGGCTCTTGGTTGAGGAAGGCGCAACTACGGCTTACACCGATCTGACCCAGGAACTTTTTGTTCAGCTTCTGAGCAAGAACCGTTTTGAGCATTATCTTGAAACGGAGATGACCGATTACGAAATCGAGTGCGAGATTGGCCAGATCGAACTCACCAACTTGCTCACCGCGGAACTGCGGAAGCGTCATCCCGAGAGCTACCGTCTAGCCCGCCGTATTTCGACCCTCATTCAATCCAGCTCAAACTTCCGTCGCTTTGACTCGAGCGGCAGCGGTGATGAACCTCATCGACGGCTCGCCGACCGCGTTTATGGTCTTAGTGAATGGGCGGATGGCAAACGTCGCCGCGATTCTCACGAGGTTGAGCAGCGAGTTCACATGATCCCAGTTAGGGCGCGCGACACCAGAATGGTCGGGTGCACGGGCGACTCCCAGGTCGTTATTAGCAACTCAGACCTTGAGGATCTCATTGTCTCCGTATTAGACGCCGTCGACTCACCAGTTGACGTCAGGGCTCTTCGCAGTCTTGTAATGTCAAGACTTCCGGTGATGGATATTTACCTCGTGCCGCTCGATGGCGACGACAACGATGGCGAGGGCAGTCATTTTCAGCCAGTTGATAAAGGCGAAAACCCTGAGCAAGGACTGCTGCGACGCGAGTCGGAAAACGAGGCCGCCGGATCTGTCGATCACTTTCTTGGTCACCTCCACGAAACTGTTCGCGGGAAGGTCAAGCAATACAACCGCATTCTTGGCGTACTGTGGCACTGCTATTTGAGCCCTCAGCATTCCACGCAACTTGAAGTTGCGGCCGTTTTGGGAGTTTCCGATTCGCTCGTGTCGGACTACCGCCGGCGAATTGAACAGGAGCTACGAGCTCTTTCGTTCTCGGAGGTTGAAGAAGCCAGGAGATTCGAAGGCGCACTACGCGACCGCGTTAGAGAACTTGTTTTGGTCGGCGAGCAAAACGAGGTAGCAGTTTAGGATTTCCTTCCAAAAGCAAGCTGTTCCTACTGCAAGTCGAGGCTGCGGCGCGTTGAGCGTAGCAGCTTTTTTTGATTTAAGGCATGCACGTATTAACGAGGCTGAGTCACTCTTTGAATGTATAGGTAATCGTTCCTACTGCTCCCTGGCCTACTAGCTTCTCGGGTGAAAAAGTGGCTTTCTGTGCCGCCGCGATCGCTGGGTCGCGTAGGCGACGGTCGCCTTCGACAACTTTGACCGCAATTACGGTGCCCTCCTTATCTACCGTAACGCGCACCTTTACCGTGCCGGAAACATGTTCGCTCCTCGCACTCACCGGATACTCCGGCGCGGGCACATCCAGTTGTTTTCCACTTAATCCGCCCGCGACCAACGGCAGCTCTTTAACGTTAGCCCCAGGCTTTGGTAACGTCGCGGGGGCATTGTCTTGCTGGCTCCTGGAATTGTGAAACATCAAATAAGTAACTGCAGCGGCTATGACGAAGGTAATTACGACCAAAAGCCAAACCAGCGGCATCCTCGTTCTCTCAGGAGGCGTAACCACGGGTGCGTCCGCATCAATTAAAGGAGTCATGTCGATCGCGCAGTAGGCAAGCAGTTCGCTATTGTAGATTGCGTTGCATTTTGGGCACCGCTTCCGACTGGAAGACGTGGGAGGCTTCGTGATTGTCAAACTGGGCGGCTGCGACCTCGCGACGTCGTCTCGGGGAACGAGCGTCGTTTTCGTTTGTGAGGAGGATATTTGGTTTTTGAGTTGGGAGGTATCCGAAGCGACGTTTGTCACACTATCAGGCAAAGACGGAATAACCTCCGGCTCGGATCCCGTTGACGATGCTGAAGGAAAGTTCTCGTTCACAACAACGCGAGCTGGTTCTTTTTCCGGAGGAGCCTCTATTTCAGGTCTCGGTTGAACTTCTTTGACTTTGTGACTTGCTTCTTCGTCAATTCTCAGCTTCAGACCCGCAATCCACCGGCGACTCTTTTCATCGGAACTCGCGCTTTGCGTGGGACCACTTGAGACCGGAGTATTCTGCTCCTTAATTTGGTTCGGCATCGAGCTGCCGGGTTTGGGCTTCGTGCCTGGTGTATCCGCTTCCTGCTTTGCCGTCTTATTCCGGGTGAGTAATTTCACTCCCTCTGCGAAGCCTTTCCTCTCTGCCCAATCTACTGCGTTCAGCCCGAGGTCATCGCGCAATTGAGGGTCGGCGCCTGCCTCCAGCAACAAACTCAATATTTTAATGCGCCTGAAGACTACAGCTATAATGAGTGGAGTTTGACCGCCGTTAGTTGGTTTGTTGACGTCCGAACCGGCAGCCAGCAAGGCCCGCACGGACTCCGTGTCGTCGTCAGTCACCGCACGAATTAACGAATGATTGCGAGGATTCATATCGATCTCAAGTGTAGGGGAAGGCGGTTGACATTTTAATGGTGATTGGAAAAAGAAGAAAGAAGGTTTCGTGCCCCAAACGGTGTCAGGCGTAGGTCCGGGGCTTTGGGCAATCCTGCACAAGACGAAAGCTCAACAACTTGAAGGGTGAGCTACAGTTCATGATGTTCAGTTTGCTCCGTTCCGCCCATAGTTAACACACCGCATCGACCGTTGGATTCTGCTTGCCTAAAAGAGGCTCGCATGTAGTTTTGTGCGGGGAAAATCGTTAAGATTAAGCGTTTTTATGGAACAGTCGAATCGGTTTGGGATTAGGAAGGATCAAGGGGCGGACTCGAACTATTGGGTATTGCTCCGTTCGTGTGTTGGTGCTGTCAAAGCTCACGCGGTCTGTGCTACAGGGCCGGTCGGGCTTAACATTGCGCGCCTGCGAGCAGCTGGGCGCTCGTGAGTGAACAGTTTTAGAGATTTGTTCTGTCAATGCTTGATTTTCCACAGCGGATCAAGAATTTTCCACGCGGATCAAGATTTGCTACTCACACTAAGTTTACGTCGTAACGTGTTTCTCTGTTCCCTACTCTCGAAGACACAGTGGGATCGTCATAATTACGCATGACCATTCAGGAAGTCGAACAAATTGAAGACCGCCCAAGGCGTGGGCTGCCCATTATCCTGAGTCGATACTAATGTTGACAGCCTACCTTCGTGACACCTTACAGGCAAAAGCTAGTGCTGAGGCGGTAGCGTCTGAGGCGCTCATGCAGGCTGGACTAAATCCGCGATACAATACCGCCGGAGTAAGTCCCGCTTCCTAGCCATGCACCAGGGAATCCCGTATTTCCGCAAGCTAGTGAGCACAATTGCTGTCCCGTAGTTTCCAAACCTAAAACATGCAGCAGATTGAGGTACAGTCGCAAAAGCGCGGCGCACAATTTTCGGACGGACACGACGACAATTCTGTTTTGATCGTCAACGATTTACCCGAACAGCTGATGCTCATGCAGGGGTTGCTACGCAAAGCTGGCTATAGGGTCCTCACGGCAGAAGATGGCCTCGAAGCTTTTAATCTGGCTAAACAAGAACACCCTGATCTGGTTATCAGCGACGTTTGCATGCCCGGAGTTGGTGGCTTGGAGTTTTGTCGACTACTTCGCTCGGACCATCAACTTCGCTCGGTGCCGATTCTCCTTGTCAGTGCACAAGAAACGGATACGGCCAATGTGGTCGCGGGTCTTCGGGCTGGTGCCGATGATTATCTCGAGATTCCCTTTGACGCTACGCGTCTCGTCGCAAAGGTGGCCAGGCTACTGGAACGCTCACGCCTCGAGGCTAGTTATCGAGATTTGGTCGAACAGGCTAGCGATGTGATCTTCACTAAAGACCTAACCGGGAGATTGACCAGTATTAATGCTGCGGGCATGAATTTTCTCGGGCGTAATTCGGAAGAACTTCTCGGAACTTCGTTCTCCTCGGTTTTCGGTTTGGTAGATCCTGACCTCAATGGTCGTGGGTCTGAAAACAGCCTTTACGACATTGACACCGTTCAGGAATTCCGACATCAGTTTGTTGCCCGGCGAGCCTCAGGGGAAGAACGGTGGCTCGACCTAACCATATCGCCGATTCGGAACAGACTCGACGAAACCACGGGATTTCGCGGAATAGCACGAGACGTCACCGAACGTAAGCAGGCGGAATTAGCACTGCGTGATTCGGAAGAACGTTATCGATTGCTGTTCGAGTCAACACCTCAACCAATCTGTGTCTACGATGTCGAGACTTTAAGATTTCTAACCGTAAACGAGGCGGCGATTCGAGCGTATGGCTACACGAGAGATGAGTTTCTTTCGCTGACCATCGACGATCTTAGCCTGCCGGATGAGATCGGCCTCTCCAGTCCCTGCCGGCATCAAACCAAGAGCAAGAAGACCATCTATGTTGAGATGAACTCACACCCGCTGACCTTCGACGGCAAACTCAGTAAGCTCGTTATCATTAATAACGTAACTGAAAGAAAGATATTAGATGAACACCAACAACTCCTGCTCGCTTCGCTGCAACAATCAGCAATCGAATGGCGCCAGACCTTTGACGCAATTGATTTCCCGGTCTTGATTGTGGATCTTGAAGGGACGATCAAACGCTCGAACGCAGCGGCTGAACAAGTAGCAGGCGCCCACGCAGAACAACTGGTTGGGCAAAATGTTGCGGACTTGGGAGAAGGTCAGCCCTGGAGGAAAGCGGCGGAACTGTTAGGTAGAATTCGCGAGACCGGTGCTCCGGTTTCAGAACAGATCAGTGACGAAACAACGGGCAAGAGTTGGACCATCACACCTTTTTTGATCAATGAATTCGGGTCCATCGATGACCGCGCCATAGTGATTGCTCAAGACGTTACTAAGCGAACTGAACTAGAAGCTTCGCTGCGGCAAAGTAAAATTATGTCAATGCTCGGATCGGTGGTGGCGGGCGTAGCTCATGAAGTAAGAAATCCGCTTTTCGGGATTTCTTCAATTCTGGATGCCTTTGAAACTCGGTTTACCGATCGCACCGAGTACTCTCGCTACACTGATGTTCTCCGCAACGAAATTGGACGACTGACGTTGCTCATGGAAGAACTGCTTGAATATGGCAAGCCATTTCGTGGAGATCTCTACCCTGTATCTTTGGAAGAGATGGCAACCAAATCCATTCGTGCGTGCCTTCCAGCAGCGAAGGCAGCCCGAGTAACGCTTATAAATTACGTTCCAGACTCTTTGCCACGAATTATGTTGGATAGGCGCAGACTTTCGACAGTCTTCATTAATCTCATCGAGAACGCAATTCAGCATTCTGCGTCTGGCGATGTCGTCACGATTGACGCCAGCCGGCTCACTGAGGGCACCGGGGATTGGATAGAGTGTGTCGTCAAGGATCTCGGACCGGGAATTCCGCCGGAAGACTTGCCCCGAATCTTTGAGCCCTTCTTTTCCACACGTCGCGGTGGCACCGGTCTGGGACTCGCGATAGCTCAGAAAACCATGGAAGAACACGGGGGGAGACTATTCGCCGAAAATAACCCTGAGGGCGGAGCTCGTATGGTGGCAAGATTCCCGGTGCCGACAGAGGTGAACCCTGGTGGCTAAATATCGGATCTTGATCGTCGACGATGAGCCCGGAGTGCGTTTCGGTATCCGTGATTTTCTTGAGCTTCAGGGCTACGAAATCGAAGAAGCTGAAAGCTGCCAGGAGGCCCGTCATCAGTTCAGCACTTCCAGGCCAGACGTAGTCATCGCCGATTATATGTTGCCGGATGGCACTGCGTTAGACCTGCTCCCTCGCCTAAAAGACATTGATTCTGAAATTCCGCTGCTGGTTTTGACGGCCCACGGCTCGATTGACCTGGCGGTTAAGGCAATCAAGGAGGGAGCCGAACAGTTCCTCACCAAACCTATTGAAATGTCTGCGCTTCACGTGATCATAACGCGACTGCTCGAGACCCAGCGGAAACATCACAAGGACCTGGCAAATACGTCACGTCGTGTGCGCAAGGCGATAAACCCATTCATCGGAACCAGTGCCGCGATTCGTTTACTCGCCAATCAAGCCAGAAAAATTCTGCCGACTGAGAGTCCTGTTTTGATTCTTGGAGAAACAGGCTCGGGTAAGGGCGTCCTTGCCCGATGGCTACATGAGAACAGCCCAAGGGCCGAAGAGGCTTTTGTCGATCTAAATTGCGCCGGCCTGTCCCGAGATCTCCTCGAAACAGAGCTTTTTGGCCACGAGAAGGGCGCGTTTACAAGCGCTACTGCCTCAAAGCAGGGCCTCTTCGAAGTTGCCCATCGGGGTACCATTTTCCTGGACGAAGTCGGCGATGTCGATCTTCAGATTCAACCAAAGCTTCTCAAGGTTTTAGAGGACAAGCGTTTCAGAAGGGTTGGAGACATTCGGGATCGGCAAGTTGATGTGCGCTTAATAGCCGCCACCCACCAGGATATTAACCAGCTTGTGCAACAGAAGAAATTCCGGAACGATCTGTATTTTCGTATCAGCACGATACCACTGTTTTTCCCGCCGCTTCGCGAACGAATTGAAGATATTCCGGTCGTGGCCCAGTATCTACTGGACAAAGTGTCTGCGGATTTGGGGCGGGGTCAAATCCAGCTCGATGACGACTGCCTGAAAGCCTTGCAGGCGTATGCATGGCCCGGAAATGTCCGAGAGCTGCGGAATGTAATCGAGCGAGCTGTACTGCTGAGCGAAGGAAATAGCATTTGTCTCCAGGACCTTAACTTCGCTGGGACCGCGAATTCGGGCACGCCAGCGCTTGATACTGGGTTGACTCTTCTTGAATTGGAGAAGCGGCATATTCAAAGAGTGTTGCAAGAAGAGAGTGGAGGAGTAGAAAAAGCAGCAAATCGATTAGGAGTCCCGCGTAGTTCTCTATATCAAAAAATCAAGAAGCACCAGATCGCCGTGCCTAAGAGGTAGGCGTAACCTTCGGCTAGATCTTCTTGAACCCCTGGCCCGTTGGCCACCCGTCGAAACCTTCCAATAAGCTTGTCCCAATTCTAGAATCCAAGTCTGAACATCAGACGCACCGGCCTCCCGTAATCTGTCATCTGATGATTTAACTCAAATAAATAAGCCTTTTCCGGAGTCCACTCCATTTGGAGGCTCGGCCCAGTGATTGCTTCTCTCCGGGCACGTGCCATTTATGTGTAGCTCTTGGGTAGGTATCCAGGAGAACTCTTGGCTGGTTTCTTGTGAGAATTGCATTTGCCCTGCAATGCTCACTGAAACTAGAGCCCCTACAGGATGTTAATGAGACTCCCACGCTCCAGACGCGGTAGTCCTCCCAATAAGGAGACTGAAAATGTTCCGCTTAATTGATTTACGCAAAATCGCGGTTTCGCTTGCGATGTTTGCCGTTGTGGGTTTTGGATCCGCGGTAGCTGCGAGAGCAGATAGTTTCTATTTGAGTGCTCCCAACGCAGCTTTGTCGGCTTATCCCGGACCTTATGCACAAGTTACGGTGACCCGTATAGACGCGACACACGCCAGCATCACCTTCTTGGCGCTGACGAACGGCTCTAACGTTTACACGTTAGGAGACGGAGCTTCCGCTGCCCTCAATATTAACGGGACTGCCATCTTGGACGGCACCGTAAGTTGGACCTGCAGCGGTTGCACTGGAACGGCTTTCGTTAGTGTTACCGGAGGAAATGTTAGTGAGTTTGGTGACATGAACTTCCAAGTCAATATGCACGACGGATTTCCATCGTCGGTAACATCGTTGAGCTTCAACATTGTATGTGCTACATGCAGTTGGCTCACAGACGCGGACGTCCTTGCGGCCAATTCAGACGGCTTCATGGCTGCAGGCCACATTTTTGTCGCTTGCGATACCTGCGAGGGCGGAGCTCTTCTAACGGGTTTTGCAGGCAATGGTGCAGTACCTGAACCCGCCAGTATGTTGCTCTTAGGAACCGGCTTGCTCGGATTAGCGGGTGCAGCAAGACGGCGCTTTAGGAAGTAGGCTCGGATTTTGGACGCCGCGTGTGTAGGTGCGGCCCCCACGCGATCCTTAATTACGCCCAGACGATGGCTACGGGCCAACTGGGTCTAGCGCCTAACGACCGGAGGCAGGCGAAATATCTTCAATCCCCCGTCCTCGCGGGTAGGTTTCCCGCAGGTCAGTAGAGGTGTGACCGAGGAGAGTTGCTTACATGCACACGGAAACCATGATTCTTCCCCTGGGCATGGACGGAGAAATATGTGCCATCCATGACAGCAAGGGAAACATAATAGG
>JBOGOP010000252.1:0-8652 GCA_050747225.1 Pyrinomonadaceae bacterium
ATTGAGACTAGTGAAAAGATTGGGCGTCAAGCCGCCCAAGACCAAAGCGGTGACAGGTCACCGCACTCCAAAGAGTTGTCTGCCATCATCGACGATCTCGCCGTTGCCGCGCCGCTTCATAGAGCAGCACTCCCGTGGCCACGGAAACGTTGAGGCTCTCGACCGGTTCCTGCATCGGGATTCTTACCGCGTCGTCTGCTGCGGCGATCTCCGCAAGGGAAAGGCCTGCCGTTTCAGGCCCCAGTATCAATGCGCAGGGAGCGGTCCAGTTAACCTCCGTGTAGTTCTTCTGCGCGTTTAGATCTGCGCAAACTGTTTTGATTCCACGCTGCGCACACCAGTCAAGCGCCTGCGCATAGGTTGGTCGATACCAAACGGGCAAGCGAAACGCCGCGCCCATTGCGCCGCGCAACGCTTTCGGTGAGAACGGGTCGGTGGCGTTTTCGGTGGCGATTGCTCCCGTTGCGCCAGTGGCTTCCGAAGTGCGCAGGATCGCGCCAACGTTAACCGGGTTAGTGATGCGGTGCATGATCACGATGAGCGGAGTTGCAGTCTGCTTGCCGGCTAGTTGATTTTCTGAGGTGTCAGGGCGAGAGGCGAGCAACAGGATGCCCTGAGAAGTCTTGCTGTAGGAGACAGAAGTCAGCAGCTTTTCGCTAACGCACACCAGGCGATCGCAGGCGTCCGCGAGTTTTTCAATTAACTCGGCAGGCTTCTCCTTCCGCGCAATTTCATCGGAGAAAACTACCGCGTGAATTCTCAAACCCGAGATTAGGGCCTCTTCGCACAGGCGCGTACCTTCGACGAAAATCGAATCGTCAACGCGGCCGTCGCGGACGGCCCGCACCTGGCGAAGCAGGGAATTGTCACGACTGGTAATTATTTCCGGTTGCATAACGTATTGAATCTGCGCTGGAGGCCGGAAGTTCAGAGTTCAAGCTTTAGCTTGCGGTGTCGCACAGAAGCAACCTGAAGGTTGAACTCTGAACTGCATGAGTGCATCCAGTCTTATCATAATTCTACTTCCGCCCAGATTGGCCAATGATCCGAAGCGCTCAAGGGCCGGGCGACTCCCCACTTCGAAATCCTCAGATCACGATAAAAGATCCAATCAGCATGAAGACGAATTCCCATCCCACGCCAGGTGGCAGTGCCAGACGGAAAAGGCGTTGAGTATCCATGCGACTCGAGCAAGCTTCGTGTCTCCCCAACCTTCATGTTTGATAATGTATTGAAGTCTCCCAGAATCACGGTCGGACCGCTCTCTTTGTTCGCCACTGCGACCAAAGCCTCGAGCTGCTCAAGCTGTCCACCGACCGCCGCATGCGGATCGACATGCGCATTGATAATGCGAAGCTTTTGCCCACCAATTCTAACCGTTGCCGCCATAGCCAGCCTTGGTCTCCACGGGCACTCGTGCCAGGGTAGATCGATTCGCGAGATTTCGGTCAGTGGAAGACGGCTCAACAAACCGACTCCAGTATCACCAGGATCGTATGGCTCGATCGGCATTTCAAAATCGAGCCACCATTGTCTCGTTTTTGGTTTTATACCGCGCGGAATTCCAGCCGGCACATGAACCCAGTTCATGTTTAGCGCTTCAGCCAACTCGCGGGCAACGTGATGACAACCGGCGCGCTCTGTTTGTTTGTCAGCTTCCTGCAAGGCCAACACATCGACGCGTGGCAATAGTCTTCCCTGATTAAATGCACGAGCAGCCGTCCGTATGTTCTGAGCGACGTGCTCTGCACGCTTCCCGTCTCCACGCAATCTGAGTTTACGAAGCAGACCGCCGGAAATCAGATATGAACCTGCGGCATAGCGAATGTTGTATGATGCGACGACAATGCTTGAGGTCGTGCCGGAATCGTTGTTAGTGATGTCGCGGTCAGCTTGAGCGTAACCTATTTCAATCTTCTCGGAATCTTTGAGTGGGGGAATCGCTGTCGCCATCGACGCTAGTGTAACAAACAAAGTCAGAACGGCGAGCCGTAGGATTGGTTCCGACTGAAGTCATTTATGGGTCGACAAATACAGAACCGGGAGCAGTAGCGACCTGGTTCAACGTGAACTTCTAATGCTTGAATCGAGCATCCACGTCGCTTTAAAGGTGACCTTGAACCGCCCCCCGTTGGGTATTGGTCGACCCACAACAGTGTTTCCGGCTTTAGCACGAGCAGTCGCGTTCCGGGTTCTGATCGTGATCAATCTTTGAACCAATAGGGAGTTCGCCTGGTCCAGACGTTACCTGGATAGCGCTGATGCAGAAAATCGTAAGCTGCCTTTGACCACTTGCCTGTCTGTTTATCTGTGCAGCTGTAGCGAGTTGCCTTCACAGCGAGATGGAGTGCTTCCGGAACACGAGGGTCGCGGGGGTTTTTAGTTGCCCACTCAATCACCTGCCGGCAGAGATAGTTTGGGGCGGCTCCAAATGAAGCCAGCACAGCATATTCTCTATCGGCCGCGGCTCGTTGCGCGGCCGTCAGAAAACTTGGACGGGCCGGAGTTCCGGACTGTGGCTTGATCTCGCCAGTTTCGGGTTGGGCAAGCGCGGCGGAACACCACCAATTATCCCGGTAGGAATCCTGTTCGTTGAGTGGAGCTCCTCGCCCGCTCCCAGTGTCAACCACGGGCTCCAGTCCGGGAAATTTCAGCCAGGCGTAGATAGCTGAAAACTTCTTACCGGCCGGGTCACGCGTGCTGGAATACTGATCCAAAAATGTACCCAGTTCCGGAACCATGGTCTTCAACGTCGACGCCAAAGCCGTAGCCGTTGCGTGGTTATTAAGCAACACGGCTCGCAACCAGGTTGCCTGGACCAGATCACGGCGCAAATGATCGGGCAAACGTTTATTGACCGCAGCCTCGCTGAGCAGCGCCAGCGGCAGGCGCCGATTCAGAAGCTCGCCGGCGTCAGCATCGAACAGAGCCTTGACTTTGATCGGTTCAGACTCGCTCCCTAATTCATCCGCCTCCGCAGGAAGCTCGCGCCCATCTTCATTCCAGCTGTAACCCGCAGGCAGTCGCGGGGCAAACGTCAGAAAATCATCGAGGTTGCTCGAGACCAACATGCGTTGCTGCAGCAAAAAGTTCAGAGTAGAAGCGTTGAAAGTTGGACGGTGCTTATGGAGGAGTTCGTCGAGTCTGGTTCGGGCCTCAGCCGAGCGGCCTGCGGCGATATCCAGTCGGATGCTATGGAACGAAACGGACGGAAAGGCGGGCGACGATGCGGGAATCTTCGCAGCGGCCTGCTGCAGCATGGCAGCCTTTGGATTTTGCTGGTCAACTTTTGAGATCGCAGCGATAAGCCAGGGCAGGGAAGACGTAGATTCCCATTTCGCCACCGAATGATCGATCGCCGCTGCATCAGCGGATTGGAGCGTCACAATCCAGTCAGTTAAGTCGTCAGCGTGAAGGACCGCTGGCGGTACCGTTGTCTTTTGATGATGAGCTTCATTGTCACCCTGGAACTGGTCTAACAAAATTGTGTAGTCCCACAGGTCTTGCTTCAAATTGGCAGTTCCGCTTTTGTTAGTTAACGAGAGTGCGAGCTCGTGCAGCCTCTCTTCGGGGTGCAACCGAAGTCGCACAATTCCGAGCAGACGTTTCGCGGCGGCGTGAGACGGCTTCAGTTCCTGATTCACCAGGAGTTTGTTTAGTCGCTGTTCCGCTGCAGCGAGCGACTCTTTCTTTGTTTCGTCCGGGCCCAGGCTCGCTTTGCGAAGTAGCGTGCGGGCGACGAGATAAGGCGCAGTGCTTCGCCACGGCGACTTTGCATCAACTGCGATTGATTCGAAGAGCGGCTGAGCTACGGCGAAGTTACCTGAATAAAAATTTGCTGCCGCGGTTTGATATTGCCGATCGGCCCGGAGCAGGGCATCGGCATCTGCGGGCAGGTTGGCAGGAATATGTTGTCCCTCCGAGCAGTTGGCGAATACCTGATCCTGTGCGTCGACCCACTGCTTTAGCGCCGCGTTGTCCGCACCAAATCGCGCTATTCTGGCCTCGAGCGTAGTCGCGGCTGTTTCAAACGCGTCGTTCTGGCAGTTCAAATAACTTTCATACTCGTTCGGTTTTTCACGGTTGCGGAAGACTTCAATCTTCGGCGCGGGACCGACTCCCGAAACCTTCTGGCGCTCGTCGAGCCAACGCTTAATAGCTTGCTCCTCGCCTGATTCCCACCTGTTATCCAGACGATCATGCCAAAGGTCGATCAGCGCTTGCTGTTGAGTCTGATCCAAGCGGTCGCCCTTGAAGTATCGATAAGCAACGTAAAGGTACGACCGCGCATAGGAAGGTTGCACGATGCCGATATCTCCTGCTGCGAACTTCTCGAGCGGATACTCAGGATGCTTTGAAAAGGTAAAAATCGCTTCAAGCGAGAAGGGGCCACAAGCGAAAGACAGCGGGGCTTGAAACATAATGGTAACCAGCAAGGCAATCGCGAATGCTGACCTGCGGCCTTTGGTATTTCGTCGTCGCTCCCCGTAAGCGGGGAGGGGGAGTGAAAACCATGATCCGGCATAACCCAAACAGGCGTTCATCTTTGCTCTCATCTCTTGTAAGTCTCCATCGTCTGATTAAGTGATTCGGCCGACCAAACGCGAGGATTGAAAACGTAAAGACGCTGGACATGCGGCAACTCCGCCAGCGGTTCATCGATTGAAACTCCAGCACTACCCTGACACGGCGCCGAACTGAATCCATCTCCGGCAGCGAGTTGTGAAAGAAACTGTTTTCGTTCGACTCCCATGCGAAACAACATCGGCACCGCTTCATCCACCGGCAAGTCTTCCAGCCAGTTGTCGCCTTTGCACCACGAAGCGAGGGCCGTTATCGAGAGTAAGGTTGTCAGCGGAAGTTTAGCGCGCAGTTCGATAAGCAACTCACGATAGAAAGCGCGCTCGCTCGAAGTGGCATCGAAGTCAACCTGAACCATGACGACATTCGGCAGAGTGCCAAGCTCGGATATTGCCGCGGCAGTTTCTTTGATTTCAGCGGGAAAAAAGGACGGTTGCTTCGAGTGATCGGATGGATGCTCGGATTCGATTCGGGCGACTGCGATGACCTGTGTTCTCGGCGACAAAGTGAGGGGTTGCAAGCGCGGACGACTAACCACGCGATCGCCACGCAGATAAATTGTTCTCGCCAGAAACGCGACTCCAACTTTTTCAGTGTCGATGAAGTCTAGTTTCTCCGGCCGCTCCCACGCCCACAGGATCGTCGCTGGGAGCTGTGAGATTCGGCCCGAAGACGTCGGCACTGTCCGCATGGCGTGCGCTTGTTCGCGTCGTTGTAACCGGAACGCAACCAGGAAGAGCAGAGAAGCGCCAGTTAGACCGATGAGCACAATCCGGAGTTGGAGTCTTGGAAGTGTTTTGATAATCAAGGCGAGGCAGTTTAACTCAGCCAGTAGTGAATGTGCGCGCTCTTTTTGGAGTGCGGCGACTGGTCGCCGCTTTCTCCCGGTCGAGACCTATCGTGACCACCTGGCGTTAAGTTCAAGCCTGACTGAACGGCGTCAAGCCGCCGCAGACCAAAGCGGTGACAGGTCACCGCACTCCAAGGAGTTGAGTCCTTCAGTTTGCCGTTGCGCATTTGCTATACTCCTGAAAACTGAATGGCCATTCATTTTTGATATTGAAACCCGTGCGGAACAGGACTGACTGATGGAACGCGAAACGTTGGAAATGGATGTGGTGTTTGTAGGCGCCGGTCCGGCAAACTTGAGCGGCGCCTATCATCTCGCTCGTCTAATCAAGAACCACAACGAGGCGGTGGCAAAGGGCGAGCGGCCCGGCGAGGCGCTTGGCGAGATTGAGATTGGCGTTATCGAAAAGGGCGCTTCAGTCGGCGCGCATATTCTTTCCGGCGCGGTTATGGATCCGCGTGCGTTGCGAGAGTTGATGCCGGACTTTCTCGAACAGGGTGCTCCGCTGGAATCCCTCGTCAATGAAGATTACTTCCTTTACTTAACCAGGAACCGTGCGATTCGTTCTCCTATAACACCACCACCGCTCAAGAATCATGGCTATTACATCGTATCGCTCAATCGGCTAACGGCCTGGCTCGGCGAGAAATGTGAAGAGGTGGGCATCAACATCTTCCCGGAGTTTCCCGGAGCAGACGTGCTTTACGACCAGAACGATGCGGTTGTCGGCGTGCGCACCGGCGACAAGGGAATTGATAAGGAAGGGAAGCGCAAGCCTAACTTCGAGCCGGGCGTTGATCTAATGGCGAAGATTACAGTCCTTGGCGAGGGGCCGCGCGGATCGCTCACGAAGCAATTGGTTCAGCGCCTGGGGCTCGATGCCGGACGCGAGCCGCAGGTTTACAGCATCGGCGTCAAGGAGCTTTGGGAGTTGCCGGACGATCGCTACCCCACCGGACGCGTGACGCATACGCTTGGCTTTCCTTCCGACACGCAGACATACGGCGGCGGCTGGATCTACGGCATGCAGAACCGCATTCTAAACATCGGCTACGTCACCGGCCTGGATTACAAAGACCCGTTACTTGATCCACACGCAGAGTTTCAGCGCTTCAAGCAACATCCGTTTCTTACGAAGTTGCTAGAAGGCGGCAAGCTGATTCGTTATGGTGCGAAGACGATTGCCGCCGGCGGCTATTTCGCAATGCCGCAAATTTACGCAGACGGAGTTTTACTGGTTGGCGACTGCGCTGGATTTCTCAACTCGCAACGGTTGAAGGGAATTCACTCGGCCATCAAGAGCGGAATGCTCGCGGCGGAGACAATTTTTGAAGCTTTGATTTCAAAAGACTACTCGTCGAAACAGTTGCAACGGTATGAACAGCTCGTTAATGAGAGTTGGATTATTCCGGAGCTGCGGAAGGTGAGAAATTTTCACGCTGGTTTCAAGCACGGCCGTTGGTTGGGCATCATCAACACCGGGTTCCAGTTCATCACCGGCGGCAGAGCCTGGGGTTTGTTTGATCGAACCAAAGCAGAAGCCGGTCACGAGGAAATGAAGAAGCTCTCGGCTTATGGGTATCGCGGCGACAACATCGAGCAGCGCTACGAGGGACTCAAGTTTGACGGCAAGATTGCCTTTAACAAGTTAACCGACGTTTACCACGCCGCGGTGGGTCACAGCGAGGACCAGCCCAGCCATCTGCACGTGCTTGATACTAATATTTGTGCGACGCGTTGCGCGGAAGAATACGGAAATCCTTGCCAGCGCTTCTGTCCGGCGGCGGTATATGAAATGGTTGACGATGGAAGCAATGGCCGGCGGAAATTGCAGGTGAACTTTTCAAACTGTGTTCACTGCAAAACCTGCGACATCATGGACCCGTACCAGATTATTAACTGGGTGACGCCAGAAGGCGGTGGTGGGCCCGACTACAAGGGGATGTGAGACACGTTGTTTTCAGATCTCAGATCTCAAATTTCAGATTGCAGATCTTCAGCCGGCCTATTCTTCTTCTCCATCGTTGGTCTTGCTAAAGTTCACGCGGCCCTGCATCACCTCTTCCAGGGCAATACGCGTGTTTTTGTGCTTTACGGTATCGATGTCGATGCGGGGGCGGGCGCCGCGCTGCAATTGTTTACTTCTTTTGGCCGCGAGAATAATCAAACGATATTTCGAATCGATCTCCGGCGCCGGCGTTTCTTCTGCTGCATCAGTTTCTTCTATTAACGACATTATGGTTGCTGCTCCTCACGTTAGTAACAAAACTCTTCATTAGAACAATCATTCCAATTTAAGTCTACCCTGACTGTAAATCTGGTATTTCAGGCGCAGTAAAAGCTTCGACGATGCGTCTTACCTTAGTTTCCTGGCGACTGAGCCGGGCCCGCTCGGCGTGAACGATTGCGGTCATCTGATTGGCAGCGCGATCTAGTTCATCGTTGAGAATCACATACTGAAAAGCCGAGTAGTCTTTCAGTTCCAGGTGTGCGTTGCGTAACCGCAACCCGAGCTCCTCTGGAGAATCTGTGCCGCGTGCCTCCAGCCGCTGCTTCAGGATTTCAAAAGATGGCGGCAGAATAAAGATGCTAACCGAATCCGCCAGTAGCGAGCGAACACTGGCCGCGCCCTGAACGTCGACTTCAAGAATGATGTCGCGGCCTGCGGCAATTTCGCGCATCACCTGCTGGCGCGCCGTTCCGTAGAGTTTGCTGTGGACCTGCGCCCACTCAAGAAACTCTCCGGCAGCCACCATCGCTTCGAATTGCTCCGTGGTTACAAAGAAATATTCGCGGCCATCGACCTCGCCGTTTCGCGGTGCACGAGTGGTGAAGGAAACAGAATAGCTAAGGTTAGGTACCTGGTTCATTACACGCCGAATCAAGGTACCCTTACCGCCCCCGGAAGGAGAGCTGACAACAAAGAGAATGCCGCGCCCTTCATTTGTTTCGGTAGCGAGTTTGGTTTGGAGACCCGGCTCCTCTGTTTCACTCGACATTCTGGACCTGTTCGCGAATCTTTTCTACTTCCGCCTTGATGGCTAGAGCGGCTTCTTTAATAACCAGATCGGTTGATTTGGACAAGGTGGTATTCGCTTCGCGATTTAGTTCCTGTAACAAGAAATCCAGCATCTTTCCGGTCTCGCCCGCCGAATTCAGGGCTTCCCGAAACTGCGCCAGGTGACTGTGCAAGCGAACCATCTCCTCGCTGACGTCACTGT
>JBOGOP010000253.1:0-8578 GCA_050747225.1 Pyrinomonadaceae bacterium
CACTGTTCTGATGATTACTAACGTACCCGTATCTCAGTATCTCAGCAAAATCCCACGTCGAATCATTAGGGCGACGTTAGCACTGCTTTCTTTTCTTGACAGCTGTCAGCCATATCAGCCTGGGGTGTAGCGAAGCGGAACCCCAGGTTAGCAACCATGAAAAAAAGCAAGGAGCACGCGGAGCGCGCGACCGGGCCAGTGTTGAACTCTCGTCCTAATAAACCGCCTGTCGCCGCGCTTCGCGGGCTCTTTGCTTTCTTACTCAACGATCCCTGGGGTTCCGCTTCGCTCCACCCCAGGCTTTACACTGCCGCCGCGCTTCGCGGGCTCAGGGCGTGAAGACATAAGCCGTTCTACTTCTCCACGGTCAGGTCTTTTACAAAACCCCAATCCCCGCTGGCGTTCACCTTGATGTTGCCCACCGTCTTCTGAGCGATGACCAGGTTCGCTTGATACCAAAGCGGCAGGACGGGCACATCACGCGTGACAATTTCGTCGATTCTCGCGTACAAGCCCTTCGCTCTTTCGCGGTCGAAAGTGTTTATGGCCTCATCGATGAGCGCATCGAGTTCTTTGTTGCTGTAGCGGCTGCGATTTCTCGAGGGGCGCGTTTCTGTAGGTATTTCCGAAGTCGCAAAGAGGTCTTTATAGAAAATCGGATCCTGATTACCGCCCACCCATTGGCCGTAAGCAATCTGAAAATTGCCGCGGCGCAATTCGTCAAACAAAGTATTTAGCTCAGCGGTTTCAATACTCACCGGGACGCCGACGTTCTTCAAGTAGTTTTGAATTACGCCCGCGTAGTTCTTCGCCGCAACACTGCTGCCAGACACTTTGAAAACTATGGGCTTCGCAAATCGCATCTGAGGCCCGTCGCCATCAGGGTCTCTTAAGCCGGCCTCGTCCAGGAGCTTCTTAGCCATCGCCGGATCAAATGAATAGTGCTGACTGGAATGATATGCCCACGATTGTTCCGGCAGAATTGAATGCGCGATCTTCGCCTGGCCGAGCAGAAGGTCGCGGATTAATCCCTCTCGATCAACAGCGTAGGCGATCGCCTGTCGAACACGAACGTCGTTGAGCGGCGGCTGGCTGCAGTTCAGAGTCAGCAGGTTGAGATTCGACCCGGTAAACTGGAGCACCTGTAGTTTAGGATCTTCACCCAGGGATTTAACGGCATCCGGCAGGAGGCTGGTCGGCAGAGGCGCGACATCAACGCGCGCAGAACGAAGCTCAGCCTGGAGCGCGTTCGTATCAGAAATGACGCGTACTCGCAGGATTGGAATGTGTGGCGGGCCGTCCCAATAATCCTGATTCGCCGCAAGATCCAATACTTTCTGCGAACTGTCGTAACTAACAAACTTGAATGGTCCAGTCCCTGGAGGAGGCGTGATCTGAGGATCAACTGCAGAACCCTCACCTCTTTGTTTGATCTCATGCGACGGCGGCGCGTAACTATCTTTTGGAATTATCGCCACCGGAACCAGGTTGGGAAGTAATCCGGTCCAGGGCTTTGTGGTCGTTACGACCAGCGTACGCGCGTCAGGCGCCTCGACGCTCTTGATCAAACTCTTACGCTCTGGGCCGGTGCCTTCGTAGAAGCTGGCCGATTTCGCAAACGAACTCGAGAAAACCAGATCGAGCGTGTACTTGGCATCGGCTGAACTAAACGGCCGGCCATCATGAAACTTCACGCCATCGCGCAGAATAAATGTGAACGTCACATTGTCGTCGGCTCGCTTAATCTCCGACGCCAACTCGCCGACGTAATCAAACCTCTCGTCTTTCTTTACCAGTGAATTGAACATCAGTGTTCGCACCCGCTCGCTGGCGGCATCCACAGATGGTGAGCCGATGGGATCGATAGTTCGGATATCGTCGCCCAAAGCAATCACAAACGGACCACCACTGCGATTGCGCCGGCAGCCTGCACACGACGAAGACACCGCAATCAAAACCGCCAACAACAGAGAGGCGAACTTGCTTGCGCTCATTGGATTGTTCCTCCGTACTTGTAGTTCAGCTTCTCGTTGAGCGTAGTGGTTTCTTCAGAAAGGCGCTTGAATGCGTCGTTGTCGAACGCGGGCGGTGGTTTAGTAATTGACTTCATTGCGGCGATGCGTTTGAGCGATGCGCGCAAGCGATCCTTGGGCAGTTTGCCGTCACGCGCTTCAGCGAGTAGGGAATGATAGCCGCGGCGAATTGTGTTGGGGTGGGCACAGATCAGCATCATGTCGTTGCCCGCGCGAAACGCCCGTACGACGGCCGACTCGACCTCGCAGTGTTTGGCAATCGCACCCATCTCCAGATCGTCTGTTACCACGAGGTGCTGATAACCGAGTTCACCCCGCAAGAGGTTAGTGACGATGTTTTGGCTGAGTGACGCGGGTTCCAACAGTCCGCCGGTAAGGCCCTTCATGATGTCGATGTTAGGGAAGCCGCCGTGGCTCACCATTACGCAACGCACGCGATCGTCCTTGCGTTGGAAAAGCTCTATGTAAGGCGCGAGGTCCTGCGCCATCAGATCGTCGTGCGAGAGCCGCACCATCGGCATCTGCTCGTGAGAGTCGACTTCGCCCGCGCCGATCCCCGGAAAATGTTTGAGGCACCCAACAATTCCAGTCTCCTGCAGGCCGCGCAGGTAGACCGTAGTGTAGCCAAGCACTTCACCCGGCGAGCGTCCGTAGGAGCGAGAGTAGAGTCCATTCGAAAGCAGATCGCGCTCGTCCGTCATGATCGACATCACCGGCGCGAAATTCATGTTGAAACCGAGCAGGCGCAGCGCTTCACCGGTAATTCTGCCGAGCGCCCGCGCACCAGCCAGATCGCCGTGTTCGCGGATCGTCCGGGCCGAGGGCATGGGCGTAAAGATCTTTCGCAGCCTGTCTACCAGGCCACCTTCCTGATCAATTCCGAGGAGGGGTTCAGTGGGCAGAATTTCTCGCACATCGTCGAGCAACTCGCGCAGTTGCTGCGCGCTCTCAACGTTGCGTCCAAAGATAATGATTCCGCCCGGCTTAACTTCCTCAATCAGGGCGCGCGCTTCCGCGTCGATTTTGGTTCCGGCAAGCCCGATATAAAAGAATTGTCCGATTTGCTCTTCGAGAGGGAGCGACAGAAGTGATTCCGATGGCATATTGAGAATAATTGCGCGACTCTTTTCGGGTAAGCGTGCGCTCAGAGCATCTCCGAAAACAGAATGAAAACAACGCTTTTACTATAAGGCAAAACATGCCGCAGCGGCCAACGAAAAGAGTATTGGGTTCCGCAGCCCCAAAGGTGCGAAATGTGAAAGTCTGGGGCAGCGCCCCAGGTGAGATAAGCGTTTCAACCAAGCGCTGAAAGCGCGCAATGCATTGCAAATGTGCTCTCTGTTTATTCCGCTCCTTCAGAGCTAAGTCCATGGTGCTGATGTCACCTGGGGCGTTGCCCCAGGCTGTTACACTTCGCGCCTTTGGCGCTGTGAGCCCAAATACTAATTATTCATATTTGCAACCTTAACGTAGTATAAAGCTGTCATGCCGCGCGAAGTCACCGACAAAGAATCAATTCTTTCCGCCCTTAAATCTCTCGAGCTCACCTCGGAACTCTTCATCGAAGTAAATGGAAAACTGAAGAATGCCAACGATCTCGAAGTGATAGTTGAAGGGAAAGTGAATACCACTGGTAAGCGGGTGGGCCCATATGTTCGCTTGCTCACCTATGAGAGCGGTGAAGCAATAATGCAACAGGGCGAGTGGGGCGGGAACACGTTCTACCTTTCCGTGAAAGGCGCTCTTGACGTTTACATCGGAGAACGCGGCGGCGAGCAGCGCAAGATCAGTCGCCTTGCTCCCGGCACCTGTTTTGGAGAAATGGCCGTGCTGGCAGGCGTGGAGCGTAATGCGACGGTCACTGTGCCAAAGCATGAGACGGCCACGGTGCTCGAGGTGACGCGTCCGGCCCTGCGCCTGTTAAGGAAGCTTCCGAAGTTTGGCCAGGAACTTGACGAGACTTATCGAGCTCACGGGCTTGGTCGCGTGTTGGAGGATTTGACTGAAGAGGGTCATGGCGCGGCGAATGAAGCAATAGTTCGCAAGCTGCGCGATATCGGTAAGTTCATGGTCTACGGTAAGCATCACGTGCTTTGCCAGGAGACCGGGCCCATCGAGAACATCATCCTGATCAAGAGTGGATGGGTCAGACGCGTGCGCGGCGTGCCGCTCGATCCGGCTTCGGCCGGCGTTGCAGTCGGCATGGGACAAACAATCGGAGTGGATTTCCTTGGCGCGGGAAATTGTCTTGGTCTTGAAGGCTCTAATGAGACCTGGAAATACAGCGCTTCGGCGATGGCGCGAACGGAAGTGTTGGAAATTCCGCTGTCTCAGCTGGCAAGTGATCCGCGACTGCGCGAACAGATCGTGACCGCATTCGCCGCCTTCTCAACGGCCGATGACAATCCGCCCTCGATCGAAGCAGTCGAAGATCTGCGGGCGATGGCATCGGCTGAAGCAGAGATAACGACCGGTATCGTTGACGGCGCTAACCTGCTGGTCATGGACATGGATCTCTGTGTCAGATGCGGCAATTGTTCACTGGCCTGCCACAAAGTGCATGGACAGTCGCGCCTGCTGCGCCGCGGGATAAGTATTACGCGACCAGTGTCGATCGGTAGTGAACGCACGCAGCATGTGCTCTCGCCGCAGGTATGCATGCATTGTAAGGACCCGGAATGTCTAACGGGCTGTCCCACGGGCTCAATTTTTCGCGATCCACGCGGTTATGTAGACATCGATCCGGCAACCTGCATCGGCTGTTTCGATTGCGCCACACAATGTCCCTACGATGCGATTACGATGGTGCCAAAGAACGGCGAACCGGTTGTGACCTTTGATCTGATGGGCACGCTTCGGCGAACGTTTAGTCTTTCAACACCGCCCCCGCCTCAACTCACGCCCGCGGACGATGTGGTGGCGATCAAGTGCAATCTTTGCGAGCATACGCCTCTCAATCCTCAAGGCGCGCCCCGCCAGGCATATTCCTGCGAAGAGAATTGTCCCACGGGGGCATTGTTGCGTGTCGATCCGGTCAATTACTTCACCGAGGTTGAAAAGATGCGCGGGCTAATCTTCCGCGATCAGACCCAGGCTTTCGGTCGGAATATTCACAAGAGCGATCCAATCGCCAAAGCTTTTCACATCGGCGGCGCCGCGCTGATATTGATCGCTGGCGTGGCGGCAATCTGGGGTTTAGCTACGCGCGGATTTGACGGCGTCCTTGCCGGGACCTGGCTGACGATGCGCTGGATCACTGGACTGGTCGGGCTTTTCGGCGTCGCAGTGGTGATGACATACCCGCTTCGCAAACAGGTTTACCGCCGGCGTGCCGGTGCGCTTCGCTATTGGATGTTGGCACACGTCTATGTCGGCGCGCTCGCCGGGTTAATTCTGTTGCTGCATGCGGGCAGTCACACGGGAGGTCTACTAACGACGGCACTCTATCTTGCATTTGATCTAGTCATTCTGTCGGGCCTGTTCGGCGTCGCTTCCTATATCGTCGCGCCGAGAATAATGACAACCATCGAAGGCGAGCCTTTGCTGATTGATGATTTGATTGCGCGTCGCGAGGAACTACGTGAGGAACTCGACGAAATCGTAAAGGAAAGCGATGGCTGGCTAAAGGAAGAGATTGAAGAACGAGTCATCAAAAAGTTCTCAAGGTTCTCATTTCTAACGCGGCAATTCATCCGTCGCGAGCCGCTTACCGCGCTACTAGCCAACGCGCGCAGGGCATTTCGCGAACGACTGACGCGACTCGCAACCAACGACGAACGGGCGGTGTTGCTGCGGGCGGTGGAAGCGAAAGTCACCATGCGACGTGTAGACGCGCTGATTTACCTGCATAAGATTCTTAAGTTCTGGATTGCGCCTCATGTGATTTCTACCTCCATCATGCTGGCGCTGATGGTCGTTCACGTTATTCAAGTTGTGTATTTCGCAGTGAAGTAGATTCCGGTGCGCCGCACCATGGCGCTGCCTGGTTCGGTGATTAAGGTCAACCTCTTCACTGGGAGCGCGGGCGTCCCGCCCGCAATGAGCGCGCAGCGCGAAGCAGAAGGCGGGAGTTAAACTTTTGACAGATCATTCGCACCTTGCGGTGCTCAGGCGGGCGGGACGCCCGCGCTCCCAGTGAAGAGCTGTGTGTTTTTATGCCTCAGGAAAACAAATACATCATCATTCGTGAAGACTTGGTTCAGGATCCGGTGACGATCATTACGGATGGACTTCTCCTGGGGCGTCTGCAGGAGTGTGAACTGCTGCTTAACCATCCGTCGGTGTCGCGTGCGCAGGCGGGAATCAAGTTAGTCGGCGATAGCTATTTTCTCTTCGGTCTGCGTCCTTCCAATCCCGTCAAGCTTAACGGAAAGGCTGTTGAAGAGAATGAAGCGCTGGCTCCGGGCGACGTCCTCGAGTTGGGTCCGTTTCTGTTGGAAGTAGATCTGACCGATGAAGCGCTGGTGCTCAAAATTTCACTCCAGATCGGGACAGTAGTTGATACGAGCAACCTCAGTAGCCCAAACCTCGGAACGGCAAAACTTGAGCCGGCAATAGCTCCCGGAGAGAAAAAGGCCCACGCGAAAACGCGCGCGGCTCCAATTCAAGGCGATAAAGCGCTCGACATTTTTTGGGACAAGCGAATTCGTGAGGCGGGTAAAATGGTGCGGCCTTCTCCGCTTTTTCCACGGGCGCAAAGACGGGCGGGCAAGGCGGCATTTAATTGGACTCCTACGACCGATTTGAGACCGCATTGGCCAGTGTCCTTTTTTATCTGGGGTGCAATCGTTGTGGGTGTGCTTTCAGTTGCCGCCGCTTACTGGTACGCGAGTGCTTATGCTCCCGGTCCGGTTGCGCGAGCACACACGCAGTCTCAGCTTAGTATCTTCCCGCCGATTGCAACGAAAGCTAACGGAAACTCCTGCACCTCCTGCCATTCATTTTCCGGAACCATGGAACAGAACTGCGCGCAGTGTCATAACGCGGAAGCTTTTGTCGCTACTGTAGTTGAACCGCATTCGGCCGCGGGAATAGGTTGTATCTCCTGTCATGCCGAACACCGTGGAGCACAGTTTCGCGCTTCACAGGCCGCGCTGGCTACCTGTACCGAGTGCCACAACAATGCCAATCGAAATCTCTACAACGGTCGGAAGGTGGGCACGCCGCACGGCGGAACGTTTGGATATCCCGTCGTCAACGCGAAGTGGACGTGGAAGGGCCTGAATGAAAGCGATTGGACTTTGAAACAGATTGCTGTGGTGCGTTTGCCGGAAGATACCGACGACAAGTGGAGCAGCAAACAATTTCACTTGCTTCACGTGCACAGAGTTCGCGCCAATGGCTTGCCGGCGGATGCTGACGGTGCATTATCGTGTTCGAGTTGCCACAAATCCTTTAATCCAATCGATCGTGAAACGCCGCGGACGACCTGTGGCACTTGTCACAACGGCCGGGTGGAGTTGGGGACAAACCGCGAGCTGGTTGCGAAAGACAAACCAAACTGTACTTCGTGTCATGTGCAGCACGTTAAAGACAAACGACACTGGAATGCGTGGTTGCTGGAAGAAGTAAACAGCAAACAGTAGACAGTAAACAGTAGGCGGAAACTTAAGACATGAGGCTCCGTTTATCTACTGTTCACTGTTCACTGTTTACTGTCTACTGTTTACTGTTTACTGTCTACCGCCTTTCAGCTCACCGGCTTGTGGCAAGGTAGACAATCGTTCGACCCGGGAACTTTTCCCTTGAGTGCGGGTCGGGCGGCGATCGCCTTGTCATGACAGATATTGCAGTTCGTGTGATAGGCGACTTCATTTGTCAGTTTCGTTGGGGTGGTTTTACCGGCGTAGGTTACGGCAGGAATCGTTGCACTATCGTCGCCTGCCTGCAGGTGGCACGCACGGCAAGTCTTAACCGGCTTTGCGTCAGCAGCCTCAAGCAACTTCGCTGTGAGCGCCACATCTCGTTCCGAAGTCTTCAGCGGCGCCACGAGCGCTGCCGCCGGCTGGTCGGTGTGATGACACTCGACGCAGTTTAGGACGGTCTTGCCGTCGACGCTGTAAGTCTTCGTCGCGTGGTTCTCGTGGTTGTAAGGAACATCGCCATATTTGTCCGACTGACTGTCTTTGCTGAGGACCACTTCCTTCGGTTGAGTCTTGCTTTCTTTTGGAATGTCCTGGGCAGCATCCTGCGTTGCCGTAGAGCCGGCACGGCTACCAACAACAACCACGGCCAAGCAACCCAGCAACCCGATCAATAACAAAAGTTTTCTCATCAAATAAACCTCTCGCAGAGCTTTAAAGTTCGGACAAAAATTTTAGGAAGACTTGCCTTGGAACAGCAGGGGAGGGCAGCACAATCTTAATTAGCGAGCCGGAAGGTGTCAAACTTATTTACATAGCAGAACGGAACCGTGGGCTATCAAGGTCAACCTCTTCACCGGGACCGCGGCCTCTGGCCCGCCCGTGCGTGGGCCTGCACTTTTGTCCGGAACCACTCAAGCGCTTTTCTGGGAGCGCGGGCGTCTCGCCCGCCCGTGCGTGGGC
>JBOGOP010000254.1:0-8490 GCA_050747225.1 Pyrinomonadaceae bacterium
GCGTTGGCGACAAGCGGTTTGAGCGCCAGCGCGGTATCAACTGCGTCAGCCAGCAGCTTGTACATCTTCCAGTTTCCAGCAATTACAGGTTTTCTCATAATAATTTGGCCTTGGGTCTTGGGTCTTGGGTCTTTGGTCTTTGGCCTTGGGTCTTTGGACTTTGCCCATTGGCCTCATGAGTTCTTCGGTCCTGAGGGGCAAAGACCAAAGGCCCAAGACCAAAGACCAACAGGTGCCGTTAGCTCTTATTACTCAACGCGGTCACCCCCGGCAATTCCTCCCCAGCAAGAAATTCCAGCGTGGCGCCGCCTCCCGTAGAAATATGTGTGATGCGATCGGCAACGCCGGCCTGGGTTACCGCCGCGACTGAATCGCCGCCGCCGACAATCACTGTGGCGCCGCGATCAGCCGCCTCAGCTACAGCGTGAGCGATGCCAATTGTTCCCTCGTTGAAAGGTGGCTCTTCAAACACACCCATCGGCCCATTCCAGATGATCGTGCGCGCGTCGTGTAAAGCGTTCTTAAAGTGCGCGACTGTTTCAACTCCGATGTCCATGCCGGCATGTCCAGCATTTGTAAACTCGATCGGAATTGTCTTCGCGATAATCTTGTCACCCTTGATCGGCTCGTAGCTGTCTACCACCTGATGATCCGTCGGCAACAGTAACGCCACACCTTCAGCTTCTGCGCGCTTTTTGATCTGCAGGGCCGTCTCCATCATGTCGTTTTCAACCAAAGACTTCCCTACGGTAAAGCCTTCTGCCTTGAAAAACGTGTAGGCCATTGCGCCGCCGATTAAGATCTTATCGACCTTGCGATCGATAAGTGCATTAATCACCGGGATCTTGTCGGAGACTTTGGCGCCGCCGAGTATGGCTACAAAGGGATGTTCAGGATTCGTGATTACGCGACCCAGGTACTCCAACTCCTTTTGCATTAACAGGCCCGCTGCGGCCCTGGCGACGAATTTTGTGATACCAGCGGTTGAGGCGTGCGCACGATGCGCAGCGCCAAACGCGTCGTTAACGTAAACGTCACACAAGCTCGCCAGTTGCTGTGCAAACGCGTCGACGTTCTTTTCTTCTTCGCTATGAAATCGCAGGTTTTCGAGTAGTAGGACATCGCCATCCTTCATTGCCGCTACCCTGGATTCAGCAGCTTCACCGACACAGTCAGTAGCAAAGCCAACCGGCTTGGAGAGTAAACTCGAAAGATGCTCCGCTACGGGTTGGAGGCTGTATTTCTCGACACGTTCGCCCTTCGGTCGTCCGAGGTGTGAAGCCAGAATCACGCGCGCGCCTTGCTCGATAGCGTACTGAATTGTGGGCAGGGCAGCGCGGATGCGCGTGTTGTCTTCAACTTTTCCTTCCTTGATTGGAACATTAAAGTCGACGCGAATGAAAACGCGCTTGCCCTTTAGATCCAGATGCTTGATGGAGAGCTTTGGCATAGTGAGCAGTGAGCAGTGAGCAGTGAGCAGCAAAAGCAAGAAAACTGCTTACTGCTCACCGCTCACTGCTCACAGTTAGAGTCCCTTTTGAGCGATGAACTTGATCAGATCGCGAACGCGGCAAGAGTAGCCCCATTCGTTGTCGTACCAGGAAAGCACTTTGATCAAGTGTCCGTTGATGACCTTTGTGTATTCGGCATCGACAATCGAGGAATTAGAATTCCGTTTGAAGTCGCTCGAGACCAGCGGTTCTTCCGAAAACGCGAGAATTCCGCGCAATTCTTCATTGGCCGCGTTCTTCAGAGCGAGATTCACCGCCTCAGTGGTTGTCTCCTTCTCTACGTCCATGACAACGTCAACGAGTGAGACGTTCGGCGTGGGGACGCGCACTGAGATTCCGTCAAACTTACCCTTCAGTTCAGGCAGCACTAGCGCGACAGCCTTGGCGGCGCCGGTCGAAGTGGGAATCATCGAGAGAGCAGCAGCGCGCGCGCGACGCAGATCCTTGTGCGGTAAGTCGAGCAGTTGCTGATCGTTTGTGTAGGAGTGGATCGTCGTCATCTGCGCTGAGCGTATGCCGAAAGTCTCGTGAATAACTTTGGCCACCGGCGCCAGGCAGTTTGTCGTGCACGAGGCGTTTGAGATTATGTGATGGTCCGCTGGAATGTACTTATTCTCGTTAACTCCCAGCACGATCGTAATGTCTTCGTTCTTGGCAGGCGCGGAAATTATCACCTTCTTCACGCTGCCATGAAGATGCTTTTTGGCGTCTTCGGCTTTGGTAAATAACCCGGTGGACTCGATAACGATCTCGGCGCCGACTGACTCCCAGTCAATCGCCGCCGGGTCGCGCTGCGAGAAGACACGAAACTCGTCGCCCTCTACCCTAATCCCATTTTCGGTCGACGAAATCTCATGATCGAGATTTCCGAGCACCGAGTCATACTTCAGCAGGTGCGCAAGAGTCTTCGTGTCCGTCAGATCGTTAACGGCGACGAAGTCGATATCCGGATCACCGATAGAAGTGCGAAAAATATTGCGTCCAATGCGCCCAAAGCCGTTGATGCCAACCTTCACCGCCATTATGAGCTGCCCTCCTGCTGAATGTTCCAGCGCCGTCTCGAGAGTTTGAAGAAGCGACTAGGCACACTATCCTCCGCCGCCTGCCATACTGGGATCGAAACTTGCTGGGAGTAAAGAAGCCCAAGATTATGCGGCGTAGCTGTGAGTGTCAAGCCGGGTCTCAGGCATCTTTTTGAAACTGACTTGGCGCGAATAACGTAGTAAAGACTTGATCGAATGAGACTTGTTTGTTAACTGTTAATGAAGTTTTTAGAATAAATAAGGATAACTGTGAAGGAGCTTTGGGTGTGATGTTCAAATCCTGGCCTCGTGATTTAGTCAGGGCGCTGTTGTGCTGCGCCCTTTTGGTTATTGCTTCAGGGGCGGCCTCGGCTCAGGCACCGGCGCCTAGTCCAACGCCAAATACTGCTACGCGTCCGCCTGGCGCCGAGCCGCAAACTCCGACCGCTCCGCCTGCAACTCAGCAGACTGCGCCACAAGCCCCTCCCGGACAACCTGTCGTTCCTGGTGTAACCACTGGGCCGGAGGCTCCGGTCAAGCAACCAGTTAATCCGAATGTAACGAGCCCGCAGCAGAATCCGACAACGACTCCATCTCCTGTACCAGAATCTACCCCGGGTGAAGAACCAGCCGAACCTAACTTTCCGCCGGTAGAGCAAAGACCGTTGCCGCCGATACCAAACATGAGTCGCCTGGGCGTAACCGCTGACAACACCGTGGCGCTATCGCTAAACGACGCGGTGAAGCGAGCGCTTGAGAACAATAATGACATCGAAGTGGCACGCGATGACGTTCGTTTTGCCGAAACCCAATTACGGTCTCTTGAGGGTATTTACGATCCTATCCTTAGTTTTACGCCACAGATCGATAAGCGGATCACGCCGCAACAAAGCTCGTTGGGAGGTTCAGGTAGCTCCGGCACCACTACAAACACAACCTATACTTTGAGTCCTTCACTCAACAAGCAGTTCGAACTTGGCGGCGGAAACTACACTCTTAACTTCGCCAACAGTCATACGAACACGAGTTCCACGTTCAGTTTTATCAATCCCTATTATTCTTCCAACCTTTCTCTTAGCTTTACGCAACCACTCTGGCGAAATCGGTCGATCGACAATAACCGGCGGCAGATTCGGATTCAGAAGAAGCGGCTGGAACAGTCTGACGCGGATTTCCGCCTGCGAACCATCGACGTGATCACAAGCGTACAACGCGCTTACTGGGATTTAGTTTTCGCCTTGCGTGATCAGCAGAACCAACTTGAGAATCTTAATCTGACGCGCGAGAACCTACGGACGGTTGAAGCGCAAATTGCAGTTGGCACGAAAGCGCCGCTCGAAAGAGCTGAGGTACAAACAGAACTGGCTAATCGCGAGTCTGCGCTGCTGCTGGCGGTTCAGACCGTTTCCATAGCTGAGAACAACCTAAAACAGCTCATCTATAAGGATCCGGCAGCTCCCGAATGGTCGGCTCAGCTTACGCCTACCGATATTCCGAAGGTCGACACCAACCCGGTTAATCTCACTGACGCTTTGAAAGAAGCTCGCGACAATCGACCTGAGCTGCGCAGACTGCGTTTGCAAAACGATATCAATCAGATCGACATTCAGTATTTTAAGAACCAGACACGTCCGCAAATAGATCTCGTGTCAACACTTGCGACTACCGGCCTGGCTGGCAAGGATGTTTCAGGCGCTGCGCCTGCGGGTACGCTTTTTCCGCTTATCTCCGGCGATCCGAATCTCAACGCGCAAGCCTTCCTCTTGCAGCAGATTCTCAACATCCAGCAACAAGGAGGATTTCCTCTCGCAACTGTGCCGCTGGTCCCCTCGAATGGTGGCCCCCCGTCGGATTTGATCGGAGGTTATGGTAAAGATCTCGCGAACCTTTTCGGCTTGAAGACCCGCAACATTACTGTTGGCGTTTCTTTCCAAATTCCCCTCAGGAATCGGACTGCAGAGGCCAATCTTGCCGGCGTTCGCATCCAGAAGGAGCAGTTGGAAGCCTCTGTGCGTTCGCAGGATCAGTTGATCGAGCAGGACGTGCGCAACGCGGCTCAGAATGTCGAGACTTCGCGACGTCGCGTGCTGGCGGCGCGAGAAGCCCGTGTAAACGCTGAGACGCAACTGGAAGGAGAACAGAGACTCTACCAGGTTGGACGTTCAACTACGTTCCTGCTCTTTCAGCGACAGAACGCACTGACAAATGCACGCAATGCTGAGCTGCGCGCGGAGACGGATTACAACAAGGCGCTCGCCGATCTTCAGCGCGCTACCTCAACAACTCTCCGCGCCAACAACGTGATAGTCGACGCGCGTACGCCCTAAGGTTCGTTTTTAGTTTGCGAACTTCGATTTGCGATTGCTAAGGTACCACCTTGGCAATCGCATTTTTGTAGGACAGGCATTCCTGCCTGTCCAGGGTTTGGCCTAGAGACTCGTGGATAAGGTGTGAAGAAGAGATTTTCCATAATTTTCCATTTGTCATTGAAACAAAAGACCGAAGACCGGCGACGGACGACCGAAGGACAACTATGTTACCTGCGGTCGACGGTCAACGGTCGTTGGTCGCTCCGGCAATGACAAATGAAAAATGTCAAATGACAAATGGAAAATCTGCCAACGGCCTTACCGCGTGACTTAGCAACATAGACAACCGGACAGACAGGAATGTCTGTCCCACAACGTAATGAAGATCTCGGCAACCATTATCGCCTTCAACGAAGCAGCGAACATTGGCGACGCGTGCAAATCACTGGCGTGGGCCGACGAGATTGTAGTCGTCGACTCCGGCTCAACAGATCAGACTCGTCAAATCGCCGAAGCCTGTGGAGCCAAAGTCTTCTCGAAGGACTGGCCCGGCTTCGCCGCCCAGAAACAGTTTGCCGTTGACCAGACTGCGTATGATTGGATCTTTAGCCTGGATGCGGACGAGCGCGTTTCGGATGAGCTGAAAGCGTCAATAGCGGAACTGCGCAAGGAATCTGAAGTCGGGCTTGCTGATGGCTATCGCATCGCGCGTCGCTCGCTTTACCAGGGCCGCTGGATCAAAGGTGGTGGCTGGTATCCCGACTGGCAATTGCGTCTGTTTAGAAAATCACGAGGGCGGTGGGAACCGCGTCATATTCACGAATCGGTGAAGCTTGATTCCGGAGCGCGAATCGAAAAACTTTCCGGAGACATCCTGCATTACAGCGTTCGCAACGCTGCATATCATCACCGCATGATTGGCGAACGCTACGCGCCACTCGCTGCGCAGCAAATGTTTGAAGATGGCCGCCGTACGTCAGCCCTTAGGATCGCCACCGCCGCGCCCTCAGCTTTTGTCAGGAGTTATGTTCTGAAGGGCGGCTTTCGTGACGGGCTGGCGGGAATCAGCATCGCGAGTTTCGCGGCTCATCATGCGTTTCTCAAGCACGTGATGCTGTGGGAAAAACAGCAACAACGCCCTGCCGCTGCAGATGCGATCCACGAAAGTACACGAAATAACACGAAACACAGTTAGTGTGACTTTGTGTGATTTCGTGGATCATATTGCTGCGACATGTTTGATTCTAGTTCCTCCAGGGGGTTCAAGAAACGGGTGCAGCCGAGAGAACGGAGCTGCTCAAGGCGATCAACGAACTCAACGCGACTGAAATAAGTTACAATCGCTGCCGATGCATCTCTTCCTGACAGTCGTTCTCCCTGACCTTAATCTCCTGCCTCAGCCATTCATTTATGTCGTCGTCGGCGTCTTTGGCGCGATTATCGGCAGCTTTCTGAATGTAGTCATCCATCGACTGCCGCTCGAGGAGTCGATCGTGTTGCCAAGCTCACGGTGTCCCTCTTGCGGCGCAGTGATCGCTTTTTACGACAACGTGCCGGTGCTGAGTTACGTATTGCTCAGCGGCCGTTGCCGCTCATGCAAAGTGCACATCTCCGCGCGCTATCCGGCGGTCGAGGCCTTGACTGCACTTCTTTGGGTCGCAGTTGCCTGGCGCGACGGCCTCAGCTTCGCACTACCATTCGATCTGATATTCGTAACGGCCATTACCGCCCTAATATTTATCGACGCGGAACACATGATTCTGCCAAACGCGATCACATATCCGGGGATCGGGTTTGCGCTGATCGCGCGCGTTGCACTTCCCTTGCTCATGGGCGTGCCACACTTTGACGATCTCCCGATGCTGCTAAACGGCGTGCTCGCCGGTATGCCAATCTGGGCCGCGTCTCTCGTCGGAGCGCTGATAGGTGCACTCGCGGGCGGTGGTTCGCTATGGTTGATGGGTTGGCTCTGGGAAAAACTGCGCGGCGTCGAAGCGATGGGGCTGGGTGATGTAAAGATGATGTTCATGGTGGGCGCCTACCTGGGTTGGCGCCTCACGATTCTCAATCTTTTCGTCGGCGTATTCTCAGGGTCGCTCATTGGCATCGCCCTGATGGTGCGACAGGGTAAACGAGACCTGAAGATGCTTCTACCCTTCGGAGTTTTCCTCGGGATTGGAGCTATCGCTGCGGTGCTGTTCGGTTCACCGATCGTAGAGTGGTATGCCGGACAATTCCGGTAACCGTAGTTTTGCTTTTTGTGCTTTGAACTTTCTTAACTGGACTTTGGACTTTGGTCTTTGCTCATTTGGTCTCATGGCTTGACGTTTACCGATGGGACTCAACCTCACGAGCAAATCCAAAGTCCAAAGACCAAAGTCCATTCTTGATGACCAGAAACCGTTACCAATTCGGACTAACACTGCTAACAGGATTTTTCCTGTTGGCGACGTTGATTGCCGTCCTGCTCTACGCCGTCCTGCCGGCCACGCCGTCCACCAGAGGACCTCTGCTGCTTACGGCCTTCGTTGCTATTCTGCTCGGCGCGCTGGTCTGCATTCTCTTTTTTCTGCGGTGGGTGTTTCGTCCTTACCGTCAGCTGGTTGGTGAGGCGGAGAAGGCTCCAGTCCAATCCCGGGCCCCGAAGTCGAGGGATGAAGCCGAGTTTGTGCTGGAGACGTTTCAGTCGGTAGTTGCGCAGCTTCAGGAACAGCGTAAAGCGCTCGAGCAGTTAAGCAAGCAGGCAAGCAAGCGCGCTGATTCAGCCGAAAGGTTTAGCGAACGTATTGTCGCCAGCGTGCCCTCGGCGCTCATTGCTTTCGACGGCGCCGGCCACTCGATGGTCATCAACGCTCCCGGTCGCATGCTCCTCGGAATTGATGGCGCCGCGCTTGGTCAGCCTATACGCGAGATTCTCCACCACATTCCGCAGCTTGCCGAGATGGTTGAGGACTGTTTACGAACCGGAACGGTTTATCGCCGCGAAGAAATCGAAACCATGACGGCGGAACAGTTGCCGCGAAAGCTGGGCGCTACTGTCGCACCTATCGAACTCGCGTCTGACCGCGGTGCGCTTTGTCTTCTGACTGATATCACAGAAGTCATGCAACTGCGCGAGCAGGTCGCGTTGAAAAAGAACCTGGAGAGTCTCGGCGAGATGTCAGCGGGACTTGCGCATGAGTTCAAAAACGCAATCGCCACGCTGCACGGCTATGTGCAACTGCTGCAAAGTCTCGAACTCGATGAACGCGCGCGCGGCACCGCCTCTTCGTTGCTAAACGAAGTGCGCAACCTGTCTGATATGGTCACGTCGTTTTTGAACTTTGCTCGCCCGCAACCGCTTCAGCTGGATGAAGTAAACCTCGACGAGCTAATCACCGACTGCGCGAGCGAACTTGCGCCTCTATTCAAGCAAGCAGGGGTAGAGCTACTAATCACTGAGACCGCGGGCGTCTCGCCTGCTCTTACTAACTTCAGCGACAACCCCATCGGGACCGCGATTTTCATCCGCGCGGATGAACGCATGTTACGGCAAGCTTTGCTCAATCTCATTCGCAACGCAGCGGAAGCAATTCCCGAGAGCCAGACTGATCGCCGCGTTGCAGTCGATCGTTCAACCGATCGCGATAATTCCGGCCAGCTCTGGGC
>JBOGOP010000255.1:0-8427 GCA_050747225.1 Pyrinomonadaceae bacterium
GGTCAACTCTGACGTTAGATGGCCGTCGAATTCCTACGCAGGGTATAATCGTTGTCTGGAGGTTACGAGAGTGAACTATAAAGTCCTGTTGCACGAATCTGAGGAAGGCTTCAGCGTATCTTGTCCGGGTCTGCCTGGCTGCTGGTCTCAAGGCCAAACCGAAGCGGAGGCGCTTGAAAACATCCAGGATGCGATTCGCGAATATCTCGCCGCCCTCAATGCTGAAAAGCGTTTTCGCTCCAGCGGAGCGAAAAATATATAGCTCCCAATTCTCCAACTAGCCGGCGCTCTGTAGGAGCGCAATGTTCGCTTGATTACCGGTTCAATAATTCCATTCGTACATTTCGCTCCAAAAGGAGCTCGGGCATTTTGAAATCATCTCTTTGCTATAAACATCTCGCTCCCCTGGAGCGAAAAGCCGTTTGAGTTGCACTTGCAAGTTGAAAAGCTTCTCTGATCGCCGGGCTCGGTCAAACGGCTCGTAGCTTTATTAGTGCGAGAGAACTGACACCAGCTGAGAGAAAAGTTTATGAAGAAGGTTGAATCAGAATTAGAAGATGAGCTTTCCCCTGAATATGATCTGCGAAACCTGCGTGTGAGAAAGTTCGGTCCTGGCCGTAAGGGCTTCGGCGATGTGATTCGACTTGAGCCTGACGTCGCGGACGCCTTTCCGGATGCGGATGCCGTGAATCAAGCCTTGCGCTTTCTCATCAGGGTTACCAGGGAAAATGGAAGCGACCTGCGACCTCACAAGGGCGATGGCTAACAAAGCCTTGCTCTGACTGCCCGCTTCTCAAGCAACTTTTTTGGTTCAATCGAACTCCTTTCGCGCGGCAGCTGAAGGCCAGCATTGGTTCTTAAAGATGAAAGCCAGCCATTTGATCTTGTTGTTCGTCTGCTTGCTCACCGGGTGTGGGGGACAAAGTCAACCAGCTACTGGAAACACGCCCTCTCAGTCGCAAGAAAGTCCTAAACCCGACGCGAGGTTTCGTTGCGAGGGGAAGACTCGCTGTTCCCAAATGTCGTCGTGCGAGGAGGCAACGTTTTACATACAAAACTGTCCGGGAACAGAAATGGACGGCGACGGCGATGGATTGCCTTGTGAATCTCAATGGTGTAGGCATTAGCCGTTTGGCTAGGTCAGCCAGCTAATCGCGAATTCAACTTCGAAGTGCAACTGGACTGGTTTTCGCTCCAACGGAGCGAGATGTCATATTCCGCACAGCTACCACTAGTCAGCGCTCTGGAGGAGCGCAATGTTTGCCTGATTTCCAACTTAATGATTCCTCATACATTTCGCTCCAAAAGGAGCTAAGGCATCTTGAGTTGTACCGCTGCTATAAACATCTCGCTCCGCTGGAGCGAAAACGCATCTGCTGCTAACCTCGTTCTGTTGCACTTCAAACTTGAATCCACCAATCCTGAGCGGACCTGGGCGCCAGTGGAGTCCTCGCGAACACGCTTCCTGGTTGGTAGAGTGAAACCTATGCAAGACCGTTAGCGGCAGCCGTTCTTAATGTTGAGCACGCTCCGTCGTTGAAGCGCAACGTTAGACCGCTTATGAAATCATGAAAACAATTAGAGTAATACTCGGAGCATTAATATTGGGGATTCCGCTCGTGATCAATGCGGGCGACTGCTTAACTCATCCACTTATCATCCATGATCTGGTCATAGAATCCTGTGAGCAATTGACAGAGGAAAACGCAGCAAAAATAAGTTTGGGTGCATTGCCATCGATAATTGTGTCTCGTTACCCTGGGGTGATTCTCTCGGGTCAAGAGAAACGCACTCGCGTCATCAATATAGCGGAATGGTCGGTAAAAACACCCGGCCCGATGCCGTGGGTAAAAGAATTGAGACCAGTCACATTTCTCTATAGAAGCAACATGCCGAATATGTGCTCGCAATTCAAAAAAGGTTTCAAAACTCAATTGCTTTATCGCACTAATTGCGAGTGTGATACGGGCCCATCTGCAGACGGTTATTGTGCTTTGACTGTATCTGAAGTTGAGTCAGTTCCTGCGGAGTTAAAAAAATATGCTCAGTAATTTGTCGCGGTCTAACCAGTGTACCGGACGCGTTCCGCGCCGTTGAGCCTTCGACGTTAGCTCGCATTCGTTTATAACCTATGAAATCGATGGAACTCAGTTCTCAACTTTGGAAGAGTTCTTTGATGAGGTAAGCCGAGTTCTCATTCCAGATGTGTTCTGGGGACACAATCTCGACGCCTTTAATGATATTTTGAGAGGCGGATTCGGCACTCCTGAGGGAGGCTTTTCGTTAGTTTGGAAAAACTCCAATCTATCACGCCAAAGACTCGGTTAGTCGCTTTGAACCTGCATCGTACCGATGGTCCGCGAGTGAGGACCGAACTTCTCTGTCAGGACACTCATTCTGTCAAGTATTTTTCTTGCCAATTTACCAGACCTTCGCTAGTGGGTCTTACCAGTGAGCCCCCAGACCGACAAGCGATTCCGAGACCTTACTGCAGCCAACAGCTCTGCAACTGGTAAGTGAAGTCGGTTAGCGGGCTGCGTGCTCTGGCGCGCTGCGGGTTTACACATACATTGGCAGGAGCGCACTTAAGCGAATTGGTAGGGATGAGATTCCACAGGCACCATTGGGAAATGCCTGGGAGCTGATCCAATTTCGCGGAACTAATCCAATTTTTTGTTGGCTTCAAAAGGTGCGACGGCAGGGATAGTTTGTGCGGCGCCGGCGGCCAGGCTCAGCCGCCGGCGGTAATTGTGGATCACGAAGTTGACGCGATCCGGCTTGCCGAAAGACGCTGCGGTGCAGTCGAACATGGCATCGTCGAAGTCAGACTTCGACCTGTACCGGCACCACATCCTGAAACACCGGCTACCGTCTTAGCGTTGGCGTAATCGTCGTCGTGAACTGCAATGGGCCCAGACTCAGATTCACAACCTTGATTACGTAGACACCTCCGGGCATCACCGGTTTGCTAACTGTAGCTATCCCGGCTTGTGAATCCGCTGTCTGCAAAGTCAGACCCGAAGGATCCACCAATACCAGCTTGAACGGCACGTTCAAACTTGATTCCGCCGAGATCGCAAGCTCCTGCGACCCTGACGGCGGCTGGTAATTGTTACTTGTCGTTTGGCCGGCAGAGGCGCTGCCCGATTGGTTCGAAGTACTCCCAGGGCCTGACGTTGGTTGCGCGCTGGAAGCCGAGTTCTCCAACGCGAAGCGATCCAGATAGACCACACCGCTCAGGTTCCTGATTTCAAGTTTGTGCGCACCGGCGGCAACGCCCGTCAACTGCACCTTATACTCCGGTTTGAATTCAGGCGCCTGGGTTGAACCAGCGCTGCCTGCGTAGTTGATTGATTGATTCAACACGCCGTCAAGGTAGACGTCGGCAGCGCCTCCCTTCGGACTCTTGGCAAACGAGTAGGTTATCGCGCCGGTGTTGCCGGTGGGCACATTGAAGTCAAGACTGGCGAAGTGACCAGAACCATTACCGGTGTGATAACGAAAGTGCCCGGCGCTGGCATTCGAACTGTTAACCAGATGCCAACCACTCGAGTACGCTACACGCGAATCGTTGTCTTCGATGATTGTCGGCGTAGGCGCCGGCGTGGGTGTAGGCGTTGGTGACGGTTCAGACTCTTCTACGTCAACCTTAAACTGCGCGGTATTAGAACTCACCCTCCCGCGAGAATCCGTTACGACCAGGCGGACGACGTATTCTCCCCTTTCAGTAAAGGCGTGACTGATAGTCGGTGAATTCTGGGTGACATCATCGTTGCCTTCGCCAAAGTTGAAAGTGTAACTCGCGATGGTGTCGATTGAGTCCGCGTCGGATGAGGCGCTCCCGTCAAAGTGGACGGTAAGAGGCTGCACCCCCTCGCTGACGTCGGCTGTCAAAAGCGCCAGCGGCGCCGTATTGGGTAGGCAAAGGTTCGCCGGACGCAACGCATAGCTGCCTGTGCCAGTGCTATCCGGAATCGTTTCATTTGTGCCACCGGTTCCCGGAAGAGCCGAGGGCACAGTGAGGCGCACGCTACCGAACACGCTGGTAATAGCCTGACCCGGCTGCGGATCACCAATCGCCGATTTCGGCAGGACCAGGGTAATGGTGCCGTCGGCGGACGCGTTACTTGCCGGATCGAGATTGCCGATGGTTGAGAAGACCCTGGTCGCATCCTGGAACACGCCAGTGCTGCCATAAGTGAATGTGGGAGCGGCGCCATCGGACGTCACCATGGAAACAAACCAATCTTCCTGCGGTCCGATGATCGCGTTGTCAGGTGGGGGCTGAGGCGCGCCGAATCGCACAGCCCAACGCCCGCCGGGCGGAATGCTGGAAAGATTCGCTACCTTGATGCTGAAAACGACTTTGCCGGTGAGAGCTTGCGGCTCAGAAATCGAGACTGAAGTGATGTCATGGGCAGCCTGCGTATCGCTTGCATCGCCGGTGGGATCGACAAGGACCTGGACTCCCGGCAACATGCACGCGCCTGTAGGTTCAACCCTTGGACCAACGATCAGCGCCGTCGTATTGCTTGGCTGACCTTCACCGTTGCCATTCGCTGCTGAGATCTTATAACTGTAACTGGTCACGGAAGGATCCGCCGTGCGGTCGCTGAAAGAAGTCTTGCCTCCCTCAGTTTGTCCAATCTGAACCATATTGTTCGCGCTGGTTCCCCTATAAATCTTGTACGAAGTAATTGCAGAGCCGCCGTTATCCGGCACACGCCAGCGCAGGAATGACGCCATGTCGTCGCGGCGTCCATTCAGGCAGGGACGTTGAGGCGCTACCGGTTCGACCGGATCAAACTGCGCGAAGAGTCCCTTGCCGCCGGATTGATGGGTGATGGTAGCTTTAGCGCTAAAGGAATTGGGTGGGCCCGATTCGCAGTCGCCGATGCAACCGTCGGCGTACGAGTAAATCACCCGGCCTTTGTTGTCCATCGTAATTCCGTTGAAGTCGAGCAGATTGCGAAGCGGGCTGCTGCCACCCTGATTCCAAATTCCTGCTTCGCGCTGCACGGGGTTACCGGGGGTCGCGTTAACGGTTACCCAGTTATTACCGCCGTCGTAAGTGTGGGCCATGAAAACATACCAAGTACCCCTGAAGTCATTTGACTGATGATCACCTGATGCCGTCGAGCCAACGAAAGCGACTGCTGCGCGGTCGGGATCCCCGGCAATGGCGTTAGCAAAGACAGCATTGTGAATTCCCTGCGGGGCTCCGATGTCCTTGTCGTTAATCCACGTTAGACCCTTGTCATGGCTCACCGCCACATGCGCGTGTCCACCGTCAGTCTCACCGCTGATGTACGCAAAATAGAGCGTCCCATCAGTCGCGATGCCAACCGTTGGATCCAGAATGCCGGGAGCGGCCTTGGCGCTAAAGCCCTGGCCCTGAACTTTTCGCACCGTCCATGTCGTTCCCGCATCCTCTGAAACGGAAACTGCCTGAACACCATTACACCCGCGCACCGGAACGTATACCGTCCCGTCTGGTGCAACCCTCGGGTGACCATGTATGCCGCCGCAGCCTTCGGTTAATCCGAAGATAGGCACAGAACGGTTGAAGGTTAAGCCGCCGGTGTCACTGCGCGAGCACAAGGCGTTGACGCCTATTTGAGAACAGTAATAGACCGCACTGCCTTTATTAATATCATTGCCCAAGGGCAGTGACGCTGGATACGGACCAGCGCCGATGCTTTGGTGATCGTAACTTCCATCCGGCGGGTTGAGCTGCGCTGGTGTCCAGGAATTACCGTCATCATCAGTGTAGGCCATGAGACTGTTCAAGCCGATCAAGACCGGTGACGCAGGTGGAACCACACTATTCAGTTGTGAGACAAAGGTGCGTCCTGTTCGTTGGTCCGTATACAGGATCGGATCCAATGACTTCTTACTTGTCAGGACGTAAGAAACATCTTCCCATTGCGCATCACACGCTCCCGGGACTGAACCGGCTGGCGCCAGGTCCTCTGGAAAAGTTATTCGCAGAGTTTGCAAGCCGGAGATGAACATTCCCTTGTGCGAACTCAAATTGAATCCGACCGTCGGTTCGCCCGCGTTTTCTCCGATTCCTGCACCTGGCGAGTAGCTGTAATAGCGAGGTGCAATTCCCGAAAAAGGTGTTGGAGTCGGAGTTGGTTCTGGCGGGGAAATGAGCGAGATCTTCCCGGTGTAGCCCTGGCCAGTACTGATGAAAGGAACAGCCCGAACAAAATAATTACTGGAGCCTGCTGGAATACTGCTCAGCGGTACTGAGAAGACTTCTGGATTTCCACCACCGTTTGCACCGTGAGCGGGATACGTGCGGTCATCAGGACTGTCCACCAGAAAAATATCCAAATCCTGACCACCACTTGGATCACTCCAGGTTACTTCAACCTGAACGACATCCGCGGGGTGAGTAGTTTTGTAGTCCTGAGAAACGTCGATAGTCAGAGCGAAGTCTTCGCACGGGTTAGCTGCCTGGTCGCAATCAACCGGGCCCGCAGCATTGTCACTCGCATTGGTGGGGACAAGAAAAGGCCCGCCAGTGTAAGTGATAGATTTGTTACTCGGAGAAAGCGTGCTGGCGGCCGGTGTAGTTAGCGGCACCGGGTTGAGGATCGCATTCGTAAGGGAGGAACCGATGCTGCTGCCTTGTCGTGGGGTGCGGAAAGCTCTTAAGCCAGTACTCGTCGCTCCGGACTTGTGCGCCGATGTTGCCGGCTTGGATAGCGGCGAACTAGACGAGACTCGCGGAATCAACGCAGCGGAAACAATTGCCAAGGTGCTGATAGCAAGCACAAACAGTAATCTTGATGTCGGGTTCCCACTCACAACGGGGAAACAAGAATGCAGATTGTTCAGGCGTCGATGCATGATGTCTTCTCCAATTATTCGGGTTAGGACGGCCTTCGTGAGCCGCTGACAAAAACGGTTTGTAGTAGTACTAAAAGAAATACCTCGCAACCACGCCTACACTTTATTTGGGGACCTTGAGGAATTCTTGAGGAAGTGGGTGAGCGGGCTGGGAAGGTTGGATGGCGCCTCGGCGGTGGAGGGAAAAGGCGCTTAATTCCCCAGAAAAACGGGCACTAAAGAGCGGAAGGTTGCAATTTGGTTACGAATTCACTTTAGCAATTCGTTCAGCCCGGAGGGCTTGGAGATAGTAGCCGGTGGTCGCAGCGAAGCGTAGACCACCGGATCCGAGACGCAAAAGTTCAGCACCCCGGGGAGGGGTGCCAGAACCATGACTTGAGGAAGCAGCAGGAAATGACCGGCTAAAACATGGTTGTTAGGCGACAGTTCTGGCACCCCTTCGGGGTGACGATCTCCTTACCGCCGTCCGGTGGTCTACGCTTCGCTGCGACCACCGGCTACTATCTGCGAGCCCTCCGGGCTCAACTCGTTCCTGATTGAATCCAATCGCGAACTCAAGTTTGAAGTGCAACCTTCAACTGTCAATTTGCTTGCTGTCGCCTACGTCGTAAGTATCTCGCAAAGCTTCGCGAAGTCTATATTTCCCCCTGAGACGATACACACCACTTTACCTGGGCCGGCTTTGCCCGCCAAAGCACACGCAACCGGACATGCGCCGGCCCCTTCAGCGATGATGCGATTGCGTTCGGCCATGAGTCGCAGCGCGAACTTCACTTCGTCCAATTCTGCGACGAGCGAGCCATCAATCAACTGTTGTGCGCGCTCGAGCATTTGCGGGAAGACAACCCTCGAGCCGATGCCATCTACAAAAGATGGCTGGTAATCCACTGTCTGCGGTGATCCAGCTGCGAGCGAGACGCTGAGAGGAGCGGCCGTCGCTACTTCGACTGCATATATTTTGCACTTCGAATTCAGCGCACGCAGCCCGGCGGCAATTCCGCAGGTGAGTCCACCGCCTCCCCACGGCACCAGAACCACATCAACGTCCGGCAGGTCTTCAATAATCTCGAGAGCAATTGTGCCATTGCCGGCCATCACGTTCAGATCATCGAATGCGTGGACGAAAGTTGCTTCAACGCCAGGGAATGAGCGCTCCTCAAAAGCCCTCCACCACTCTTCAAACGGAACCTTGATGACACGTCCGCCAAGTCGTTCGACTGCTTTGATCTTGGTCGCCGGCGCTGTCTCGGGCGCGACCACCGTACAGGGAATGCCAAGCTCACGTGCACGCCAGGCTACTCCCTGCGCCATGTTTCCTGCCGATGCAGTCAACACTCCGCGAGACAATATCTCAGGCGCCAAGTGTGCTATCGCATTGGTCGCGCCACGGATCTTGAACGAGCCGATCGGCTGAAGGTTTTCGAGTTTGAGGTAAATCTCAGCTGGTGCTTCTTTAAAGTTGAGCCGAACAAGCGGTGTGCGGATCGCCGAATTAGCAATCATTCGTCGAGCGTCGTTTATGTCGGCCAGCGACGGCAGCAACGTCACCTATCTACTCCTTGGAGT
>JBOGOP010000256.1:0-8388 GCA_050747225.1 Pyrinomonadaceae bacterium
CTTTGGCCCTGGGCGGCCTGGCGCCCAAGTGTTTGCTTGAATTCAACGAAAGGGCGGCCGCGACAAGTCGCGACCGGCGAAAGCGGTGACAGGTCACCGCACTCCAAGGAGTTGTCCCCTTTGCCAACCTGATCAAAGTGTTCCTCACTTTACGTCCTTGCGCTTGATCGCTTCCCGTCCGGCAATCAAATAGTGATTTGAAGGCGGATCGCGCCGGCCAACCTCTGACGTATGGCAATAGCTGCAGGCGAAATCGCGATTCTTGTCGATCGCCTCCAACTCTTTGCTGACGTCCTGGCGCAAGCCATCCTTGTTGTGACACTCGGTGCAGGCGGTGATAGGCACATCAGGTTTCAAACCGCGCAGTGTTGCCGACTTCGTAATGTTGATATGGCAGGTAGTGCATTCGGCTACGTGCTGTTCGCGCGCGTGGCGAAACTTCATCGAGAGCCGGTTGGGGACAGCCATGCGATCCAGTTGGTAGGGTCTTTCCGCAAGCTTATGGCAGCCGGCACAATTGTCGTTTGCAGGTGGCTGTGATTTCCAGTGGCAGTTGAAGCAGGCGGCATGACTCGCGGGCGCGTCCTTGAAGGTCGCGGCGTCGGGAACAAACGAATCGGGCCAGCCGTTAGGCGGCGCCGCCGGTGAAGGGGAACGCGGACTATGACAGATTTCGCAGTTGTTATAGTGCTTCGTCTTATCGTCGGCGCTGGCGTAAAGAAACGAAGCAGACACAAATAGCGGCTGTTCTTCATTAGCCAGGCGCCGAAGGATTCGCGCGATCACGTCCTGATGCTTGTCGTGCGGAAACTCAATCAGAAACTGTTTGGGAGCTGCCGGATTAGGAAACCCGAAACGAACATCATCCTTCGGTGATACCTTCGAGTGGCAACCGGCGCAGATTACCGGCCTGGCGCCTTTGAAAAACTGCTGCCGATGACAACTTACGCAGGCGGAGTGACCGGGAAAGTCCGCTACGTCGGGAAAGTCTCTTACCTTGTTCCAGTTAACGGTTGGCACCTTGTGGCAGGTGTTACAAGCACCCTGGTGCTTTTTAGTCGCGTGGGAGAATCGGGAATAGTCTGTCGCCGGCCCACGTGTCGAAGTCGGCGGCCGGCGCGGACGTCGCTTTTGAGCCAGCACTGTGCTGTGGAAACTAATGACAACCAGGCCGATCAGACCGGCGACAACGGCGGCCAGGAAAAATAAGCGATTCCTGGCGGTAAAATATTTCGTTGCCTGGTTGAGTTTGATCATTAATCGAACAAAGAGGCGGAGCCTCGTTTCATATTTCAGCAGATCGGAAAGGCGAAGCCTATCCGCACGATAGTCGGCAAGCCGCTATGATCCGCAGCCGGTAAAGCCGCTAGCGGTCATCCCGTCGTTGTACGTCACATATCGGCATAGGCCTTTCCAGGGCAACGCATCTCACGTTCTTTTCCTGTCGATTCATTATCAAAAACGGTTTTTCAAACGCACGGTCGTCCTGCTTCACCTTGACCTCGCAATTCCAAACCAGGCTGGTTGTATCTAATTCAGTCGGAAGAATGTTTGAGAGTGTGTAAGTTCCAGGTTCGAGATCTGTAAAGTAGGCTGTGCCGTTCCTGTCCGTCATTACCGAGAGTACTTTCGCACCGGAAAGAGCTTGCGCCTGTTTGATGGTTGCGTCGATTCCGAGCTGATGGCTCTTGTAAAAACCGTCCCGAAGCTGTTCCGGAAGGTTCGTCGTCAACCATTTGCGGGCCAGCTCGCGGCTGCCAAATTCCTTTTCACCTGCGGTCATGGCCATTCGGAATTCTGGAATCGCATCCACCTCGGCGGGCTCAAGTTCGCGGCAGTAAACTGATTCGCAATCATTCTCCCGCAGCCAGTTGATCAGAGGCTCGCTGGCGCCGGCGCCACGGTAGTAGCAATCGCGCGAGATGAAGGGTCGCCGCAACATCTCGTCGACCAGAGTTTTGTTTTCTTCCAGTGAACCTTTAATTAGAAAGAACCTCTTACGCGAAAGTCCCTTCGTTGTATTGCCGATTTTTACGCGGACACGTAAACGCAGCACGGTACCAGTTGCTTGAGGAGCAGACGGAGTTTGCGCCACACAGAAAAACGCGAGCAGCGAAAGAACCACAATACTTATCGGGGTGCGTAAGCAGGTCACAATATTCACAGATGCTTTTCGCCGCCGACGAATGTCACGGATACGATCCACGAAATCACACGAAATTACACTAATGCGACTTCGTGTTGGTTCGTGTCCTTTCGTGGATCGCGTCTTGGCGAGCATTTTGGTCAAGAAAAAGGAACTGCTGCAATTTTCACTAGTTTCGTGCTTCACAGATTCGGGCTGCGGGGAAACTTCAGAAAGGGGAGCCGCACGCCGCGCACAAAGACCTGATCTGAACGAATAGCCGGCGCGGGCGCGAAGCCATTGGCGCCGCCGGCGCTAATCAAGTCGTCCTGATCGACGCCATCGCCGCTGATTCCAATCCCGCCAACCAACGTGCCATTTTTGTAAATCGGGATGCTGCCGGGAAAGATCTGAATGCCGTTGGGCAGATTCGGAATCGCGGTGCAGGGAACCATTGCCCCGCCAATTGCCGCCAACAAGTTTGCCTGGATCAAGTCTAGCTGCAGGCCAACATTGAAAGGGCTCCATTCGCTTAGCGGCGTACTGAAGGGGCCGGCCGCAGTGTCGTTAATTCCGTCCGGAAAAAACGGGCGATGCAAAAAGCCACCCGCGCGATCGGTGAACGCAACCGAACCATCAAGCCGCAAGCCATCAGCCGCGGCGCGGGAAACATAGCTGCCAAATCCAGCGCCGCCCAGTAGCGCTGCGGCGCTGGCGTTTGAATAGAAGGCCGCCGTTCTTGCTTTTTGGACTGACACATCGAAACCAAAAACCGGCGCATCGAGTTGGCGAAAAACACCGAGCACATTCCCGGAGGCGTCCACCACCGCGATCGACACGCGCGCGTTACTGCCCAGCGGTTGGCGAATCGCAGCTCGAGTGATGTTTGCCTGTTGCGCGGCGTGCGCGATGATTGTTTGCACCTCGGCTGCTGTCAGCGCATTTGGGCCACCCGGCACCACACCGGCGACGAAGGGAAAGAAGCGCGTGTCGACTTCGCCCCCGATCCCGCCGACGCTGGCGGGGACAAATGCCGAGGTTTGCGCGCTGCGAATCGGAAACGCTACCGGCACGACACCCGGTAGGCTACCGAAAGCTATCGTTGGCGGAGCCGGAGGACTGGCAACGTTTGAGTAAGGTAACCGAATGCCATCGACCAGAATATTGTCACCACGTATCAATGCGGGCGCATCGAAGCCGCGCACCGCGGAGGCGGCGATCAGTTCTTCAAATGGTTGATCGAAGTCGGTGGGATCGCGATCAACGGTGTAGATTCCGTCTCCCTCAATACCCACGCCACCTACCGCTACGCCGTCTTTGTAAATCGGGAGGCCACCCGGATCCGCTGATAGTCCCAGTGGTAACGCCGGCTTCTTAATGTCTGAACACGGCAAAGACGAAAACTGCACGCCATAAAGCGGACCGCCCGAGCGGAACTGAACGCCCGGCGGGAAGTGCTCTTGAATAATGAATCCGGCCGTGCGCGTGGTAAACGCGTTGCCTGACGTGCTGAAGATTGAACCGGTTCCCGCTTTGGAAATGGCTGCCAGCGTTGCCGGCGCCACGGTGCCTTCCAGACCGCGACCGAGTGTGCCGACGCTGCGAATCGTGGTGCTCGCGGGCGCGCCGGTCATAACAAATACGCCCAACACATTTGCTTCGCGATCGGTAACCGCGACAGTCACGTTGCGATTTAGTGAGACAGCTGCGGAAACTGACTGACTGATAATTGTTTGTACGTCTCCGATCGATAAGTTGCCGGCTGTTACCGCGGGTGCGAGCGGAACCGGCGTACCGGGTGTCGGCACCGCGCCCGGATCATCTGGAAGGCCACCGCCAATATGGCCCATCGCCAGCCGAACGCGATTACTCGAAACTCCACGATAGCTGACGCGCACTAACACGTCGCCGAGGTCTTCCATGCCGCCACTGAGTCGAACCACCAGCGAAGCAGCCCAGGGCTGATCCGGAACGCTACCGAGAAACTCAACCGGCAACACGTAAATGTGGTGTGCAGAATCCTCAGCTTCCACCGTGATAGCGGTGACGTCGTCTCCGGCCTGCAGAGTCAGATTCATCACGAACAGCATTACCCGTGTTTGATTGTCTGTGCCGAACCTGACAGGGGCATTTACAGAAAAAGGTTCGCGGTGACGCGTCACGGATTCAAAGGAAATCGCGCGCGTCGAATCTTCGTGGCTAACGAGAACCGGTGGAGCAACCTGAGCTGTAATTGTCTGGGATTGAGTCAGGAAAGTGGTGGAGAGAAACACGCTCATGCACAGCGTGCGCAGCATTCGGATGCGGAGATGTGAACCTTTAACCATCGCGGAGATTCAGGCGACTGACATTCGAAAACTGGCGCCCAATGTAACACAAAGCCCTACACACCTCATTCATGTTTGATTCCGGGTGTTGGGGCATTAGATTCTAGTATCCCAACACCTGATTCCGTGCTTACTGATCGCTACCTTTCTTTTCCGCGAACAACAGGTCGGTGGTTCGTTCCGTGACACTCGATGGCGGTTCAAGCCGTTCTTCGGATAGAAGTTTCCCGGTGGTTCCGCTTTGCGTTAGTCCGCTCGGCGTTTGTATCTGACGCTTCGCTGAAGCTTTTTCGAGGCCCTGGGCCCTTTCAAAGAAGAACACTGAAAGAATTCCGCAGCCGCCCAATACGATTAGCCCCAGGAGCAGGAGTGCGCCCATGACATCATGAAACAACTCGCTGCGTCCATGAGCGCGATGCAATTGAAGTCCCCATCAGACCGGGTGTGAATTGGCGCATCGTTTAACTGAAACGCAATCCAGGCTTCGTTGACTTGAAATTGGTTCGGATGAAGCATGAAGGTAGCCCCTTGTGACGCCGAAGTTGAGTTGGCGCGACTCAAAACACCCTTCACTGAATCAAGCAAGTTGAGAAGCACGTTCCCGCCGCTCGAGTCCAGCGATTCGTTGGACGCATTCAGCTATTGATGTTTACAACTGCATGCATCTGGGGAACTACCGGGTTCAGTAGCTCGCTTATGCAGGTTAACCAAAAGAAGCGCTTCTGGCGATCCGCTGCAAGCGCTTGTCTGCGGCAGCCTACGATTCCTGGTTCCTCTCCAGGATCAGTATTCATCAAACGCCTCTGTCGTAATCCTCCCGATCTCATTATTGGAAGTTACCTCGTGCCCTAAGCTAAAGACCCAATACTCCCGTGGGTTATCCGAGTCTCTGCGTAGCTCCAGCCTCAAATCTTTTTCACCACTCCTTATTAGAACGCGGATTCGCTTTGTTGGATGCGAATGATGTGCCGAATAAGGCCTTGTCTCCTTCAAAGCTGAAATCAATTTATCGGGGTTACGAACCTCTTGTTCATTTACATACGCCGTGTAATTTCCAGACAAGTTCTGAATGAAACTCAACGCCTCGTCCCTGGCGTAGGTAGTCATGATGGTGGCAGCTACCATGGCAGTAACACAAGCAATCAGAAAGAAGCTGGTGCTCTTAGTTGGAAAATCGTAATGAGCTGTAGCCAAACTATGAACCGGCTGCCGCCTAATATAGATAACCCAGTTCACCACGAGAAATGGCAGGGCTATTAGAGCGGCAACGAATGCGCAGTAGCAAATTATGTCAAGAGCTTTCATACCGACTCTTCATAAGGTCGCCCTTTTCATAACGTGCGCCGAGTTTCATCCACCGAGATTCAATTGACCGGGCGCAGAAGCAATGATGAATTCGATCAAAGTTGACCATCGAGCAACGGACATCGCCACTAGTGCGTGGTCCTGAAGCAGTACAACGAGCTGCGCGTGCGCACATAAACCCGTCCATCGCTCAGGGCGGGCGTTGCATTGACCTCCTCGTCCAAGGCGTTGACCGCGAGCACCTCCCACTGCGCGCCCGCTTTGAGAACGGTAAGCTTGCCTTCAGTATTCACGAGGAACACCTTACCGTCTGCCGCAACGGGCGACGCATAGTACTCGCCCAGCGCTCCGGGGCTTCGGCCCTGCTTCAGAATGCTGCCGGTCGCGGGATCAAGCGAAGTGATGATGCCCCCGGTTTTCACCATGTAGTACACGCCCTGGTACAGCAGCGGCGCCGGAATGTACGGAACGTTTTTCTGCAGCCGCCAGCGAATCGCGCCCGGTTCGAGCTGGCCCTGCGCGCTGCCAGGGCGAACGGCGATCGCCCCCCACTCGCCCACGCCTAACTGCCGCGCTACGTTCCATTCCTCGGCGCCGATGAACCTGTCGTCGTTGTCATCGATCCAGCCGAAGTGCTCCCCAAGATCCGCATCACCGCGAAACTCCTCAAACGACATGCGCCCGTCATTGTCTTTGTCGTATTGCGACAGCACCGCGGCGAAGGTCGGCATATACGGCTCATTGCTGCCAAGGGTGGAGATCATCAAGGTATCACCGTGAGCCAACGGCGTGCCGAGTGCCCCGCCGGAGGCCACCGGCAGCCACCAGCGCTGGACGCCAGTCGCAAGATCGTAGGCATCGAGACGCGTCGAGCCGAGCACAATCAGGTCCGCGCGAGTCGTGTCTGGTCGATAGACCATGGGCGTCGACCAGCCAACCATCATCCCTGGTCGCAGAGTCTTCCAGCGCAAACGCCCGCTCGAGCGGTCGAGCGCAATGACATAGGAGCCCGACTGCTGGTCGCATACCAGCACCACCATGCCCGCTTCGATGATGGGCGAAGCTGCCATTCCGTAGAAGTTTTTGAAGGGTCCAAGACGGGAGGTCCAGCGCACTTGCCCATCGCTCGTGTACGACACCAAGCCAAATTCAGGGAAGAAGGCCACGACGCCGCGCTCGTCGGCCGCAGGGGTTGGCGACGCCGGATCGTTGGCTTTGTATGTAACCTGCGCCCGCTCGCGCCGGACTTCACGGCGCCATAATACCCGGCCGGTCCGCGTGTCCAGACAGAGCGTAACCAAGCGGTCGCCTTCGCTTGCGGTGGCGTAGACTCGCGTGCCCACTACGACCGGCGACGATTGCCCGTAGGGTACTGACGCCTTCCATGCCACGTTCCTGGTAGGCGAAAACTCCACGGGATACCCGACAGACAAATCGACACCAGAGCCGTTGGGCCCGCGAAACCGTGCCCACTGCGCGTCGGCGCGGCCGATGGCGACGATAAACAGCAGACAAGACACAACGAAAATGAATGAGCGTTTCATAGAGATGGTTGCCTCCCGGATCACCCGTCTCGCACGAACAACGTGTTGTTGTAGAATTCGGTCTCCGCCTCGACCGCAGTTAGCAGCCCTTCCTTCGCTGCCGCGACTGGATCAATTCCGCGGATTGCCCTGTCTCTCAGTCGGGCCAGCTCCAGAGTATCGTCGGTCGCACAGTGAAACGGGTTGTTGATTGTCCCTGAAGCTCCGCTCGAATCGAGCCAAGTGATCCTCTCAATCGAGCGAGTAAGCTCTGACCCCGAAAACACTACAGCATTCCATTCGCTTTTGAGTTGCTGCTCACCCTGCCACTCGAGATCCATGATATTGCCCGCAGCGGACATATGCTTGATCGCCTCAAAGCTCTGTCGTATAGCGATGCCGCTGGGAAGCTCGCCGTCATACATTAGCGCTCGGACGCTTGGAAAGATAACCCCCTTGTAGCCGAAAGACTTCGCGTCAACGCCAAGAATGTCCGTAAGGTCGTTGCCCCCTTGGTCTTCACAGATCAGGCCGGCGAGATACTGAACCGCGAACTCCCGTTGTTTTCCCCTCCACCGCAACGTGCCGAAACGCATGAACTCATCGATCGACCGCCAGTCAGTGAAGTCGACGATGCGATCCACGTCGAAATCCACCGCAAGGAATACGTGATCGTCTCCATTTTCCTTCAACGCTTGAATCACATCCTTTGGAGTTGCTGCTTTGACCTTGCTCCATTCCTTGATATCAGCGTAGAAGAGCGCCTCGGCAGCGGCGATTTGTTGGGTCCTGGCGAAGAAATGGCCACAGTGGGCATGCGCCGGTGCGAAACGGGCGGGACTCTCGAACTTGCCTCGCGTATCGATGAAGTTCTTGTAGAAATGATCAACGCGCTGGGTGAAGTAGCGCGCCTTGTGAAATCGATAGAAAGTTCCCTCGATCGTCCTGACGTTTGGCTCTGGATTTCGATCCGCTGTCGTCATTGGCTCAAAACCTTTCGGGTCGTCCAGCTAACGGTTGAGTTGACGCGGCGGCGCGAATCGCACCCTTCGCCTCATCAAGCAAGTTGAGAAATCCCGATGCATCGGGACTCGCGTCAACCCAGCTC
>JBOGOP010000257.1:0-8293 GCA_050747225.1 Pyrinomonadaceae bacterium
GGCGCGAAATGAATGGGAGGGCGCAATCGCTCCCAGGCTGTTACATTTCGCGCCTTTGGCGCTGAGACCGAATCGCTGCCAACACAAAACCCTTCGCCGCACCCACCGAATCTTCCAACGTCATTCCCTTTCCTAATCCGGCAGCGATGGCTGCAGACAAAATGCAGCCCGACCCGTGAAGCTCGGCGCCGCTGATGCGACGCTCGCGAAACACTGTGATCTCTCCTTCGTTATCAAGCACATCAACCACCTCTTCGCTTTCTGCCTTCTGCTTTCTGCCTTCTGCTTTTTGCTCTCCCAGGTGACCACCTTTGATCAAGACCGCACGCGCTCCCAGTTCGCGAATCGATGCAGCAGCGCGGCGCATGTCAGCCTCCGAAGTGATGGTCATTCCTGTTAGCGTCTGCGCCTCCGGAATGTTTGGAGTTATTAGTCTGGCGAGTGGCAGCAGTTCGTTCACCAGCTCACGCATTGCGTCTTCTTCCATCAGCTTGTGGCCTGAAGACGACACGAGCACCGGGTCAACAACCGGCCGTGGCAAATGAGTTTCGCGAAACAGCCGTGCGACCTCGAGCACCACTGCACGCGTCGGCAACATTCCTGTTTTGGCACAGGCGATTGTAGATTGTTTGAGCAACGGCTCAACCTGCGCTCGCACAGCTTCGGCCGTCTGATGCTCAGTCCCAAAGAAATCGGCTGAGTTCTGGAAAGTAACTGACGTAATCGCCGCAGCTGCCGGCCAACCAAACGAGCCAAATGTTCTGACGTCGGCGAGCACGCCCGCTCCGCCCGACGGATCAAATCCGGCAATGGTTAACGCGATGGGTTGTTTGAGCAATGACATTTATTGGGAAACACTAACAGCCGAAACTGCAAAATTTTGGGGTGCGGTGACCTGTCACCGCTTTGGCCCTGGGCGGCTTGACGCCCAAGTCTTTTCATAACCTTAACCAGCGGTGTCCGCGACAACTCGCGACCGACAAAAGCGGTGACAGGTCACCGCACTCCAAAGAGTCGGATTTCGTCAACGACGTCCGCCACCCGATGTGGTTGTTGCAACATTCTAATCGCGGCAATCCCTCGCGCACCGGAACGAAAACATTCTGCAACGTTGTCGACCATCACTCCGCCAAGCGCGAAAACAGGAAACGGGGCAAGCTGCGAACAAACTTCGGCAAGCCTCGCCAACCCCGCCGGTGGGCCGTATTCCTTTTTGGACGCTGTCTCGAACACAGGGCCAAACACCACAAAGTCGGCGCCGTGGCCCCGTGCGAGCCTCGCCTCCTCCAGTGAATGCGAAGAAACGCCGATTAGGAATCCATCGCCAAACGCCCGGCGCACCACCGCCGTCGGCAACGACGACGTGGTTAAGTGGACGCCGTCAGCGCCGGCGGCCGCAGCAATGTCGGAACGATCGTTGATTAGGAGTTTGGTGGCGCTTCCTTTGGTGATGCCGGCCGCGCGCGTTGCGAGTTGGTAGAGTACGTTTGCACTCAAATTCTTTTCACGGATTTGAACTAGATCGATGCGCGCGACGACGGCGGCTTGAACAAGTTGAAGAACGCTTGAGAAATCTTCAGTTGCCGGCGTTGTCCGGTTGCTCGTCTCCCCGCTCGTGATTAGATAGATCAGCGGGCGCTGCGGGCTGTGCAGGTCGAACGGCATTTTTTACAGGGCTGGCTGGTTCGGTCCCTTCCTGGAGGGTCTGTACAGTTTCCTTGAAATGGAATATCTCCCAGAAGGCGATCCCGATATTCAAGAGGCCGATGCCAGTCACTGCTCCCCGGATCCATCCTGAAGCAACTACTGCCTGCAAAGCATGTATGCCGGTCTTGCGCGCGGCGTACAGGAGAAAATAGTTGTTGCCCCAGTCGCTCAGCACCCAAAACGTACCCTGCGGAACCCAAGGCAAGAGCACCAGCAGGATGCCGATCTCCAGGCAGAGGATGATATACAGAACTACACTTAACTGTGCTGCTGACATTGAACAACAGTGAATAGTAAATAGTGAATCGTAAATAGTGGTTGAATGAATGCTCCGTGCACGTATTTCAGAAAGTAGCGTCGGCCAAACCTTTCACTATTCACTATTCACTTTTCACCAATCCTTACTTCCCCTTCTTCGGTGGGCTCGCGGTCTGTGCTTGCAGGCTCTCGAGCCGGGCACCAATATCGCGATAACTGATATCGACGCCGTACACGTCTGTAAACGCTGCCACGGCGCTGTTCAAGTCGCCCATCTGCTCGTAGGCAGCACCAAGCTCGTACTTCAGCGCTTTGGATTCTTCGGCGTTGCGACCGGGAGCTTCAAGACCTTTCTTAAACCAGCTCACCGCTGCTTGTGGCATGCCTTTTTGAGCGAAGCAGTGCCCCAGCATATTGCAGCAGTGAAAATATCGCGGCGTGCCATCAGCGGAACCGGTCAATCCGGCTGCCACCTGGAATTCGCGAATGGCCTCGTCCAGCAAATCCATTTCCTTATACGCCGTAGCCATATTGTAATGCGTTTCGTAGTCTTCCTGGGCGGAGGGACTTTCCCCTTCCGCCTCCAGGCGAAACTCTTCAAAGATCTCAGCCAGACCGGAGTCAATACCTTTGCCGACCGGAGCAGCCGGGATTGGAGCAGAGGCAGAAGGCTCAACTACGATCTGACCGAAGGCAATGTCTTCCGTCGCTGCCCCGGCGCCAGGCTTGGTCCCTGAATCACTTATCGTCGCGTCGGAAAACTCAAGTGTCGCCGCTTGAGCGTCTGACTTTACGGCCTCGAGTTTTTTGCGGCGAGCATCAATCTCAGGATGAGAACCAAACTGCCGTTCCAGTAGCTCAAGTGTGTCGAAAGCAATATCGGAATAGCCCTGGGTGATATAAAAGTCCACGCTTTCGAGTTCCTGACGCATCATTGCCGCAGAACTTGCCGGCTTTGGTTCCTCCCCGTCCGAACCCTTCGGGGCTGGGTGGTGTCCGGCAACGAATCCAATCTCTCCTACCGCGGGGTCGTCAAACTCATTCAGATCTGCAAAGGAAACACCGGTTGGTGCAGGAGCTTCCTCGTTTACGGAGTTCCATTCAAATTCCAGGGTTTTTGGCTTAGGTTCACCGGAAGTCTCTGCTGCCGTGTCGCCAAGGGAGAAACTGTCGAAGGATGGCACCGCAGCTGGCTCACCCAGAAGTTGGGTGGATTCAGCGGCCTCCAAAAAGCCTCCCAGCAGATTCAAGCGATCGAGGAAGTGTTGTTCGTCTGGAGCTAAACGGACCAATTGAGTCAGTGCATAACGTTCTTCGTCGGCAAGACCGGCAGCTTCCGCCGCTTCTGCGAGACGTTCGAGCACGCCGCGCAGCTTATCCATGTCGCGCTGCCACCAGTGAATCCTGGCGAGCAATCTCAGGCCGGGCATGTGTTCAGGATTGCGGGCCAGTAGTTCGTTAACCAGTTCGAGCAAATCATTCTCTTCGCGGCCGGCAAGCATTTGCTCAATGATGCTGCCGAGAATCCTGGCGGCTTCGTCTTCCTGGTTCAGCTTCAGGTACAACCGCGCCACTTCGATGTAATGACGATAGTTTGAAGCATCTTGCTTCATCAACAGAGCAGTGGCTCGCTCTGCGCCTGCGGCGTCTTCGGCGTCTATGTAGGATTGCGCCAGCATGGAAATAATCCCGGGATCATCAGGCATGTCCGCGAGAGTTTTTTCCAGAATCTCGGCCGCTTCGTCAGCGCTGCCTAAATTCGTATGGGCGGAGAGAAGGCCCTTGAGTGACACCCTGTTGTTCGGGCTTAGCTCGAGGGCTTTATTGTAGGCCCCAAGTGCCTTTTCAAACTTCGCGTTCTCGAGCAGGCGATTTGCAGCTGCGTTGAAAGCCTTGACCGCCTCCGCCACCATGTGTTCCTTGAGATAACCTTCGCCAAGCTTGAGTCTGATGTCAGTGTTTTGCGGATCGAGATCGGCGATCTTATGGAGCACTTCCAGAGTGTCCTTGCTCTGGCCGGCGCGTGTGTAGGCATCGGCGACTACGAGATACTGCGTACGGGCGTCGGCGATCAGACCCTGGGCCGAATAGAGGTCCCCCAGCTCCTTGGCGATTACCGGATCGCGCGGCTTGAGCTTATCGATCTTCCGGTACATCGCGATGGCCTTCAGCCGGAATTCCTGTTCGCGATAGTGTTCGGCTATTCTCAGAAAACAAGTTACGGCTTCCTCTTTTTCGCCGGCGCGCGCCAAAAGATCTCCCAACATGTTGAGAGTGGTGAGATCGCTGTCATCGTTTTTGATGATTTGACGATACTCTTTGATGGCGGCGCTAATCTTCCCCTGCGAGAGGAATTTCTCAGCGGCCTTTATGACCTTAGCTTTTTCGAAAGCCATAAGGGGTATTATGTATCACTGAATATAGGATCGGAGTCAAACGTTGGCGCAGGTTGTTGGACACGGGGATTAAGTCTAGTTCGTATTCAGCCAGCGTTTCCTTAAGGTGAAGCGACCGGCGCTACGCTAACATGCAGAAAATATGACTGTCAACGCACTCAGTTTCGATAGTGGATCACACCCAAACAAAACAACCCGCTAACGCGTCAAACGGCGACCCCCAACGCGAACGATGGTCCCGACTTGGAGAACGCACGGCCATAGTCGGCTTCTTCCTCTACTCCGTTTTCGCTCCCCACTCGATTGCCGCCGCCGAGATCTCGTTGGCCATCGTAGGCGCCGGATGGCTAGTCCGCACTATCTCGGCTTACAAAACCGGCTTGCGCCGCACGCGCTTTGATCTGCCGGTCTGGCTCTTCTTTCTATGGACCGTGGCCTCTTCCTTTCTTTCCCAGGAACCACGCATAAGTATAGCGAAGATCCAATCAACCTGCGTCTTCCTCCTTTTTTACCTCACCCACGCAATCGTCACCCGAAGAACCGCCGTACTCCTCGTCGCAGTAATGATCCTGTCAGGCTCGGCCGGGACACTCTACAGCGTTTACGACCTAATTCGTGGTCGGGGCGTTCTTCTCGAATCCGTTTCGCCAGAAAGTCCGATGCAGTCGCTCCAACTGCGCGCGGGCGATGCTATCTGGAGAATTGCCGGGCGACGCGTTTATTCAGTTGCCGACATTGACGACGCAATTAGAAGCTCGCCTTCGGGAACCAGGTTAGCTGTCAGCGTAATCTCACAGGGAGAACACATCGAGCGTCCGGGGCTGATCGTTACCGATACAATCAAGCGACGGCCGTCGCCTTCAGGGATAGTTGGCAGCCGGCCTACTCATCGCTTCCGCGCATCCGGCTGGACACGACATTACGAAACCTATTCTGAGATTCTCCAGATTCTCGCTCAACTTGCTCTCGGCCTCGCTGTTGCCAACTATAAGAATCATCGTCTGAACTTGCGCACGAAGCTAGCGGCGGCGGGTTTCTGTTTGCTAGGTCTGGGCATTGCGCTGACTGCGATGCGAACCACGTTAGTGGCACTCGCAATTGGCGTTTGCATAATAAGCGTTCGGGCCTTAGGGAACCTGGGACGAAGAGTCAGGGTGCTGAGCGTAGCAGTTGTTTGTCTTCTGCTGGTGTTCGGCGCACTGGTTGTTTACCAAACGCGCGCGCAGCATGCCCTGTCACTGCAAGACCCTAGTTCTTCGTTGCGCGTTCAGGTCGCGCGCGTTGGCGTTTCGCGCATGATGCAGCATCCGATCTTTGGTCATGGCATGGATTCGATGCACGTCCACTGGAAAGAGTGGGGCTTCCCCGGAACAGACATGCTCCACCTGCATTCAACGCCGCTGCAGTTGGCCTTTGATCGCGGACTGCCGGCGCTCGTCTTCTGGCTTTGGATCATGTGGATTTTCTGGCGCACCGCTTCCAGCGGCGAGAAGTCTCGGCGCGATTCGAGCGATACGAACCGCTACGGAGTTCTGCTCGGCGCAACTGGCGCGGTAGCTGGATTCTTCGCTAGCTCACTCGTCAACTACAACTTCGGCGACGGCGAAGTTGCGCTCGTGTTTTGGTGCTTGATGGGAATTGTCGTGGTGCTAACGGCGGCAGGCTCAACAAACCACCAGAAGGTCGACGGCTAAATGGTTTTCAAATTACGTCCGCGAAGTTTCGCCGGCTCTTCGCAAACCACCAGTAACCAAAAACAAAAATAATTAAGGCTAACAGCGCGAAATAGCCGAGGCTTGACCAGTCTGGCGCCTGGCCCTCCAGAAAAATCCGTCGATAGCTGCGGACGAGCGCAGTGAAGGGGTTCAGGTTGATGAACGGACGGTAACGCTCGGGCACGATCGACTCCGGATAAATAATCGGCGTCAGGTACATCCAGGCCATCAGCACAAGAGTGATGCCCTGTGTGATGTCGCGCAGGAAAACACCGAGCGACGCTACCAGCCAGGCGGCGCCGAGCGTGAAGATCAGTTGCGGGATGAGCAGCGCCGGCAGCCACAGAATCGTGAAGTGGAACTCATGCCGGACTATGACGGACGCGACTACCAGCGCCAGCATCCCAAACATCTGGTTGCCTAGCGACGAAAGCGCATGCGCGACCGGCAACGTTTCCAAAGGAAAGGCCACGCGCTTCACCAGGTTTGCATGGTTGACAATCGTCGTGGTTGATTGCTGCAGCGTCTCCTGAAACATCGTCCATGGCAGCAAGCCGCAGAAAAGATAAAGCGCATAATCCCAGGCATTCCCCTGCGGGCCGAAGCGTGCGTTGAAAATTCCGGCAAAGATGAAGGTGAAAATTGCGATCGTCACGACCGGTGTGACGATGGCCCAAATAATCCCCAGCACTGAACCTTTGTAACGCGCCACCAGCTCGCGCCGCGCCAGCGACGCGATTAGTTCGAAGCGGCCGGGTAGTTCCCAGAGAGGTCGCCATACTGCGCGCCGGGCTGTTTGAGCAGAAATCATTTGATGCGAAACGGGCTTTGGTCTTTGGTCTTTGGTCTTTGAACTTTGTGCTTTGTGCTTTGTGCTTTGTGCTTTGTGCTTTCAATGAGAATACACGAAAAGCCCAAAGACCAAAGTCCAAAGACCAAAGTCCCAAGGCCAAAGACCCAAAGGCCAAAGTTCAAAGAATCAAATCCTACCAAACCCGCGCCAGCTATTCCTGTTATGCCAGCCAATCTTCACATCCTCAGCTTCAACATCGCGCCACCACTCTTCGAAGTCTTCACGCCGGATGTAGTGTGAAGTAGGCGCCACCAGGTGATCGAACACAATCGTGTGTTGCTCACGCCAGCCAAACTGTGAAATGGCTTTTAGGTAGTCGTTGTAAAAAAGATGGCGCGCCACTCGCGACCCGGTCTCTGAACGATTGAGCGGTCCATAAACCAGCTTCGTTGCCAGATACACGAGCGTGGTGGGAAACTTCGAGAGTTGCAAGAGCGCCCGTCGATCGATACGCGAACTGAATTTCTCTCGCAGTGGATCGATGAAACGGGTAATCCATTCGTTATTCTCAGCGCCGTATACCCACGCCGAAATATCTCCGCCAGCTTTCACTTTCGAGGCGAGTGAGCGAAAGCCGGATCGTGGATCAGGCAGGTGATGCAACACCCCGATTGAGAATGCATAGTCAAAAACGCGCGCGAAGGGCAGATGATAGATGTCGGCCTGAACGATGTGCGCATTGTCCAGTTGGCGGGTAGCGGCAAAGGCTGTTTCCACCGCGTCGCTCAAGTCGACACCTATTACTTCGCGCGCGCCCCAGTTTGCAGCCAGTTGCGTATGCCGACCTTTACCGCATCCGCCTTCCAACACCACCTTGCCCTGAAAGAACTCAGGCCGAACCGGCGCGATCCATCCCAGAAATTGATCCTCGTAAAGCTCGTCGCTCTGAACGAAGTGTTGCCACTGCCAACCAAAGTTTTCCGCGGTGGCGGCTTTATCAGCCTCAACTTTCTCCGGCATCGCAAACCGTGGGACACCGCGCACAACTGGAAAACTACGCGCGCAGGATTTGCAGGCGAGTTGCCCTTCGATAATCTCAGCGTCCTCGGAGAGTGCAGTCGACGCCAGCAAAATTGAACCCGCGCACGAGGGACAACTCAGATAGTCGAGTAACTTGCGCTTCATAGTCAAAAACCTGCGTCGATCTTTGGCGCTCTGCGTAACGCAAACTGTTAGTTTGCGGCTGATCCCATCACTCTAGTCGTTCCGCAGACCGCGACGCGCAAACTAACAGTTTGGGACAGGTGTCAGCACGTTGGTGCACGTAAAAGTGTTGAGCCATGGCAAAGTGTCAGCAGCTCCGTGCAGTTAGTGGAGATACCTGGGTGGCAACTCATAGGGAATGGTACGCAGCAATGGTTGAG
>JBOGOP010000258.1:0-8287 GCA_050747225.1 Pyrinomonadaceae bacterium
AAGTTAAACTCAAAGCGGTGCAGAGGAACGGGAGTTTGGAAATTAATGTGATTGGGCAAAGAACCGACGAAGCCGTCGATGCGGTCGACAAGTTTCTTGATGAAGCATCGCTGGCAAGTTTGAGTCAAGTGCGCATTGTTCATGGCCACGGAACCGGTGCGCTGCGCCGCGCCATCGCTGAGCTCTTGAAGGATCATCCGCACGTCGCGCGCTTTGTGTCGGCGCCGCAGGATCAAGGCGGTTCGGGCGCGACGGTTGTAGAATTGAAGCAATAAGAGATGCGTTACCCTCAGACATTCCTCGACGACCTCAAGCGCCAGGCTGATATTGTGCGCGTCGTGCAGGATTACGTGCAGCTCAAGAAGAAGGGCGCAAACTGGATGGCGTGTTGTCCCTTCCACAAGGAGAAGACGCCGTCGTTTTCGGTCAGTCCGGCTAAAGAAATCTTCTACTGCTTTGGTTGTCACAAGGGCGGTTCGGTTTTCAACTTTGTGATGGAGATGGAGCGCGTCTCTTTTCCCGAAGCCATCAAGCTGGTGGCCGAAAAATCAGGCGTGCCGCTGCCGAAGTTGATCGATGACAGTCGTTTTGAAGCGCGACGAAATGAAGCGGACGCCGTAATCGAACTCAATAAGTGGGCGCTGGAGTGGTGGGAACAGCAACTCGAGTCAAGCGGTGAAGCGCGCATCGCCCGCGACTATCTAAACCGTCGCGAGATTACCGACGAAACGCGCAAGACGTTTCGCATGGGCTACGCGCCCGACAGTTGGGATGCGCTTTCAATTTATCTCCGGCAAAAAGGCGCCAGCCAGGAGCAGATCGAACGCAGTGGGCTAGTTGTTAAGAAAGAAGAAGGCGGTTCCTATGATCGCTTCCGGGGCCGTTTGATCTTCCCAGTGATGGACATTCAGGGCAAGCCAATCGCGTTTGGCGGACGCACGCTCCGCGATGAAGATGCGAAGTATATTAACTCGCCGGAGACCGCAGCCTACGTAAAAGGACGCAACCTTTTTGGTCTCAACCTGACTCGCGATGAAATTCGGCGCGCCGGATTCGTCATCCTGGTTGAGGGATTTCTGGATCTGGTCGTCCCCTATCAATTCGGAGTTCGGAACGTGGCTGCAAGTTTGGGAACTGCCTTAACGCCCGAACAAGCGAAGCTGTTGGGCCGGTTTGCCCGCAAAGTTGTGCTCAATTATGATGGCGACAACGCCGGAGTGCAGGCAGCAAAAAAAGCTATAGCAATTCTTCTCGCGGAAGATTTGGAAGTGAAAATTCTGGTGCTTCCAGATGGTTCCGATCCCGATGAGTTCATTAGAAAATCCGGCGTTAGTGAGTATCAACAGCAACGTGGGCTGGCACAACCCCACATTCAATTTGTAATCGATCAGGCTGTTAGAGATCGCAAACTCAGCAATCCGGCCGACAAGGAAGCCGCGATTGATGAAGTGCTACCCTACATTCGTGCTGTCCGCAGTCGCCTCCAGAAGCGCGAGTATTTTGACATCGCGATGGACTCGTTGCGAATCGGTGACGCTACTTTGCGGCGAGAGTTGTGGCATTCGATTCGCCAGGGAATCGGAGAAGGAGCACGAGCAAGCGAGACGACTAAGGCAACTATCAAGCGGGCGGCGGTGAAACCTACGGTGGCGGAGATTCGACTGCTTGAACTCCTCCTTGGTGACGAAGCGGTGCGGCGAGACATCTTGCCGAAATTGGAAACTGCCGATTACGAAGATTTGCCGACCGCTTCCATCTTCAGGGCGATCATAGAAATCGAGAATGAGGGTGCGGAAGTGGACTTTGCGAGGTTGAGTTCGCGGATTGATGAAGCCGACTCCGCAGCGGGACTCTTGCCGATGCTGCTCATGGGTGATGCGGATTCTCCTGATACCGAGGACCAGGACAATGTGCGACCTAAGGCCGAAAAGTGTTTGGATGCGCTGCGCCTGATGAACATAAACGGCAGAATTCGTGAATTGATCGCCGAGATTTCAGAGGCGGATAGAGCAGGCGACGAAACCAAATTGGTTAGCTTGAGCGCCGAATATAGTGAATTGAACAGAATTCGAAAGTCTTTCGAACCGCAGAGTCAAATTGCTCAAGCGGAGAACGCGTAGATGAGAAAGGCCTCATGAGCACCTCGACTCAGTGAGGTGTTGCGGGAAAACCCAGAAATTTCATCGGCTGTTTCAACGGGTTCTAGAAAACCATCGAAATGGTTAGTTGCTACTACCATCAGTTTCTGTTCCCTCGTTAGTGCGAGTTTTGCCAAGAGCAGAGGATTGTTTTGAGTACCGAAGAGAAAGATCGTGACGATGTAATGGAGCGGCTCCTGGAGTTGGGCGGCGACAAGAAATATCTGACTTTCGATGACCTGAATCGCGAACTGCCAGACAACGTCGTCTCTCCCGACGACATTGAAGACGTCCTGCAAAAGCTCGAAGGCTCAAATATTCCGGTCGCGGATTCCGACGAACGTCTGCTCGAACAGGCCTCGGCAGTTGCTGTCGATGAGGAAGAGACGGACGAAGACGTTGAACTCGATCTCTCCGCCGGGGCTCTGGAAAAAACCAACGACCCGGTTCGGTTGTACCTGCGTGAGATGGGTGTTGTTCCCTTGCTAACGCGCGAAGGTGAAGTGGCAATTGCCAAGCGCATCGAACGTGGACAACTTAAGACTCAAAAGGCCATTGCGCGTTCCCCCATTGCCGTCAAGGAACTCCTGAGAATCGGTGATGAACTGGAGGCGGGCCAGACCAATATCCGCGAGATCGTCGTTTTCGCTGAGCAGGCGGAGTTAACCGGCGACGAAGATGTCGATAAGGCCGACGAGTACAAGGCCTGGACAATCGAAGGCATTGAGAATATCCGCAAGCTGTTCAAGCAGGGGTTGAAAGATTGGGAAAAGCTGCGGGAGGAACAAAAGGCTACGCGCGGCAAGAAAAGTAAGAAAGTGCTGCGTCTGCGCCGGAAAGTTGCGAGGCTCAGGCTGGAAATAGCGCAGGAGATTGGCCGGCTGAACGTCACTGAACGCGCGCGTCAGCGGTTGATCAGTTCCATACGGAACGTGCAAAAAGAGGTGCGCGACGCTGAACGCGAAACCGATAGTCTCACCGAAAAGCTCAGCCGCAAGCGCATCAGAGCTGACGATCAAAAGGAATTCAAGCGTCGCATTTCGGCAGCAAAGAAAAGACTGCTACAGCTTGAAATTGAACACTACATCAGCCCCGTCGAAATAAAACGATCGTTGCAGGCGATCATTATTGGTGAACAGCAGACAGGGCAGGCAAAGCGCGAGTTGGTGGAAGCAAATCTGCGTTTGGTTGTTTCAATTGCCAAGAAGTACACGAACCGCGGCCTTCAATTTCTGGATCTAATTCAGGAAGGCAACATTGGCCTGATGAAAGCGGTTGATAAGTTTGAATGGCGGCGCGGCTATAAGTTTTCCACTTACGCGACCTGGTGGATTCGCCAGGCGATAACCCGCGCGATCGCCGATCAGGCCCGTACGATTCGCATCCCGGTGCACATGATCGAGACGATCAACAAACTCATCCGAACTTCGCGTTCATTGGTGCAGGAACTTGGCCGCGAGCCGACTAGCGAAGAGATCGCCAGAAAGATGGACATTCCAGTAGCGAAGGTACGCAAGGTTCTGAAGATCGCGCAGGAACCTATATCCCTCGAGACGCCGATTGGCGAGGAGGAAGATTCGCATCTCGGCGACTTCATCGAAGACAAGTCGATTCTGAATCCAGCTGACGCTGTGGTTGCTTCCAATTTGCGTGAGATCACTGATGAGGTATTGGCAACGTTAACACCGCGCGAAGAAAAAGTGATCAAGATGCGGTTTGGTCTCGGTACTACCGGATCTGAGCACACCCTGGAAGAGGTCGGGCAGCATTTTGCGGTGACGCGCGAGCGCATTCGGCAGATTGAGGCAAAGGCCTTGCGCAAACTGCGTCATCCATCGCGTTCAAAAAAGCTTAAGGCCTTTCTCGAAAACACTCAGCGATAAATCGATTTCTGACAATTGTAAGGGCGCAGAGAATTTGGCTATGTCTCTGCGCCCTGCTTTCTTCTGCACTTTTTGAATTGCCTACTTAACTGTCAAAAAGGTTGCACTCTTGGCGGTGTAATCAAACTCGTGGTTATAAACAAAACCGGGAAATTCAACCGGCAACGTAAACTGCACCCGAACCTCCATTCGATTATCCGGTTGCAGTTGCGGGGTGATGATGGCGTCCGCCGGAATACCATACTCTTCGGAATTCTTTAGCAGTTGATCCTTGATCCAGGAGCTGGGTTTCCCGAGGTTGGCAGCGTTGTTGACGTCGTTCTGCATTAAGTCCTTGATCTGATAGTCTCGATAAAAGACTGGAATAAGCTGATAACCCGCGTAACCTACACTACCGATAATCGCAGCCACAATAAGGAACTTTAGACGGGCGCCGCCCTGCTCAGATCTTCTCGGGCGTGTATTGTTGTTCATCCTCAAGGCTCCACTACGGTCTGCGAAATACTTCGCGCACTGATTTTCGTAACAGCGTTGGACTTATCTCTTTCCCGTCAACGATGCGTGGACGGCCAATACGCTCCAAAAGGACCCACTGTACGCTGCCGGCTGTTCGCTTCTTATCGTGCGCAATAGCATTCACTACTGCGTGCTCGTCTAAATCTCGGGCAGATGGAAGTGGGCCACAAAGGCTTACTGCCTTGTTGAGCAATTCTAACTCCGTTTGGTCGAGCAGGCCCAGATTTTTTGAAAGTTCACCCGCTACCAGCATTCCCTGTCCGACCGCCTCGCCATGGCGGAACCGTCCATAGTTGGTTACGGTCTCCAACGCGTGGCCGATGGTATGGCCGAAATTGAGGATTCTCCGCGACCGGTGATCGGATCGGTTAGGCTCTTCCCGTTCATCCGCGCTCACAATTGAAGCCTTGAATGCACAGTGGGAGGCGATGAGTTGTTCAAGCTGTGATGATATCAAGCCCTCCCGGGTGCGGAATGTCGCTAAGAAATTTGTTGTTTCTTTTAAGAGTTTGCGGTTACTTACAGCGCCCTGCTTGACGCACTCGCACCAACCGGCAACCAGCTCGCGTTCCGGCACAGTTTGGAGCGTTTCGAGGTCTGATAGGACTGCAATGGGCTGGTGAAAACTGCCAACAAGATTCTTGCCCCCAGGCAAATTCACCCCGGTTTTGCCGCCGACGGACGAATCAACCTGCGAAAGCAGGGTGGTGGGAATCTGGATGAACGGGAGACCTCGCAGGTATATAGCGGATGCGAATCCAGCTACGTCGCCGACCACGCCACCGCCCAGAGCAACCACGACGTCGCTTCGTTCGAGTCCGAACTCACTAAAGAAACGAAGCACCTTTTCAATCGTTTGAATTGATTTATGGCGTTCGCCGTCACTCATTAACAATTGCGATACGGCCAAGCCGCTCGTTCTTAGACTTTCGAGTACAGCCGACCCGTAAAGAGGAAAAACCGTTGGGTTGGAAATGATGGCAATCCGCTGCGCCCGGTCGCCGAGACTGTTTCGGACTACAGGGCCAACCTCCGCCAGGAGGCCCCGACCGATCCGAATTTCGTATTCCTGTCTCCGCGCTTTCGTGCGGACTACCAGTCGCGTCAATGCCCGACCTCTCTCATAGCTGGAAGCTACCGCAAAGACCAGTGTGAGCTGAGACTATGGTAGTTTGAGAGCACGTGCAACCGATAAAGGGCCAGCTTCTTTTGATACCTATTTCGTTGGGATCTGGATTCGGCTGGAATTGGAAGGCATAAAAAAGCGAATGGGCGCGACAAACGTGGGAGTACGTCGCGCCCATCCATATTTGTGGTCACTGTCCTCACCCCAGCAACCACTTGAGACGGAGGATTCACCAACCGTCTCTTCTTGCCCCACAATATACATCGCAACGCGCGTGCCGTGCAAGATTCATCCTGTGAACAGTTACGAAGCAAAAGAGTTTCTTATTGTTCTTCGTGGTACCATTAATTACTGACCAAAACACCGATCTTCTTGCTGACAAAAAACTGCGTAATTATTTCAAGGCTGAGCGTAAAATTTTCACGGATTCATCGATCTGACTCCTAGCGTTTGTATGATCACATCGGCTAAAGCGGCTGCGTATTTTTCGATTTCGCCCTGGCTCTTGCCCTCAATCATGATTCGTGCCAACGGCTCAGTCCCCGAATAACGGAGCAGGAGTCTTCCGTCCGCACCGAGGCCACTTTCTACATCGCGCGCAATTTTTTGGATTGCAGCGACTTCAGAGAACGGCCGCTTAACTTTCACCTCTACATTTACGAGTATCTGCGGAAAAGTCTGAAACCTTTCGGTGAGTTCATGAAGGCCTTTTCCTGCTTCCGTCATAGTGCGTAGCAGGTTGAGGGCCGTGATCAACCCATCACCCGCGAGACTAATTCCGGGAAAGATGATATGGCCCGACTGCTCCCCGCCAAGGCTGGCGCCCAGCCGCAACAACTCCTCCAAAACGTATTTGTCACCTACGTCGGTACGGACCAAACGGATGGCCAGTGACCTAAATGCGACCTCGAGCCCCATGTTACTCATCACAGTTGCCACCACGGTGTCTTTAGACAATTCGTGGCGAGCGTGGAGATACCTTGCCAGGACCCAAAGGCTGCCGTCCCCGTTTACTAAAATCCCGTTTGCATCGACAAACAAGGCTCGATCTGCGTCGCCATCGAATGCTACTCCTAAGTTCGCGCGCTGCTTTATCACTTCAGCCTGGAGCACTTCGGTATGGAGCGAGCCGCACCCAAGGTTTATGTTGCGGCCGTCGGGTTTGTTGTTAATCGTGGTGACAGTTGCGCCCAGACGTTCAAACAATTCGGGCGCCAGCTTAGAAGCCGCGCCATTCGCACAGTCGAGCACGAGACTTATCCCGCGAAGTGACAAATCCCGGCCGATTTCATTGGCTAGAAAGTTTGCATACCGAGACTGCAAGTCGGCGGCTTCGCCAACTTCAGTTCCATCCGCTCGGAACAAGCGATCGGTGTTCTCAAGCTCAGACGGTTCCGCAAACACATCGCTCTCGATGAGTCGCTCCGTTTCTTCATCAAGCTTGCGTCCGGAAGGGGCAAAAATCTTTATGCCATTGTCACGATAGGCATTGTGCGAAGCGCTGATCACTACACCGGCGTCGGCTGGAAGTGTTCGAGCGAGAAAGGCAACCCCAGGCGTTGTAATCACGCCGGCTGCTTTCGAGTTGGCGCCGGCTCGCGCCAACCCAGCAACCAGCGCGTGTTCCAACCAGCCACCGGATTCCCTTGTGTCCCGGCCAATAACAATGAGCGGAGTCCGACCAAGTTTTTCTGTCAGGCGACGGGCAAGGGATGCCCCGACAGTTTCTATCGTGGCGGCGTCCAGCGGAAAGCTACCGGCCTCGCCGCGCATCCCATCCGTGCCAAAAAGTTTTTTCATCAAGAATAGAAAAGAAAAGCTTATTTAGAACTAGGGGTGACGTGCGGGTATGAATAGACTGGCTACGTAAGGTGAATCGTCTCCTGTGGCAAATCGAAGATGGAGGTCGCCCCGCGTCTTCTCAGCTACGTCCACATGAATGTCAACCGCAGGATCGAGTACGTCGATCTTGGGATCGGCCAGGTTGATTTGCAGGTGCGAAATATTGAAGCCCTCTTTCCGGTCGTCTAACCAGACTGTTTCTGTGATAGCTTTTCGCAACGCATTAATTCGATCCGCCGGACCCCGCAGTCTAATTCTTGCCGGGTTAATGGTGACACCGGTCACCTCGTAGCCTTCCGGTAGTTTGCCTTCAAATTTGACTTCAACATCGATCGCCACCTCTATGACTGGCTCGAGTCGGATGGGAATGGTTGCGGGGTGGAAACCTTGAATCTTCACGTCTTCCTGCAATTCCACTTTGACCCGATCAAGCGTTAACTTAATAACCCGCTCGCCGGCCCTTTGATCGCTTAAGTCGACGTTGGCTATCAGATCCCGCGGTCCGATCCGATCGAGCTTGTCTTTACTTCCGGTGAGAATCACATCCACGGTTCCAGGCGGGTCATTGCTTATCTCCAACCCATCAGGTTGAAGGAAATTGAGCGGGACACCTGTAACGCGCAAAGTTACTGGTTTGTTCTGACCGGTGACGCCCAGCCAGAGCGCGACGGTCACCGCCAGTGCCAGCAACTTCAAGCCCCAGTCTTCCAGGAACAGCTTGCGCATCAACCGCTCCGGCGGCGTCGGTATCCGTGGGACGGGAGTTGTCTCTGTATCTTCTG
>JBOGOP010000259.1:0-8141 GCA_050747225.1 Pyrinomonadaceae bacterium
CTTCCTGAGCGGTGGTTACCATCGAACCAATCAGCGCGTAGATAGTTGAATAGATAAAGTAGCCGAGTAAGAAGAAGAGCCCGAAATAGACGAAGTTTATTACCGGCACATTCGGAATGTGTAAGGACACTCCTTTTGCCGCCAGCAAGCTGACGCCAAACGCGGCGAACGCCAGGAAGGCGAATCCCCAAATTGCAAGCTGCGTCAAAGCAACCAGTGATACGCCAACAAGTTTTCCCATCATCAAGGTGAAGGGTCTAACCGACGAAAACAGAATCTCGGAAATGCGAGTTTCTTTTTCTGCAATGACCGACCCAAGAATCATCTGACCGTACATCAGAATGGTCAGGTACATGATAAATCCGGCCCCGAAGACGAGAGCAAAGCCGTCTCCACGATCGGCAACTCCACCACTGGCACTGACCTTCGTAGCTTCGAGTTGAACCGGCTCCGAAAGCTGTTGCACGATCCTGACGTCGATATTTGCGTCAGCCAGTCGCTGCAGCCGTACAGCGCGACTCAAAGCTTCCGTTAGGAACTTCGTAGTAAGCACGTCTCCGGTGTTGCGCCCGAAGTATTCAGGCTTGCCATCCTCGAGAAGATTGGCGGGAAAAATGAGATATCCATCGAGATCCTTCGCGAGGACTCGCGTGTCGAGCTCTTTCTTGATTTCATTCAGCGGCCTCCCGTCAGGAGTTATTTCTTCCAGCTCAAAACTGTTTTTCCGTTGTTCACCGAGCTCCTGAAACCGCTGCGTCGCATCCTTGTTCAGCAGGTTGGCATTCCCTGCCTCCGGAAATCTCGGCCGCGCGTTTTCCATCACCGACTCGTGGAAATGCCGGTATAGCTTTCCGGTTTCGTCAAGCACCGCAATTTTTAGCGGCCCACCCGCCTGAATGCTGAAAATCAGGGCCGGCGCGATGCCAAAAAACGAGATCACGAGCGGCCCAAGTACGGTTATCAAAACAAACATCTTGCTGCGCACGCGCTGAACGTACTCACGCTTTACTATGGCTAAGAACTTTCTCATTCGGCCTCGCTTACCTTCTCGATAAAAATATTACTAAGACTTGGTTCGATCATTTCAAATCTTTCGATCTGCGCTCCGGCCTCAATCAAACTCTTCAGCAGAGTCTGGGCACTTGTACCCGCTGCGAGGAAAACTTCCATTCCGTCACTGTGTCGCTCAATCTTATTCACCAGCGACTGATCGGCAAGCACCTCATCGCCGCCTTGCAGGCGCAACGCTACCGCGTGCCGGCCGAAGCCACGCTTAACTTCTCGAATGCTTCCTTCAAGCACTTTGCGCGAACCGTTGATCAGACAGATGTCGTCGCAAATTCGTTCGGCAATCTCCATTTGATGCGTGGAGAAGATGATGGTCTTGCCAGAGGCCTTTAGTTCGAGGATGACCTCTTTCAAGATTTCAAGGTTAACCGGATCTAAACCAGAAAACGGTTCATCAAGAATCAGGAGATCTGGTTCGTGTATGACTGCGTTGATGAACTGGAGCTTTTGCTGCATGCCCTTTGACAACTCGCCGGACTTCCTGTTTTTCCACTCCGCAAGCTTCAGACGCGACAGCCAGCGATCCAGGCGTCGATCGGCGTCTTTGCCGTCGACGTCCTTGAGTGCAGCAAAGAACTTGATCTGATCCCCCACCTTCATCTTTTTGTAGAGGCCGCGCTCTTCCGGCAAGTAGCCGATCCGGTCCTGGAGTTTGGGAGTGATCTGTTGACCAAACACTTCTATACGGCCTGAGTCGGGAGCCATAATGTTCACTATCATTCTAATGGTCGTGGTTTTGCCGGCGCCGTTCGGACCAAGGAGTCCATAGACTCTGCCGGGATAAACCGCGAGGCTCAGTTCGCTTACCGCTGTAAACTCACCAAAACTCTTAGTGATATGGTCAATTGAGACAGTTGGGTGACCGTTTGTCATTTACCAGTTTTCTTTCGCACGTAGTTTTGATTTCAGGTTTGGATCCTGCGGTTGGTCATTCTTTCGATTGAGCTGTTTGAATACGAAAATTTGAACGCTAAAGTTTTCAGGTTGCGCACGGCTGCTGTTTGATACATATTAACCGCGACAGCCACTCGTGCAACTCCTGGCTCCATCGCAGGCCTGTTTTCGGCTGCTCCTTTGCAACGTCTCCCCTGAACTTGCCTGCTTACGTTGCGGAAATATGCCTCCAGCATTCTCTAAGATCAAGAGGGTGAGAATCACTGCAGTGGCCTGCCTGGCTGCGGCTCTGCTGTGTTGCTTCATGATCGACTCACCCATCATCGGGCACGGGCAAACTCCTCAGGTCGTCCAGGACCAGCCTGACGTTGTACGCACCTACACCGAGATCGTCCAGACCGACGTCATGGTTTTCGACAAGCAGGGGCACTTCGTGGATGGTCTGAAGAATAGTGATTTCGAATTGCGCATTGATGGGTCACTGAAGCCGGTTGAGTTTTTCGAAAAGGTTACCGCCGGGAGTATCACCGAAGAAATGCAGATCGCGGCGGCGCGTGGTCGTTCAGCGGGCGCAACCTCCGCTAATGTCACCGGCCCGGCGCCACTGGATCGAGGCAGGCCGATCTTCTTCTACGTGGACGATCTGCACCTTGACCTAAGTGCCTGGCAGGCGACCAGAAAACTGATCACGCGCTTCATCGATAATGAGATGGGTCAGAACGACGAGGCTGCAATCACGTCCGCCAGCGGCCAGATCGGCTTTCTTCAACAACTCACCGATAACAAAGCGGTGCTTCGCCTGGCGCTCGAGCGACTCAAGCCGAAACCTTATACGGTTCGAGATCTTGATCGCCCGGCGATGACCGAGTATCAAGCGTTGTTAATCACCAATTACGACCGCGATATCACTGACTTCTTCGTCAGCGCGATGATGCGGCTCTATCCGGGAATGCAGCGGGAAACGGCTGCATCGATCATAAACGGTCGCGCCCGATCAATGGCGCAGCAAAGCGGGGTTGTCACCGCTAATACGCTGATCGGACTCGAGGGGTTAATTCGATCTGCAAACAAGTTGCCCGGACGCAAACTGGTATTTTTCGTCTCCGGTGGTTTCTTTCTCGACAATCGCAACTCCGACTCAAGCATCAGGCTGCAACGAATTACCAGTGCGGCGGCACGCAGCGGCGTGGTTATTTATTCAATGGATGCGCGCGGTCTGGTGGCGACCATTGGCGATATCAGCACCGAGGTTGAGTTTGATATATCCGGCCGCTTGCAAAGAGCCAATAGCGGTGAGCTGCACGCTTCGCAGGACAGCCTAAATGCTCTGGCGGTAGACACCGGCGGGAAAGCCTTCCGCAATACAAATTCACTCGAGCCGGGTTTGGCCCGCGCTCTGAAAGAAACTTCAGCTTATTACCTGCTCGCCTGGAAGCCCGATCGCGAATCCAGGCAGAGCAAATTTCGCCGGATTGAGGTGAAGGTCGTCGGCAGGCCTGACTTGACTGTTCAGGTGCGGCGCGGTTTTTTCGATCGTGAACCCGAGCCCAACAAGACGGCAAAGGTTGAGAAGACTGCCAAGGAAAAAAAGCCGGGCGAGGCAGCGACGTCGCCCGAAGCTGAGCTTAGAAAGGAGATGGCCGCACCCTATCCCGATCGCGATATTCCCATCTCGCTAAGCCTGACATATCAAAACAATCCGCCCAAGGGATTGATGCTCTCGACTGCCATGGAGGTTTCAAACGAGTTTCTTTCGTTTGTTCCGACAAATGACAAACATACGGCGGTAGTTACGGTCGCCGGGACCGTATTTGATGACAAGGGCAACGCGGGAGCCGCATTCAGCAACCGCATTACCATCGAGGCGCCCTCACTTGAAGCGATAAAGGATGGAGGGAATCTAACGTACGGCTACCCGGTCCTCATCAAACCCGGACTCTACCAGGTTCGGGTAGGCGTGCGCGATGAAAGAACCGGACGCTCAGGCACCAAACACGGCTGGATCGAGATTCCTGATCTTTCTTCCGGCCAGTTGGCGCTCAGTAGTCTACTGCTGGGTGCGCGTATGCCGACGGCTGCTACGGCAAACGCTTCGGTTGTCGCTGACAATCTTCCGGAAACGGTCGCGTTAAGCATCGACCACAACTTTGCACACGATGGATTTCTGCGGTTCCTGTTGATTGCTTACAATGCCGCGCTCGCCCCCGCCGATTCCAAACCAGACATTGCTATTCAGGTCCAAATCGTTAGAGATGAACAGCCGGTCACGACAACCGCACTCAAAAAGATTTCGCTGGACGGAGTTCCCGACCTGACTCGAATTCCCTACGCCGCCGAGGTCTCGTTGAACGGGTTGCCGGTCGGACGCTATCTTTTGCAGGTCACTGTTGTGGATCGCGTTTCGAAAAAAAGCGCTTCGCAGCAAAGTCGGTTTGAGATCAACTAGAACGGATTTTCAGGAAACTCGACTAAGAAAGTCTCAAGGTCAGGAAGGGTGGTTTACCCCCGCTCGTTGCCACTCAACATGCGAAGCTTCCCCGTATCAGTAATAACGACACCCTGGAAGCCAACCAAACAACAACTGCTCGCCGCTGAAGGCAAGACTGTGCCTGACGTGATCGCACCGGGTTTGCGCGTGCTCTTCTGCGGCATCAATCCCGGACTCTACACTGCAGCCGTCGGTCATCACTTCGCTCGCCCCGGTAATCGCTTCTGGCCGGCTCTGTTGGCGGCGGGATTCACCGATCGTCTCGTTTCCCCTTTTGATGAACGCGAACTGCTGAAGCAAGGGTTTGGAGTAACAAATGTAGTAATGCGCGCCACGGCAACTGCGGATCAACTGACTCGCGAGGAACTCCAGGCTGGCGGTAAGCGATTAAGAGCAAAAGCGCGACGGTATAAACCAGCCTTCCTCGCGGTGCTGGGACTGGGCGCTTATCGTGCCGCATGGAATCAACCGAAGGCCGTCATCGGCCGGCAGGATCAAAAAATTGGGGACACGGTCGTATGGGTGTTGCCAAATCCCAGCGGCTTGAATGCTCACTATCAGGCGAAGGATCTCGCGCTGGTGTTTAGTGAATTAAGAGCTGCGGTCGATGGCTGAGCTGATGCGGATGAAAACTTGGAATAGGGGAGTTGGTCTTGTTAAGATGACGGCATCAAAACTCCCAAGGACGACGTAGCGATGACTGAAGAAGAGATTCGCAAGACGATGGAATTCATTCTCGAGCAGCAGGCTCAGTTTGCTGCCAATATCCAGCATCTTCAGGAGCAACGGGCCCAGGACAATCCCCGGCTTGCTCGGCTGGAGGAGTCATTCATAGTGCTGGTTCAACTGGCGCAAACTACGGACAATCGGTTAGACAGAATCGAATCAAATATGGCGGCGCTTGAATCAAACATGGCCGCGATGGCCGCAGCGCAAACGCGCACTGATGAAAGATTGAGCGCGCTGATTGACATTGTTCGTGAGAGTCGGAACGGAAGAGGGTAAGCGCAACCGAGCTCGGATACGATAACAAAAATGCCGCGAGACCAGGGTCGCGGCATTTCCGTTTGAACGTTCCTACTGGACGAGCATTAGTAACGGCGTCCCAGGATTCCCCCAAGAATGCCGCCGGTATTGCGTCCATTGCCACGGTTCCCGTAGCCCGCATATTGCCGGTAGCCCTGGTTATAACCCTGCACAAAGCCCTGACGAAAAGCCTGTGTCCGGGCGTCTTGGTACCAATGCGACCGCTGCGGGCTGTAACTCTGCCCACGTCGCGCATCGCTTGAGCCCGTGTTCAAGCCTTCCTGGTAGCCACGGTTTACCTCATATTGATTGTTGTATCCGCCGTAACCACCGTTGCCATAACGGCCGTAGTTACCGTAGTTGTCATTACGACGATACGAACGGTTTCGGTTCCGATCCGAATCTCGATCCCGATCCCGGTTTCGATTGCGTCTCCAATCGCGGCGCCGGTCACGGTCATTGTCGTCACGATCGCGACGTTGATATTGGCCATAATCTCGATACTGCGCCTGGGCGGTAGTGCTGCTGACCACACCTATCCCAAAAACAAAGGCGAGCGTCATTAGACTCCCGCCAATTATTCTTCCCAAATTCTTCATGATTGATGTACTCCCCCTTATGTAACGAAGATAGCAACCTCCATGCCGATTTACGCCTTCGGATCGATCCCTTAGTTGTCCTTAAATCTCCATGAATCTCTCAGAAACAGCCACAATGCGTTTCCCATTTGGTGCAGCTAACGACGCAGATGCGACATGCACACCTCCCCAGCGACCGGGTTCAGACATCACCGCTTAATGAGGCTCTGCAGCTGCCCGGCCATGGCGGCGTCGAGTGGTTTGAGGATTTCATACTCACGACGCACACCTTCCTTGTCATTAATCGCAACGTAAGCCAGGGCAAGATTATAGTGGGCGCCGGCGAGGTTGGGTTTCAACTCAATTACCGACTTGTAGGCCTCGATAGCTTCGGAAAAGCGGCCGCCGTTATACAAAGCCAAACCGTGGTTGAAATGCGCCGCTGCATTTTTCGGTTCAATCTCCGTTGCGTGCTTCAGAGCTTCAGCAGCCTCGTTGTATTGCTTTAGTTCATTGTAAGCGTTGCCAATGTTCTTATACGCGTTGGATAACACTTCATTTCTGATTTGCAATTCCAGCTTGTAGGCTTCACCCGTCTTACCCAAAAGCGTGATTGCCTGTTGGCAAGCCTCGATCGCCTCCGGATATTGTCCCGCATGGACGTAAGCAAAACCCATGTTGTTGTAGATTTCTGCGTTGTCAGCATCGTATTGCAGCCCTTGCTTAAACGTCTCAATCGCCTCCGCGTATCGGCCTAGTTTAACTAACGAGAAAGCGAGGGGCTGAAACACCGGAAGGTAGTCGGGTGTTATCTTCAGCGCCTGGCGATAGGCGATGACCGCTTCGTCATAGCGTCCCTGATCCAAATAAGTATTTCCCAGGCCAGCCTGGGCACGAGCATCGTTTGGGTCATCGGCGGCCGCGAGTTTGTATTGTTGTTCTGCCTCGGAGTAACGAGGTGTCGGCGCGCTTCTGGCGGCGTTGCCCCTGGCGATGACTTTTTCGTGTGCGGCTGATTTCGCAGCCGCAGCTGCTCGGACTCGCCTGCCGCCCGATAGGGTGCCGCCGCCTGCCGCCGCGCCCGCTGAGGAACCGCCTCCGGTGTGCAGCGCCGGATTGTCCGGCCGGCGGAATATCAGAGCCGCACCGCCCATCAAGTCTCCCGTCAACCTGCCACCGCCAACCTGATCCTGCACCTGTGCCGTAATTCCATGGCCGGCAATTGAGAAAAGGACAGCCACCAACAGGAAAGCTGCTAAACGATAATGCGTTCCTATCACTTGAAACTCCTTACCAGACCTACCTTGAAGTTCGCTTCACGAGGCCACCACTTCGCCTCAATGATAATCCAAGATGGAACGCAACGCACTTTGGTTGGCTGTGGGAATGTCAGAACGAGGACTCAGATCAGAAGGGCAAGCTCTTGAATCTGTGAAATCCTCGTAATCTGCGGATACCTACTTTAGGATCGGTGTTTCGGCTATTTCAAGTCATCCAATTGCAGACCGACTGGATCCGCTCCCGAACCCTTCAGTCCATCAATCACTTTTGCCACGGCGCCGTACGGAATTGAGCGCGGCGCTTTGACGAATACGGTCCTCTGGATGCGGTACTGTTCGGGCACATCAAGACGCGTTTCCATTTCGACCCTGTAAACGTGGTTGGTTGTTCGCAGTCTGAAGAGCGCTACCAGAGCGGCGCTTAACTTTGAAGTATCTTCGACCGTGCCCATGTCGTCATCGAGGCCGTTTAGTTTCAAAGTGTGATCAGGCTGAACGGTGACAACCAACGTGTGATCGTTTGCAATCTTGTCGAGGTCATCGGGTTCAGCCGGAAGTTTGGCTGAGAAGCTATGAGGCCTCAGCGGGGCCGCCACCATAAAGATAATCAACATCACTAACAGGACATCGATCAACGGTGTGACATTTATGAAGGGCTTATTTTTTGTGACAGCATTCGTCGACATCTTCGCCTCCTCCAGTTCAGCGTGTTCAGTACAACGTTAGACACTGGTGAAAGGAAGATGTTCCACGTTTTGGAGTGCGCCGACCTGTCGGCGCTTTGGTCGCTGACGACCTGTCGCCAGC
>JBOGOP010000260.1:0-8065 GCA_050747225.1 Pyrinomonadaceae bacterium
ATGAGAGAATGAATCACTTTTGGAAGACAGTCTCAATAGGGACGGTGTTGTCAGTAGGCGCGATTTTCGCCGGCTGTTCAGTGATTAATAGGTCGGCAGGAAGAGGTACGAACGTCGTGCCGAAAACCGATCCGGTGACCGCGAAGACAGGTACCGCCATCGGCGACACCGCACCCAATTTTCAACTGGCTTCAATTGGCGGCGCTTCGATATCGCTCGCTGATTTGCGCGACCAGCCCGCGGTGCTGGTGTTTTGGACGGCGTGGTGTCCGGTGTGCAAAGAAGAAGCGCCACGGTTCAATCAACTCGCCGCGCAATATGAACCGCGTGGTGTCCGCGTGCTGGGCATCAATATCCAGGACAGCCTCGCTCGTACTGAGTCTGGCATCAAGGATTTCGGCATCCGTTATACCGTCGTCCGCGACGCCGATGCCAGCGTGGCTCGGCTCTACAAAGTCGTCGGCACACCCACCATCGTAATTCTCGATCGCCAGGGCAATGTGCGCTATTTCGGGAACGAACTACCCTCCGACTATCCGGCACTTTTCGACACACTAATCCAAACGAGGCCGACTTTGTATCGAAGGATGTCGGATGCGACTTGTTATATCCCTGGGCTGATTTAGCGCCATCGTGTACATTTACTTCTTATCCTTTTGGTCGGACAAGCCGATTTCAAAAGTCATGCACTCGCGCTTAGTGCTGATGAATTGGTCGTTCGATCACCACCGAAATAGTCTCCTGAAAGTCGGAGGATGTGTCGAGCCGGATTGGACTTTACATCGGATTTCGGGCGGCAAATCTTGGACGAACGTTTGAGAACTCGGAGAAGCTTTAGCTATGTCACTTCAGTATCTAAAGGAAGCAGTCGCTGGCAATGACACGGAAAAGTTAATCCGGTACGTGCGCTTGCATCTCGGCGATGGCAACGAAGCGGCGGGCCGCAAAGAGATTGATAAGGCTTGGGTGGAATCGCTGAAGCTTTGCTCGACGTGCCGCCAACAAACCGCGAGTTCATTTTCAGAACTCTACAGCAACAAGACGCGGCCACACTGGCGCACTTGTTCTTCCATCTGCACTTCTTTTTCGTCCAACGTTCAGGAGAATGGATTCATGACGGCAACCTCTGATAACGCGAAGCAGCTGCGCCCGAGTCTTTGGGAGACGATCAACGAGCGTTATCCCGGCGTGATGATCACGAAGGATGACTTCATTCCATTGGTTCGTCTTAAAAAGCCCTTGTCAGAAGCGCACCTTACCTTCATCAGTTCGGCGGGTGTTCAGCCAAAGGGGACGATGCCATTCGACGTAGTCCATCCCGTTGGCGATTACAGTTTCCGGCGGGTGCCGTCCAACTCGAAAGTTGCTGACTTAGAGATTCATCAAATCAAATATCCGACGAACGGAGCTGCACGTGATCTAAATGTGATCTTCCCGATCGAGCGTTTGCAGGAACTTGCGGCGGAGGGTGTGATCGAAGCGCTCACGCCAAACTTCTTTTCATTCATCGGCTATCAAATGGATCCACCCACGTTTGAGTCGACACTGGCCGAAAACATCGCCTCGGCGGTGGTTGCGGATGGAGCGGACGCGGCGCTGTTGTGTCCGGCTTGACCCATATGACACCAGTCCGTCGCGCTCGTGCAGCGCGCCATCGAGCGAAAAGGAATCCCGACGGTCTCAATCACAGTCGCACTCGACGTGACGGAGCATTGTAAGCCGCCGCGCGCGGTCTTCGTTCCGTTTATGATGGGACATCATTTCGGCGTGCCGCTCCATAGGGAGTTGCAAAGGCGAATAATTCTCGCCGCGTTAGATCATCTCGCCAACGCGAAACGAAGCGGCGAGGTGTTGTCGCTGCCGGTGACGTGGGCGCAGTCGCGGCGGGAAGGGATTGCGATTGAACGACGGTTGGGGTTGAAAACTTGAGGGTCAAAAGGAAAAGTAACATCGTGTCAGACAAGATTGTAGTTGGCGTGGTGCAAGCAAGTCCGGTCTTCATGGATCTCGAAGCCAGTCTTGCTAAAGCGACCACCTTGATTGGCGAGGCCGCGGGCAAGGGCGCCAAGCTCGTAGCGTTCGGCGAGACCTGGCTTCCCGGCTACCCTGCCTGGCTCGACCATTGTCCAGAAGCGGCATTGTGGAATCACGAGCCAACCAAAGAAGTCTTCGCGCGCCTGCGGCAACACAGTCTCGTCGTGTCCGGTCGCGAAGCAAAGATGCTTGGTGAGGTCGCTGCTGATTTCAATTTGACTCTGGTGATTGGCGTCAACGAACGTGTGGACAGTGGGCCAGGCAACGGCACACTTTACAATAGTCTGCTCACCTTCGGTTCCGACGGAAAACTTCTGAATCATCATCGCAAGCTCGTACCGACATACACCGAGCGGCTGGTTTGGGGGCCGGGCGACGGTGATGGACTTGAAGCCGTTGAGACGCCTGCCGGAAGGGTTGGCGGCTTAATTTGCTGGGAGCATTGGATGCCGCTCGCGCGACACGCCCTTCATGTTTCGGGCGAGCAAATTCATGTGGCCGTCTGGCCAACGGTGGATGAGATGCACCAGATCGCCTGCCGCCATTATGCGTTTGAGGCGAGATGCTTTGTGCTGGCGGCAGGTCTGATCATGCCGATGAAAGATTTGCCGGCAGAGTTCGACCTCTCTTCTGAGTCGACCGGCAAACGTGACGAGTTGCTACTGCTACGCGGCGGAAGCTGTGTCGTCGGACCCGACGGGCATTTCATCGCCGAACCTGTATTTGATGAAGAGACCATCTTGATTGCCGAACTTGATTCGGCGGCGATCGATAAAGGGAAGATGACGCTCGATGTTTCGGGTCACTATCATCGTCCCGATGTCTTCGATGTAAAGTTGCATAAAGGTTCTCGATTGATAAAAGGGGAAGCATAGAGATGGCCTGGATAAGAGTCATTCAAGAAGCGGAAGCCGATGGCGCGCTGAAGGAGTTGTACGGGCAGATGACCGAACCGTGGGGCGGCGTGGATAATATTCTTAAAATCCACAGCCTGAATCCTCCTTCGTTGCGAGCGCATTTCGAATTGTATAAGACCCTGATGCGCGGGCCTTCGGGTCTTAGTCGCATCCAGCGCGAGATGATTGCGGTCGTAGTCTCCGCCGCCAATCGTTGCCACTATTGAATCCGGCATCACGCGGAGGGTCTCCGCGGCTTAACCAAAGACGATGCGCTGGTCGAACAACTTCAGAGTGACTTTCGCTCGGCGCAAATCAATGAGAGAGATCGCGCGATGTTGGAATACGCCGTGAAGCTCACGCTTGAGCCGTGGAACATGGCAAAGGGTGATGTTGAAAAATTGCAACGACACAATTTCCTGGATGCGGAGATACTCGACATCAACCAGATCACGGGCTACTTCGCTTTCGTGAATCGCCTCGCTGATGGTCTGGGAGTGGAGTTGGAGTCATTCTGGGCTGATTGACTAACGATTTCGATGGCAAAATGCTACAAGCGCCGCCAATGAAAACCTATCCGATTCTCGATCCAAGATCACCAAACTACTCGCTTTGGAAGTCATGCGCTCTTGCGGTAATGATCAAGGTGCCCCAGCCTGGCGAGAGCAAGACGCGCCTCGTGCCGCCCCTTGTTGCTGATGAGGCGGCAGAGTTGAGCGTCTGCTTTCTACGTGACACCGCCGCGAACATCGCGGGCGTTAGTTCTCAGGTAGGTGCAGAGGGCGTGGCTGTTTACACCCCGGAGGGTGCGGAGATTGTCCTTGACGGCTTGCTGCCGGAAACATTCAAGCTCCTGAGCCAGCGCGGAGAAGGTCTTGGTGAGCGACTCCTCAATGCAACGAACGATTTATTGGCTGTGGGCTACAAATCGGTATGTCTCATCAATTCAGACAGCCCGACGCTACCGTCCTCTTTGTTGCAAGCAGCTGTTTCAGCTCTGGCGCGTGATGGTGATCGCGTTGTGCTTGGAGCGGCTGATGATGGCGGCTATTACCTTATTGGACTTAAGCGGGCTCATCCCTACCTATTTCATAACGTGGATTGGAGCACTTCCAGAGTCTTATCGCAGACTGTCGAACGTGCCAATGAGATCGACCTTGAAGTGCAACTGTTGTCCGCATGGTTCGACGTGGACGACGCCGCTACGCTTCGCCGCCTCTGTGATGAGCTCTTCGCGCGCAACGGCCGGGGCAGCGCTCGCAATGGCTTGGTCCGCTACGAAGCTCCGCACACGACTGAATATCTCGCTAGCGTACTCAAGGCCGAAGGACGTCAGCGCCTTTGGACGGCCAACCGCTCGATCTCGTTGGGCGAGTAGAACTGACGGAGAACGGAGTATCTGATGTCACCTGCAAAATTCATCCCGCTTGCCAACTATCGTGAATTTCCGATTGATGAAATGACGCAGCGGGCCTTTGCTTTCTGCGAACAGATGCAACGGAGACGCACTGTGCGTCAATTCTCCAACCGGCCTGTTCCCCAGGAGATCATAGAGCAGTGTGTCCGAGCAGCGGCTACGGCCCCAAGCGGAGCCAATCTTCAGCCTTGGCACTTCGTAGTCGTGAGGAATCAGGCTGTGAAGCGCCAGATCAGAATAGCTGCTGAACAAGAGGAGCTGGAGTTCTACAACAGACGTGCGCCAAAAGAGTGGTTGGATGCGCTCGCGCCATTGGGTACGGATGAACACAAGCCGTTTCTGGAGCTGGCGCCGTATCTCATCGCTGTCTTTGTAGAGCGTTATGGTCTGTTGCCGGATGGTCGACGAGTCAAACACTACTATGCGATGGAATCGGTGGGGATAGCGACCGGCATACTCATCACGGCCATCCATCATGTGGGACTGGTCTCGCTGACACATACGCCAAGTCCGATGAAGTTCTTGAATGAGATACTGGCCAGGCCGAAGAATGAAACTCCGTTCCTCCTCCTGGTAGTGGGTTATCCGGATGAGGAAGCCGTAGTGCCTGATATTGAGAAGAAGAAGCTGGAAGATGTATGTACGTTGAGGTGAGACCAGGAGCTTTTCTCAATTGTCCTCTGGACAGACTCCTCAGAACTGAGCGGCGTCGCTAGCTGCGGGAGCGGCCTTCGGATTAGTATGCCACTTCCACTTGAACTTATAACATTGACTTGCGTATGCCTACTCGTAGCTTGGCGTTTGGCAATGCCCTCCCCCTGCTTGACGAATGCTCCTGGCGGATCCTTTGCGGCCCAACGAGGTCCACTCATAGATCAACTAACACACGGCACTTAGTAAGTGATCATTTCGTTCGCTTCACAATTCTGAAGTTGAAGTGAGGCGTTTGCAGGAGTCCGTACAAATTCATCCATATCGGCATCAGCATTTCTGTGCCCCGCGCCTTACTAATATCGCCGAGGTCAATAACCGATCTCCAGCCAAACCATTCCTTTAGTATTTCAGTTACTTTGGCTTTTGCGTCCTTGTCATTTCCACTTACAAAGACATCATGCTCGCCGGCGACAAGTGAGGGATCAACCATGATTGCGCAATATGTCGTATTGAGCGTCTTGACAACCTTTGCATTCGGGAAAGCCCTCTGGATCTGTTCTCCTAGGGAGTCCGTATTGCATACCGACAGTGACGGCGGCATTCCCTTCGAGAAATCTAACGGGTTGGCGCAATCAATCAGAATCTTTCCCTGTAGATTTTCATCGCCCGCCAACTTCAAAGCCTCCAGCGAAACAGCACCCCCGGTGCAGTTGAAAATCAATTCACCGAATGCTGCAGCTTCAGCGAACGTCCCTTGCGAAGCGTTCATTCCGCCGGTCTTCACCCACTGGGCCGCTTTCTCGTTGGTTGCGGTACGTGAACCCATTTTCACTTCGTGTCCAAGGTGGACTAACTTTGAACCGATCGTCTGACCAACAATGCCGGTTCCCAGAATCCCAATTTTCATCGAGTCTCCTTCTAAAATCTAAACGTCAACCAGGTAGTAGCGTAGTTAGTGTTCTTTCCAGGCGGCGCTTCTTTCAGATAATCCCCCGTTTGAAAGCGTGACAGAATGAGAGTGTAAGACCAATGGCGTTTGATTGCCCAATCCAACCTAAATGAAGGCAACGCGCCGACAAAACGGGCGCGGCTAAGCCGTCCCGCGCGCAAAGGCGAGGCGTTGATGCCATAGATTCCGTCTCTCTTACTCTCTCGCCAGAAAAACGCCGAGCCGACCACTATCGTGAGCTTCTTTTCCGGCGTCAGTCGCAGGTTGGGAAAGAGCGCAATCGAATTAGCCGCGCCCAGGAGTCCAATCGTGTCGGAGTACGTTGTTCCGGGAAGCAACGGGTTGAAGGTCTGCAACCGATGATCATTCGGATTCTTGTCGCCACTTGTGAAGTCCGCTCTTAGACCTATCCGTGGCCTCAGCGCTGAGCGGCTCACGGTGTCACCGGAATCGGATGAAAATGCCCAAGCGCGGATGTCGCTCCGATTCCCTGAACAGTTGAAGCTCCCAAACTGCAGAATGGCATCAAGGTTATAATCGAAAGCTTTGAACTGCCCGGAACTTCGCAAGCCAAGGGTGTGACGAGTCTCCCTACCAACACCTCGATCAAATCTGCCTCGCTTACGGTCAAGTCCGATATAGTAAAGGGATTCTCCGCCTCGGCTCTTTGGTCTTGCGCGTGTGATCCCAATTCCCCAAAACGTTTGAGTCGGATCGGCTGTGTCGTTGAATATCCCTTGCTTTACCGATACGAGTTTGTTGAATTGTCCGTTTGCAATCCAACTGCGGGATTTCCATATTAGGCGTACCCCGTCGAAACTTCTGCGCACATTCAAACCCTCGCCTGACGAAATCAGCCGCCCGCCGCCGAAATCCATTTCATGTCTACCCAAGCGAATAACCAGAGACTGGTTCTCATCACCGAGTTTGAGATCAACGAAAGCTTGGTGAACCTCCAAGCGATCGTCATCAGTTGGCCGAGGGCCGCCCTTGCGTCCAGTTTCGATACCGCTTTGGAGCTGAGTGAAGACGCGCAATCTCTTTCCCAAATGCCAGTCGGCATGCAGCAGATACCGTTGTAGCACATAACCGTTGCTATCTTGTGGTCCCGCTCCAAAGGCGAATTCGTTGAAGTATTCGTAGCGGACGCGCGCTTCGCCGCCGAGGGATACGTACCAACCGCGGTTGGTCAGTCGGATATATTTGAGTTCATCGAGCGGATCAGTTCGTCTGCCGCCGTCGCTTAAATAACTCCAATCTTCGTCGTAGCGCTGCTGTTGATATGCAGGAGGTGAAGGCGTTGGTGATGGAGTCGGTGTTTGAGCGGGAAGCTGAACCGACCAAGGTACCAAGACGACAACCAACCGGAGGCAGGAACGTCGAGCGAACCTCCACATGTCAGCACTCGTACAATTGCTCGTGCCCGATTTCCAGTTGCTTCGCAATCTCATAGCTCAAGCAACTGGAGCAATTTTTAACCCGTGCCGACTGAGCGGCAACGAGCGATAGCGTTTGCCTGTTGCTGCGAATATCGCGTTGGCGACCGCGGGGACCAGCGTGACTGGACCGACCTCTCCGGTTCCGCCTAGTCCCCTCGTGCTACTGTTTATGATATGAACTTCGATTGGCGGAGTCTCATCCATCTGAGCGATTTGGTAGTCGTTGAAGTTAGACTCGACCGTACGTCCATTCTTGAAGGAGATGGTTGATTTGAAAGCAGCACCGAGACCCCACACCGCTCCGCCCTCAATTGAATTTTTCGTGATCTCCGGATCGAGTGCGACGCCGCAATCAATCACACAGGTAATGCGATGAATTTTCACCAGATTGTCTTTAACGGTCAGCTCAACTACATGGGCGATGTGAGTACGAAATGCTTCGGTGTAAGCCATGCCACGAGCCACACCCTTTGCAGACCTCTTATTCCAATCGGATTTCTCAACCAGAGTCTCCAACACTTTCAGCGAGCGCTCATCCTTAAGAAGTCCACGTCTGAAATCGTAAGGGTCCTGCTTAGCTTTGAAAGCCAATTCGTCAATAAAAGACTCGACCGCAAATATATTTGGACCATATCCGGTCGTCCTGAGCACCGAAGTTGGAACGCCTACCTTGAGC
>JBOGOP010000261.1:0-8033 GCA_050747225.1 Pyrinomonadaceae bacterium
CCGGGAATGATGGTATTAGCCATTGCGCCGGTAGGCACTCGTACGAGGTGCAGAAAGAAAACGTAGTAAAGGAATGAGGTGCCAACTCCGAGCACCAGAATAGTCGGAGCCAACGTGAGTATTCTCTTGAACTTCGTTTTCAAATGCTTACCATTCGTGAACACTTACAGATTCTTAGGTTGAGAACCGAGGTCAGCCAGTGCTTTCTTAGTTGCTGCCAAAAGGGCTTCCGGTCCAACGGGCGCCCCGGTTGCCTTCTTCATCCATAGATCGGGAACAACGCTGCCCACGGTCGCCATCCGCTCGAATTCCGCTCCGATGCTGCCGGCTTTCTCCATCTGCTCTTCAATCTGAAACGCAATCATGTGGCCGATTGGATAGTCTGGCAGGTAAAGGAACGAGTCGATCATATGCGAGTAAACCCCCAACAAGACCACGTCTCGCTTTCCGAAAACTGAAGCGTAGTACTTGTTCCACACGTCTTTGGAGATTTGTACGGTTGCATCCTTTAACTCAGCTGGCGTTGCATTTGGGTGGTCATACATCCAGTGCCAGACGGCCATATCGACCAGCGCTACGCCGGCAATTTCATACGTTCCCCAAAAGTCGTTGAGCGTCTTAAACGCCTGACTTTGCGCATCCGGCTTCGCCAATCCGAGCAATTCGAGGTCATGTCCCTGAAACACAAAGGCCAGCGCCTCTGTAAACGCGGTGTTAGGAACACCCTGAAGCAGCGTGTGATCGATATTGTTCAGCGAGAAGGTTTGCTCAACATTGTGGCCCATCTCGTGGACGGCGATATTGAACCCCTTGTAATTCATCCCGCCCTTCTCGACGCGAGTGCGCAAGTGCGTTTTGGCTGAACGCATTCCGGCACCCAATGCATGGCCTGAACCGCGGGCCGGATCGACGATGATGTTGTTTGCCAAATACTCCGCACGCTCTTTCGAAAAGCCCAGCTGCACCAGAAGATTCGGAATGTCGTTCTTGTATGCTTCAGCGGTCGGATATTTTTTCGCGACGATTTCGTCAAGCTGCGCTTCGGTGTAGGCGCCGCGCGGACGGAAGCCGTTGTACCAAATGTCGAACGGCTCGAGCGGTCTGCCGAGACGTTGTCCGATCAGTTTCGCGACCGGCGGCACCAACGGCGATGACAGCACCTGTTCAAGCATCGCCTTCATGCGCGCTTCCGGAATTTCGCGACCTTCGTCAAAGCTGCGAGCGATATGCGTCGGGGCCGTCGGCGAATAGGGATCGACCATCCTTGATGCTTGATAAGCCAACAGCAACTTGGCATATCGAGTGTTGGGTTCCGGGGCGTTCAACGTTGCTGACGGCGCGCTTTTCGTTCCAGTTTCTTCGGAGTCATTAACCGCCGCAGGCTTGACCTCGTTCGAAACGGGGTTCCAATCGTAGTTAGGACTATTGACGACTACCGCCGGGATCGTCTGCGTGACGATCCGCGCCATCACCTGCTGCACCATCCGCTGTTTTGCGAGACCATTTTTCTCGTCGCTGTAATCGGCTTTGATCTCGTCGCGTAGGTTCCAGTGAGACAACAAGCGCAGCCTGGCAGGAAAAAGCCGGTTGCCGTTCGCGTCCACCAGATGATGCATCCAAATGTTGTACTCGGCGATGTAGCGCCCGGTTTCAGCGCTGGCCCGCGCCACCGCGAGGTTTACATCCGCGGGTACGCGCTTGGAAAATCGTTGTGCCAATCTGGCTTCGGCCCACTCACGACGCGACCATTTCTCGCCCTCCGTCAATCGCTGCTGCAGAGTGGTCAGCGGAAAGTTAAGTAGCACGATGAACGCCAGCTTGTTCTGAAAGAAGTCGTCGTTGATGTGCGCGGAAGGATCGTAGCCGGCAAAGACTTCATCAAAACCAAGGATCGGCCCAACATCAAGGTCCGATTGATTGCGAAACTCGCGCCCAATCTCGCCCATGTGTCCACCGAGTTGTTCAAGATTGTGTTCGAAGCGGCTGAACATTGTGTCGAGAGTGGCCTGGTCACCAGCGAAGTTTGCCAGCACGAAAGCTTCAAGAGCTGCGGCATCTCCGTCTTCAGCACGCCAGAAACTGGCGACCTGAGAGAGTCCACGGTACGCGCGTGGACGCTGCGTTTCGCCATACTTTGCGACGAGTTCACGCTCGAGTTTTTCGCTTGAGCTTTTCACCCATGAAGGCTGTGCGTTCCCCTGTGCCCAAACGTTTGCGGCGGGCGGCTGATCATGATCAGACGCCGAGAGAGCTGATTGGATCGTCATTGTTAGAAGCACCACTAAGACCAACAAAGTCTTCATAAGACACCTTTGTCCGAAACCTTATTGAACACGAACTCGAGATTGTGACCTATTGAGATCTTTCGGTAAGAAACCCGATCCACGAACCCACACGAACAAACGCGAAAAGTTTTTCGCGATATTTCGTGTTACTTAGTGGATCGCTCTTAACTCTTCCTCTGCCAGAAACAACCAGGAATCACCTTCGTGATTGCGCTTAAACACCAACCGCCTCTGACGGGCGCTGTTTCAATCGCTTCGCATAGAGCGGGAAGCGGCCGCTCAGTTCAGTCACACCCTGCCGCACTTTGTCCCGCACCTCTTCCGACGCGGGCGCATGAATCACTTCCGCAATCAAGCGTCCGATCTCGCGCATCTCGGCTTCTTTCATGCCGCGCGTGGTCACTGCTGGTGTGCCGATTCGCAAGCCTGAGGCGACGAAAGGTTTGTTCTGGTCAAACGGGATCGTGTTCTTGTTGACCGTGATGTTTGCAGCTTCAAGGGCTTTCTCTGACTCTTTGCCGGTGGCGCCTTTACCGTCCATCCAAACATCGACCAGCATCAGGTGATTGTCAGTGCCACCGGAAACCAGACGCAGCCCCTGTTCCTGCAACTCGCTCGCGAGCGCCTTCGCATTCGCCAGAACTTGCCGCTGATATTCCTTGAAGTCGTCCCGCAACGCTTCACCAAACGCGACCGCTTTCGCAGCAATGATGTGCACCAGCGGACCGCCTTGTACGCCGGGGAAAACTTTCCGGTCGATCTCTTTAGCGTGTTCTTCCTTACACAAGATCAGCCCGCCGCGTGGACCGCGCAAAGTCTTGTGCGTTGTACTCGTCACGTAATCGGCATGCGGCACCGGCGAAGGATGAAGGTCCGCGGCAATTGGGCCGGCGATGTGAGCGATGTCGGCAAACATGCGAGCGCCAACGCCTTTCGCAATCTCGCCGATGCGTTGAAAGTCGATGATGCGAGGATAGGCGGAGGCGCCGCAGACAATTAGCTTTGGCTTGTGTTCCTCAGCGAGGCGTTGTAGTTCGTCATAGTCAATCTGTTCGGTTTCGCGCGAGACTCCGTAGTCAGCAACTTTGTAACTAAAGCCGGAAAAGTTCAGCGGGTGGCCGTGGGTGAGATGGCCGCCGTGCGAGAGGTTCATGCCAAGGATCTGATCGCCATACTGAATCGCGGCTAGATAAACCGCCATGTTTGCCTGGGCTCCGCTGTGCGGTTGGACGTTGGCGTGGTCGGCTCGGAATATTTGTTTCGCGCGATCGATCGCCGCCTGCTCCACCACATCGGTCCATTCGCAGCCGCCGTAGTAACGTTTTCCGGGATAGCCTTCGGCATACTTGTTTGTAAAAACTGAACCGGCAGCTTCAAGCACGGCCTCACTCACGAAATTCTCGCTCGCGATCAACTCCAAACCGTTGGCCTGACGTGCGACCTCGTTATCAATTGCTTGCGAAACCAAAGGATCGACTTTGGCGAGCGGTGCGTTTCTCAAGTCTGTCATTCATTTACCTTTCAATTGGCACTGAAACCGTTCAAGGAAGGCAGCCTCGCAGTTGGGAAGGGCGGTTTATCCCCGCTCGTTGAATGGCATTCAACCGGGGCGGGGGCAAGCCACCCTTCCCAACCCTGAGCTTACTAGCCTTGAGTAATACTGGTGGCTTTCTGCCTTCTGCCTTCTGCCTTCTGCCTTCTGCCTTCTGCCTTCTGCCTTCTGCTTACTGCTTACTGTCTACTGTTCTCTATCTTCTTAACGCGATCCTGATGACGCCCGCCTTCAAATTCTGCAGTGAACCAGGCCCGCACGATTGCCGGAATTTGATCCTGGGGCGTAGTGCGTGCGCCAATGGCCATCACGTTCGCGTTGTTATGTTGACGCGCCAGTCGAGCCGTCTCTTCTGACCACGCTACTGCCGCGCGCACACCAGGCACCTTGTTCGCAGTGATGGCCATGCCCGTTCCGGACCCGCAAACAAGCACGCCCTGATCCGCGCGTCCTTGCGCCACTTCATCCGCAACCTTTCGTGCGTAATCAGGGTAATCAACCGACGCTTCCGACGTTGTTCCCAGATCGTCAACGTCCAACCCTAACTCGAGCAGCAGTGGTTTCAGGCGTTCTTTCTCGGCGTAACCCGCATGATCGCTCGCGAGCGCAATTTTCATTATTGTGTCTCCACGAAATACAGAAATAAAGGCAGGAGTCGATGGTACATCACGCTTGCAGTGGTCGCAACGAAGTAGGACAGGCATTCCTGCCTGTCCCTTTTTCTGTGACGGAGTGCTACGTTAAGAAAAGGACAGGCAGGAATGCCTGTCCTACATTGCGTTAACCTTTTTGCTAAGCGAGAATGACTGCTCGTAACAATCCGAGGAAAGTTAACTTAAGAACCTAATGCGCTGGTCACAATACTTCATCCCGACTCTTCGTGAAGATCCCGCTGACGCGGAAGTCGTTTCGCACAAACTCCTGCTGCGCGCTGGTCTGATTCGCCAGCTCGGCGCCGGAATCTATTCCTATCTGCCAATGGCGCAACGCGTCGCGCTGAAGGTCATGGCAATTCTGCGCGAGGAAATGAATCGCATTGGCGGCCAGGAGTTTTATTTGCCGGCGCTGCATCCGGCGGAAATTTGGAAGGAATCAGGCCGTTGGGACGCGATCGGCGACGAGATGTTTCGTCTTAAGGACCGCAAAGGCGGCGACATGTGCCTGGGCATGACGCACGAAGAAGTGTTCACTACGATTGCGCGCAACGAGCTGCGATCTTACAAACAACTGCCACAGGTTTGGTATCAGATTCAGGTGAAATTTCGCGATGAGGCGCGTCCGAAGTCGGGGCTGATGCGCCTGCGCAGCTTCATTATGAAGGACGCCTACTCGTTTGACGTTGACCAGGCCGGACTCGACAAGTCTTTCGTCGATCAGCGTGAAGCTTACAAACGGATCTTCAATCGTTGTGGCATTCAGTATTCGATTGTCGAAGCATCTTCCGGGTCGATGGGCGGTTCGGAGTCGAATGAATTTGTAGCGAAGACCGACGCGGGTGAAGACTTGATTGCAAGCTGCGCAAACTGCGGCTACGCGGCAAATCTGGAAAAGGCCACGTCCAGACTGACGCTTATCAAAGACTTAGTTGGACCGGAAGCGCCTGAAGAGTTTCCGACGCCCGGCGTGCGCACGATCGAAGACCTGGAAAAGTTTCCGGGCGGTGCGAAAGCTGAGCAACAGATCAAGTCTTTGGTTTACGTGGCTACGATAGAAAACGAATCCCGCCCGGTGCTCGCGCTGCTGCGCGGGGATCATCAAGTGCAAGACGTTAAGTTCTCAGACGCGCTCGGTGCGACTGCGGTGCGCTCGGCACATCCCGAAGAGATTCGCGAACTGTTGGGCGCTAGTGCTGGCAGCCTTGGGGGAGTAGGTGCAAAAGAAAAATCGTTGCTGGTTAGCGTCGGCATTGCTTTTACGGATACCAATACGGGCAAGCTCCTCAACCCGAAGTATCCGAAGGGTGTCTTAATCATCGCCGATCACGCCTTACGAGGCCGTCGCGATATGACGACCGGCGCCAACAAAGACGACCATCACCTGCGCGGCGTGGAAATTGAACGAGACATAAAGCCGGATCAGTGGGCTGACCTGCGCGGCGTCGTCTCCGGCGAGGGTTGTCCTCGTTGTGATGTAGGCACACTCGAAGTCTACAAAGCCATGGAAATTGGCCACATCTTCAAGCTGGGCACCAAATACTCCGCGTCGATGGGCGCGACGGTGCTGACGGTTGAAGGAAAGCCCGTACCGATCGTGATGGGCAGTTATGGTATCGGCGTCGAACGCATCATTACCGCGGCCATAGAGCAACACCACGATGCAGACGGCATCATTTGGCCAAAGAGTATTGCGCCGTTTGATATCGTCGTCACCGTCACGAACACGAAGGATGAACGATTGCGCGAGACGGCTGACAAACTATATCGTGACCTGCAACGTGCCGGACTCGAGACCTTGCTTGACGATCGCGACGAGCGTGCGGGAGTGAAGTTTAAAGACGCCGATCTCATCGGAGTCCCTTATCGCATCACGCTTGGGAAGAAAGTTGCGGATGGCATAGTCGAACTCTTCGAGAGACAGACAAAGACGAGCGAAGACGTCAAACTTAGTGAGGTAGTATCGCGCGTTCAGAACCTCGCCCTCGCGGGTCATTAAGGCAACTTGCCGCATTCACGGCACCAATGAACCATGGAGAATGATATTGCCCAAGTGATCCTGTTAGTGATCATTCTGATCGTAATCGTGGCTGCGGTCTTCGTTCCTGTCATTGCTTTTTACATCTACGCCTTCTATCAAAAGAGCAAACGAAATCGAATCCGGGAGAGGATGCTTAGCGAACAGCAGCATTTGGTTGGCAGCAACCGCTGGTTTCCAGTTCGTTACGCTTCCGAGATTCGCTTCAAAGCTCCATTCAAACTCTTCCCGTGGGAAGGCGCCGGCATCATCGTGACTGCCCCCGGGAGCGTGCTGTTCCTGGGTCAGACAAATTCCGGCTCACCGGTGACGCTGCAGTTTGCGCCGGGCAATTCCACGCTCAGCTGGCTGGGCAAAGCTCCCTGGCCTAACGGCGCAGTTTCCTGGTTCTATTTCGAAACACCAGCAGTCAAGCATTACTTCACTTCAGAAACCGGTGTCCTCGTTTTCGGTTCTCACAAATCGACGAAGGCAATTTATGATGAGGCTGCTCAGAGCTTTCTGGGACACTCCGTATCCTGAATTTGAACTGTTAGGATATGATCGGTATTGAAAATGCGGCTTTGCCGCAGACCATCGGACAACTTTTGGCGAGCTTCACAAGACGTTGATTGAACGAAGTATCCACCGGATGAAACAGTTCCCGCTTTTATTGCTGCTTGTCTTATGCGTCGGGCCGTACGCATCTGCACAGGATCTGCTCCCTGACCTGGTACGCCGAATTAAGCCATCTGCGGTGGCCATCGAAACCTTTGATTCACGCGGCGAGAAACTCGCGCGCGGCAGTGGCTTCTTCATCGCATCTGATCGAGTCGTAACCAATCGCCACGTCATCGACAACGCCTTCCGCGCCGAAATTCATTCTTACAACGGCAACACCTATCCGGTTAAAGGCGTGATTGCTGTTGATGCCGAAGGCGACCTGGCGCTGCTCCGGGTTGATGCGCCGCCCAATCAGGTTCGTCCACTACAACTGGACAAGACTTCGCCCCAGGAAGGTGAAAGCGTAGTTGTTATCGGCAACCCTTTTGGACTTGAAGGCAGCGTTACTAACGGAATCGTGTCGGCGGTTCGCGACATTCCGACTTTCGGACGCATCATCCAGATCACCGCGCCAATTTCGCCGGGTTCGAGCGGCAGCCCCGTCGTCAACATGCAGGGACAGGTCATCGGCGTGGCCACGTTACAAATAACCGGCGGCCAAAGCGTCAACTTCGCCATCCCTTCGGAGAGAATCTCTCAACTCCAAAGCGGAGGACCGGTGTTGTCGTTGTCTGATCTGGTCGCTACTACCGGGAGAAACAAACGCGCTAAAGCTGTGCAGTCATTCCGCGACGGTCTCAGTTTTCTTTCGAAGGATGACTGTGAAAACGCGTTGCCGTACTTTGAGAAGGCAGTTGAGTCAGACAACAACTACGCTGAAGCCTGGGCGCAAGCGGGTTTTTGCAGAGAGAAGTTGGGGCGTCATGCCGATGCGATTGAAGCCTCAAGGAAAGCAGTTAACC
>JBOGOP010000262.1:0-8000 GCA_050747225.1 Pyrinomonadaceae bacterium
ACCGGCGACTGTCCGTCTGACACGTTGGCCGTCGGCGTTGTAGCTGTAACTACCGAGGACGTTATTGTTCGTCTGCGTTTCTGAAGTCATGCGGTTCTCGGCATCGTAGGCGCGCGTCACTGCTGCTGCGCTGTAGGTATCAGTGGTGAGATTGCCAGCCGGATCGTAGGTCATCGTGCCGCCTTGCCCACTCGGAACTCCCAACTGGTTCTTATTGCCTACATTCGCAGTGAAGTCTTTCTTGTTAATGGCCGGTCCGCTCGCTGGTCCCCAGGTATTTGTTTGGTGAATCGTGCGGTTGCCATAACGATCGTAGACATATTCCTGCTGCCAATCCAGCGCGGTGTTGCCGGTGTATTCATGCACCCGCTGCAGTCGATTGAGGCTGTCGTAGTCGTACTGCTCATTCCAGGAAGTGGAACTGGTATTCTGTTCATTGTTTGGAATCAGCGTCTCTTGTTTTCTCAGGTTGCCGTTGTTATTCGTGTTATTGCAACCCGCCCCACCACAGAGATCACTGTACCAGTTGATGAACTTACCGCGATTCCACGAGCTGTCGTTTGGTGTGGTGCTTTCTTTGATCTCCGCGAGTTGACCGCGCGAGTTGTAGGCGAGTTTGTTGTAGATGGCAGTGTCAGTGCCAAACTGTTCCTGAGCAATTAAACCAAACGGACTGTAGCTGATGCCGCGAGAGTAGGTTCGCGTTATGTTGTCACCGAGATTGCCAGTGAACGCAAGGTTCTGGCTATCTTTATCACCGAGGCGGCCAGCCTGATCATAATTGTAAATAACTGAATGGTTGGAAGGATAGATTTGCGAAGTTACTGCGCCAGCCAGGTTGTAGCTGCGCTGCGTTCGATACTCTGTCCATTGATTGTTGTATTTAAACCGTTGGCGCTGATCGAGCGGTTTCCCAAGCGCGTCGTAACTCACGATCTTTGTGTGTTCCACAATAGTGCCAGCGGTCGCATTCCCTCCCGCGTAGCTTTCCCACAGGCGCCCTTTGCCGTTGGCGCCGCTGGCTGGGTTGTCATAAATGCGGGTGATATCCGGATTGATCGTCGTCGAGAATCGCAAATCGCAAGCCTGACCCCGTTTTTGTCTGCCATGCAAGATCTAATAGTCACATTCCAGAAAAGCAATGAATCCTCACCCGTGCATTGCCTTTTTGTCACTTGTCGTTAAGCGTCAAGAAACCAAAGGTGCGCCGGCTGCACCACAATGCGCAGCGCTTGCTGCGGCCGGCAAGGTGCGTGAGAGTCTTCGATCGCGTCTCAAAAGCTCCCGCGCCGCCAGCAGGAGCACGTCGTCAATTGGGTCTCTGCCTACGTCTCTCAGTACGAGCAAACCAGACAGAGCTAGCGACGCTAGAACGAAATAGGTTTGTTCACACTTTGAGAAGCCCGCACCAAGTCTTCAAGCTTCCGAAGCAGTCCCACCAAGGTGATTGGGCTGCAAATGGGTGCGAGCATGAAGGTGCTGTCAGAAATTACTGGTATTGGTTCGTCCGCTCTAGGCACGATGCGGCTCGACGGAAGCTGCGCGCCAACGCAACCACCAACAGGCTGGCATTGGAGATCATCGAGAAATACTGGAGCGGCGAATGATTGAGAATCGCAAAATCGCCAGCCTGACCCCGCTTTTTTTGTGCAGATCCGACATGAACGGCTGGGGCGCGGGACCTATTGTTGGTCGTGCGAAAATCGCAAGCCTGACCCCGATTGTTTTCCCGAACCCTTTAGTAGCCCGGCTACGGGACGCCCCTCCGAAGTTTGAAAAAAATGTTGCCTAGCCGGTCGATTCTGATTTACAGAATCTTAACCTGCTTAAATAAGAAACCTGTCAATCCCGCAGTCTCTACCACGTTGACAAACTCGTCGCTTACGAAGACATCCATCAGTGGAGTCTCAGTAAGCTTGAAGATGGCAGCTGAGCCGAGACGCTCGCCATCCAAGACATAGGTCTTGACGTCCATGATTTTGCCTGAAGCAAACCTAAAGACCTCAGAATTCTCTAGGTCTAATGCATCCACTAGAGCTGTCACATTGAATGCTAGATACTTGGCCTCCCCGCAGCGGAGCGGGAGCAGCTCCCCGGCACCAGCTAATAGCGACCTCAGCGCTCGGGCAGCTGGTTTACTGAAGACGGGAATATGTTGAAAGGTAAGTGACGCAAAATCACTGAGGGGCAGCTCAATTGAGTCATCGTCATACGTTACCTCAAAGACATCCCAAGCTGCACCGATCGGTGTTCCATCAAAACGTTCTATCATACCCATAAATCTGTTGTTTTCCGGAGGCTGCAGACCTCGATAATGTGACGTGTCAGAATTCAGAAGATAGATGTTGCGCATGGTCAATGTGGGAAGGTTCCATTTTGTAGCTCACTCTTGATGTATTGTAAAACCTGAATGACCTCATCTCGCGTTCTAGCTTGAGCCAAGAGTCTATTAACGGCTTGAAAGTATCTTGCAGTGTGAAGTCCCTGGTGCACAGATTGCGCTAGGTAAACACCATTCTCTGCACTATTAATTCCAATTCCGAATCTACTTAAAACGTAACGCCCATAACCTGCATAACCGAAGCTGTGGGCGACGATGTGGTGTGCGGCTTCACCTGTACTAGCGGTAGCACCAACGTTTGCCAAATTCTTAATCAACTCTTTTGACGCAGCAGCAGTTCGCGCAATTGCAGTATACTCCGCGGCAGTTATTACCCTGAGCCCGCCACCCATGGGCGGCACGAACTCGAACCGATCGTTAAATTCCGCCATTTCCGCTTTGAACTTGTTCCGTCGAAAGTCTGCCTCGTCAAATTCTGTCCATTCGACGATAAGGCTTGGATCCTTACCTCGATTTGCGTTGAAATTTGCAAAATCTAAAACGGCACCTTCGCCTAACTGAACCCCCTGAAAGAAAGTTTGAAGAGACTGGAGGCGTTGCACCCAGCAGCTTTCCTAGGCTCTCCCAAGTATCGTCACTATTCTCCCAAGCAATGAACCCTTCCGGTGTTTTTCTCCATAATCCGAAGGGATCAATGTATCGCAAAGGATTGTTCACAACATATGAGTATAGGTTTAATGATTGAGGCTCATCGGCGACTTGATCCTCGAAGGGGGCGTCAGGGCTTGCGAACCGCCCCTGAGTCGACGAGTAGTAGCGGGCAAGGAAGTAATCGAGTCCGGTTTCATTGTCGCGTTCTTTGAGGGTGAACTTCTGGCTCATTCTGGAGCGGGAGTTTGCTTTCTCAAGTCGAACCACACCCAACCCTCTTTAGCGTTGATCGCATTCACAGAGATTGCTGATAAGCCGACCTCGGGTGTGCAGTGAGGATATGGCGGTCCTGTTCCCATTGAGGTGCCGCCCTCAGTGAAAATAGCTTCATCACACAAGACCTTCTTGTCTGACGGCCTAAAGAAACTCAAGACGACTTTGGGCATTCCAGCATAGCCGTCAGAGCAAGGTTTGCCAGGGATGATGTCAAGGACCTTAACCCCAAGCTCTCCGTTGTCACTTGTTTCGCCTTTAGTGAGCACGAGTTCGGCAATCGAGTGGACGCCGCTAAAAGTTTTATCCTGCCACCCGTCTACTTTTTGAGGACGTGCTTGCTCAACGCGCTGCTGAGGTGGGCAACAACCGACATAAAGGATTACACCCGCAGCAAAGAGCAAAAGTAAATTAAGCATCTGAACTCTCCTCATAATTATTCGCTAGGGTACAGGCGTCCTGTAAGTTCTCTTGTAATAGTCTCTCACTTGTGCCGGCGACGCTGGACCAGACGAGTGTTGACTGCCGGAGGCTGCTCTTCCGATCGGACCGCAACCCCTGTAGCAATTGACAGACGCAGGATCCCAATGTGCGAAAAAGTAGTTGGACCCATACTTCGGATCATTGGATCGGTCATTCCCGTAGTGGAGCTCTGGATCTGTGTCGTAGACAGTGGGGGCGCGCGCGCTGTCAAAAGGATGGTCTACGGAACCTTTCGTTATTCGTGCGTAGCCATTAGCGACATATTCGTCCGCAGAGTTCACCGCATAGTTTTGCTTCGCGAGTGCCGCCAGAAATTGATCCTTGTCCCTTACGGTAACTTCGACTGTACTTCGACCAATCGCCTCAATGCTGTTGATCTGCTGGTAGACGGGATTTTGACTTGGAGGCGACCCTTGAATGAAATTCTCGACAAAGTTTTGAGCCGTAGCAATATTGTCAGCTGTCGCCTGATCATTGCCTTTCACGGTGACTAGTTCATTGAACTTTGAGCTGGCGGCCTTGAGCTCTTTGTCTGTTAGCTTGTCTGCATCCTTAACTTGAGTGAGCTTCGGGGCAAGGGCCCTTCTTTGATAGTCTTCCAGTTGGTCCCATGGATCTTTGTCCTTCAGACCATCAGGATCAACGTAGCGAAGCGGATTGTTGAGGACGAAGACATAGCGATTCATGCTCTGCGGATTTGAGAGTCTGGCGCTACCGCCAAGAGGATCGACCGTAGTGAACCTGCCTTGGGTGCTCGCGTAGTATCTTTCGCCAAAGTAATCGAGGCCGGTCTCAATGTCCCGTTCTTTTTGGGTTAAGAACGGGCAGTAGTTACTCCCGCGGCGCGCATCCGCGCGAGACCAAGTTGTCAAAGAACAAATCGATACTGCGCTAGAGAAACCTCAGAAGGCGTGAGGAAAGCTATACCAACTCAAAGTTCCTCGCGAAAACAATTAACTCACCGCCGGGAGGGATCATTTCGATAAAAAACCCGATGCATGCTTCTAGTGGATTCTGATCCTGTGGGAGGTCGAATCGTCGAAGTCTATCTCTTTTCTTTTTCTCTAGCTCGACCGCATCTAGATAGCATCCCGCCGATCCGATATCACCGCCGCATATCAAGACTCCAAGTAAATCTAGGTCTGTCTGGATAATGCGACAATCACGAAAAAGTGCACTCTGCTTTCTCCTCTCAACGTTGCCTTCTGAAAAGCCCACAATAAGGTCGAGATCCAGCCGCAAGTCGTACTTCTTTTTTTCTGGATGCCTTAGCAAGTGTAGGTCTAATAGCTTCGAGTCATGCCAGTATATCTGAGAGAACCTGGCACAGACCCCGTGAATGTTTAGTTTCGCTTCAGGCACACTCGATCTCCTTCCAAATGGTCGGCTCCCTTCTAGGGTACCAAAACAGGCTCCGGGAACAGCGGCCTAAAGGGAACCGTTGGTCTAAATGGAACGCTCGGTCTGAAGGGAATTCCGGTTGGCATATCAGCGGGGAAAAAGGGAACCGTGGACGACGGGTTGCGCGGCTCATAGGAACCATCATCTACCAGTTGCCATCCTGGCGGCATTGGCTCCGCATCCCCTCGAGGTTTGGACGGATTGTTCCAATCCCACCAGTGTACATGAGGATCCCCTGGGTAGTTGGGCGGGTGGTTATGGCCGTAATCAATATCTACCCACGGACGGCCGTACTGATCCCACATTCTTTCTTGACCGCCACCATTTTCATAATCTATTCGGCTCCTTCCGTTAGGGGGGCCATACAAAGGATTCCCGCCTTCCCTCGACATTCCGAACTGAACATAGACCTGCGAATCTTCGTCGAGCTTCTCATCATACTGCGCCCGAATATTCGTTGTCGGATCAGCAACCTGCGTAACGCTTCCATTGGCATTAAGTTGTACCCATTGACCCTGAGAAACGTTCGCGCATTGTGGGCAGTTCGCTGAACTTTGATAGTTTGTTACTGCTCCGTTAGCCACAGAGTAGTTTTTGTATTGGCTCTGGTTTTTCTTGTACTCCTCGTCCCCTACCCACATGAAGTTCTGATTGTCTGTTGTTAACCAGATCTGACCGCTGGGGTCAGTGAACGCGAAAGGACGATTGAGGCAATAGGTGTACTTGTTCCATGATTGGGGCACACTGACAAAACCACTTCCTCCAAATTTATCAGGACTGGTGAAGCGTCCTTGCGCCGACGAATAATAACGTGCAAGGAAGTAATCCAGCCCTGTTTCGTCGTCGCGCTCTTTTTGGGTGAACTTCTGCCGCACGCCATCAGCCGCGCTGTAGCCCATCGCCGTGGTGCGTGCGCCCTGGTTCGCAGTTAGCTCCTCACCGAACGGCAGATAGTCATGCCGCTTCACATTCGCCAGCGCGCCTGTCTTGTCAAACACCAGGCGCGGCGTGCCGAGTTGATCCGTCACCAGCCAATTGATGTTTGCCAGGGCCACGGTTGAACCCATCACCTGCACTTCCGCCAAGGAGAGCACGCCGGGAGTTGATAGTTGGACCCGCACGTAGCGACCAGTGCGATTGAGGTTGATGTAAGTAGGTGAGCCGCCTTGTCCGGCTGTATAAAAATTCGCTACGCCTGATTGGTTCAACGTTGTCGTTAGATCATAAGAGCTGAACGGCTGGTCAGATACAAAAACATAGAAGTTGGAAAGTCTGTCGCTACAACAGTCTGTTCGGTTCCAAACCTTTATTGTCTCAAGCGTGTAAGAGTTGCCCAGATCAACTTGCCACCACTCCTGGCTGCCGCCCAGCGTGTGGGTGACCGAATTGTTGTAGTAGCTGCCATCTGTGTTGCCATCTACGGCGCGGCCCGCAACCGCGGTACTGTAGGTGCTCACTTGGGTGGCTGACTTATTCAAAGCCAGATTCGTGACCGGCGCCGCTGCCGCACCGCTTTGAGCTAACTGGAAATTGTCATACTTCGCTGCACCTGGACTGCCATTGCCAGTACCCCAGGCGCCCGCCATTAGGTAAAACCGCACGGCTGTTAACGAGAAAGCGGCGGTAACTGTTTTGCGCGTGGTCCAGTTGACTCCGTTGCTGCTCGTCTCAAAACTCACGGTGTTGGCTGTCTGGTCATGACGGAGTCGCCAGTAAGGCAGCGCCGTCGGATCGTAACCGATCGCCAGCTGATCGTTTACTCCGTTCACCATTGAACGAAATAACATGCTGCCAGAGCCGACATCAAACAAGTAATAGTTCTGCGCATCAAGCATTACCTGCAAATAATTTTCAGACCAACCTGCCTGGCTTACCGTCTGCGCCACTTCAACCTGAACCGTCTTCCCTCGCATGTCATAGGTCGAATTGGAAAACACCCCATTGTAACCAGCAGTGTTTGGCGCCAGCGTGATGCGCAGTTGCTGCCCCTGTTCGCTGACTGTGGCAGGCGAAGTGGGAGCGAAGATGCTCCACTTTGTGGCGTCGAGGGAGTTGTCATTGTAGTTGTCGCTGAAAACAGGCACATCCGGTAGAGCGCTGGCGTCGGCGGAGATCAGCAACTGACCATTGCGATAGCCGTATTCTTTCTGGGGACTGACTGCCGCGGCGTTCGCTGCATACTCGGCCAGCAGTTCACCATCCATCCCGTAAACCTGCCAGGTTTCGACCGCAGACGGCTGACCGGCGACTGTCCGTCTGACACGTTGGCCGTCGGCGTTGTAGCCGTAACTACCGACGACGTTATTGTTCGCCTGCGTTTCTGAAGTCATGCGGTTCTCGGCATCGTAGGCGCGCGTGACGGCCGCGGCGCTGTACGTATCAGTAGTGAGATTGCCGGCGGCATCATAAGTCATCGTGCCGCTTTGCCCGCTCCTGTCCGGGGTTGGGCGGCGGAGGACAAAAGAGGTGATTATCGCTGACGACCCTTCCGTTTTTCTTTCACTCTTCTCCTAACTAATCCGCTTAATCGATGGTTAGACGCTTCAATAATCAAGTGACATGAAAGAAATCGATGAGATCCTCAAGAATGCGCCCTTCTGCGGTAAGGTCGTAGTTCTCATCGAAACCTACTTTCGCGAGTTCATTAGTGAAAGTCTCTCGGAACTCCTCTGCTGAATTGCGCGAAAGCCTCATAACTGCACTGCCATCGCTAGACGATTCTGCAGCACGCACCGCCTCAATCTGGAGAGGACCTAAGAACTTGGCATTGATGAGATAGTGGATCTCTCTACGAGGTAGCCTGATGGTAACAAAGTTTGCTGACATGAATCGCCCTAGTGCGCACCCGCCC
>JBOGOP010000263.1:0-7961 GCA_050747225.1 Pyrinomonadaceae bacterium
GCCGCCACCGAGATTGCCGGCAGCCGGATGCGTCACTGCCAGTGCAAACGCAACGGCGATTGCCGCATCGATTGCATTGCCGCCGCGTTTCATGATGTCGACACCAACTCGCGAGGCAACTTCGTTTGTGGAAGCAACGATGCCGTGTCTCGCCCGCACCGGCTCGCGTGAGGCAGCGCGCACGGTGGCTTGACGGAAGAGTTGGGCCCCAGGAAATGCGGTAAGGCCCGCGACAAGGCAGGTGACCAGGAATAAGCGCAACGCCGTTTGTAGTGTTTTGTTTCTCATAGTCATTTTCAGTAAGCGGACAGCGACGGAAAGACGCCGTCCGGATCGAGTTGCTGTTTGATCCTTTGCATTATGCCGTAAGCGGCGCCTAAAGTTTCCCAGGTATTTATGCGATTCTTTATCTCGTCGGGCGCCTGCTCGATGACTAATGTTCCACCGAGCTTTTTCGCCAGGTCTCTAAAGAATTCGAGGCGAGCGATCGTGTCGTGTCCCGTTTCTCCGGAACCGTTTCCGCCGGGCGGAAGTCGATCCACTACGCGTATTCGCCCATCAGCAACGCTCGCCTGCCACCTCGGCGCCGACCCGCTATGCTCCCGGTCTAACTTCGCAAGAAATGTTGGCACATCGGCCGGCCGCACGCTGACTCGCCACACCAGATCTTCCTGCAATCGCGACGGCAGCGCAGCCAACGACTGCCATACGTGCGAGTCGTCTTCATTGAGGACCGCCGGTCCGCGCCGGTCCGTGTCTTTGAATTTGAGCAACTCGACCGCCTGCTTTGCCTGCTCAATTACATCACTTCGCGATCCGGCGAATCTTATCAGAAGGCAGTCATCCTTTTCATTGGACCAATCAGCCTCACGCGCCAAAGCCTGCGACAGCAGTTCAACCGCGACGGGAAAAAGTCGGAAGCCTATTACGCGTTGAGCTCCGGAAAGAAGGTCGTCTCTTTGTCCCCACGACATGACGGTCTGTGTTTGAAAAGGCAGCGGTCTTAGCTTGAAGTTAACTTCGACTATTATCCCCAGCGTGCCATAGCTGCCGGTGAAGAGTTTGCACAAATCATAGCCCGCCACGTTTTTTACTACGCGACCACCAACTTTGATTAGATTGCCGTCTGCCATCACTACCTTCATGCCGATTACATGTTTCCTCGGCGCGCCGTAGCCAACTTGTTGCGCGCCGCCGAGTCCGGTCGCAACCACTCCGCCGATTGTTGCGCGCCCATCATTGGGTGGATCAAGCGGCAGCCATTGACCCTTTTGCTTGAGCGCGTCATTGAAATTTGTGAGGGTCACGCCGGCTTCGGACACGGCGATTAGATCCGCAGGTTCGTGAGCAATGATGCGATTCAATCTTCCGGTGCTTACCACGATATGAGTCCGCCGCAACGGTTGGCTGGCGTTGAGCCACGTCATTGCGTCTCCGGGTAACACCGTCCAGCCTTCGCTCGATGCGAGTTTCACCACCTCGCAGACTTCGTCAATTGAATCAGGGGAAACGACAAGGGGAACGTCCGGCGACGCTGAGATGTTTCCTTCGCCGACTAGCTCGGCCAGCTGCTGGTGGGCACTGTTTGAATCAAAGGATGTTGAGTGTGACGAACGTTGCGGGCGGGACGCCCGCGCTCCCAGCAAATCGCCGGCCTCCTGCAAAGTCGCGCTCGGTTCTGACTGGACTTTGGACGTTGGACTTTGGACGTTGGACTTTGCCTGGGCGCGCGCTTCGCCGCAGCCGCGCAGCATTGGAATAATTTTTCCGGGATTGCACAACCCGGTTGGATCGAATGCCGCACGCACCCGCAGCATCGTCTCCATATCGGCCTCAGAAAAGATCAGCGACAACAACTCGCGTTTATCGAAGCCAACGCCATGCTCACCGGTAATGCTGCCGCCGGCTCTGACGCAAGTTTCCATTAATTCGCGTCCTGCTTCCTTCACGTTGCGAACCTCGTCGGGAGAACGCGAGTCGAAACAAATCAAAGGATGCAGGTTACCATCGCCGGCGTGGAAGACGTTGGCAATACGCAATTGATACCTGGCGGCGATGCGAAAAACGCTGTCCAATACTTCCGGCAGACGCGAGCGTGGCACCACTGCATCCTGGATCATCGAGTCAGGCGCGATCCGACCGATGGCGCCAAACGCGCCTTTGCGTGCCGCCCAAAGTTTTTTCCTTTCGTTTTCATCGCGAGCGAGGCGACAATCCTGCGCGCCGTGCTGCAGGCAGATACTCTTCACGTGTTCTGCCTCTTCATCGATCCCCGCTTCCAGGCCATCGAGTTCGATAAGTAGTGCCGCTCCGGCGTCCAGCGGCAGGCCCGCGGCAAACACGCTCGCCTCGACGGCCCGAATGATCTCGTGATCCATCATCTCCAATGCTGCCGGCATAACACCCGCGGCGATGATCGCCGAGACGGCGTGGCTGGCGTCGTTCACCTCAGCAAACTCTGCCAGCATCGTTCGTATCGCCGGCGGAATTGGTACCAGGCGCAACGTTGCCTCGGTGGCGATTCCAAAGGTTCCTTCTGAACCGACAAACGCCCCAAGCAGATCGTAGCCGGGTATCTCGACTCCGCCGCCGCCAAGTTCGACCACCTCGCCACCGGCAAGTACGACCCGCACGCCCAGCACGTGATCGGTTGTGGTGCCGTATTTCAAGCAATGAATGCCACCGGCGTTCTCAGCAATATTTCCGCCGATCGTGCAGGTCGGTTGGCTTGAAGGATCGGGAACGTAGTGCAGACCGAGATGAGCGACTGCACGCGAGACGTTTAAATTTACAACGCCCGGTTGGACGACGGCGATGCGGTTTGCCTCGTCGATTTTCAGGATCTTGCGCATGCGCGCCAACTCGATCACGACGCCCTGATTTAGTGACAACGCTCCGCCTGATAGACCCGTGCCTGCTCCTCGCGGCGTGAAGGGAACCCCGGCCTGCGCCAGCAGTCGCATCACGGCGGAGGTCTCCTCAGTCGAGGAAGGGAAAACAACAGCGCGTGGGCGATACTTGTGTTGCGGCAATCCGTCACACTCATAGACCAGCAACTCGTCCGGCTCACTAAGCACGGCCGCATCGCCAACTACTGCGCGCAAGTCTTCGATGATTGTGTCCAACTGCTCTCGCTTTGATTCCTGGCTAGTGAGGTAATGATACATCAGCGGCACGGATTTCCTCTGAAAACCGTCAAGTGATTTGCTGGGAGCGCGGGCGTCCCGCCCGCAAACGCGCCGCAGGGCGCGCAACTTTGGCAAAAGGCTTGCTCCAATCACTTTTCGCGCTTCGCGCTCATTGGCGGGCGGGACGCCCGCGCTCCCAGGAAATCACTCGAATGGTCCCACGGTGACTTGCAGGAGCAAGCAAGTGATCGTAACATTCGGTCAAGTCATCCCCTCAGTTTTGCACGTTCCTCCAAATCTCTCCCGATCTCCCGATAGTTTTCACCCCCCTTGGAAAAGAGCGAATCGGCCAATTAATACAAGGATGGTGTTGACATGTTGAAATGGGGATTTCGCGGACAATTTATTGCCAGGCTAATCGTATCGATACTTCTGTTGCCGTCGGTTTCTGCCGTAGAAGGGAAGCAAAAATCAAACGAGGTCCCGCACGGGACTCCCGTTTTGTGGCGGGCACCGCAGGACATTAGCTCGCGCAACTTGTTTCTCGGACCGGGCGGCAACCGCATGAAGCCTGACTTGCGCCACATTAAGTTTATTAAAGAGGAGAAGGGTGGCTACTCGAAGAAGTTTCGCATTCGCGATGCTGCTGGGCGCGAATGGGTCGCGAAAGTTGGCAAGGAAGCGCAGTCGGAAACCGCGGCTGTTCGACTGGTGTGGGCTGCCGGTTACGAAACCGAGGTGAACTATTTGGTCCCTCGATTGACGATTCCAGGCAAAGGCACGTTTGAGAACGTCAGACTTGAGGCGCGGCCCGACTCCGAAAAGCGGCTAACGGAGTGGAAGTGGACTGACAACCCTTTCAGAGGCACCCGTGAGTTTCAGGGTTTGAAAGTGATGATGTTGCTGCTCTCAAACTGGGACATCAAGGACTCCAACAACGAGATCATATCGGTGAAGGGTTCAGACAATCTGCGTTACATCATCAGCGACCTGGGTGCAACTCTCGGCAAAACGGGCAGCCTGCCGGTTATCTGGCGATTCACGCGCAGTCGGAACAAGCCGGAAGATTTTCTGCAGGCTTCGTTTGTTGAAGAAGTAGACGGCGATTATGTCGACTTCAACTACGGTGGAAAGAAGCGAGAGATTTTTGACGATATCACGGTAGATCAGGCGAGGTGGATTGGCAGTTGGCTCGCGCAATTAAGTCCGGGCCAAATCAGAGACGCCTTTCGTGCGGCGCACTACACGCGGAGCGAACAGAACATTCTGACGAGAGCTATCCAAAATCGAATAGATCAACTAGTGAATCTACCGTTGGGCCCTCGCCAGGCTCGCCGTTAACCTGTTCGCTTTGAGAAGCCGTTTTACGGATTTGTTAGCTTGATGCTAGGCCAAAGGCCTCGTGAGGAATTGCTTCCAAGCTGAAGTAGGATCTAGCTCCAAAGCCAGCGCTTCAAGAGAAACGGTGGTCGCATTTTTGCGCGTAATAAATGCTTTTAGACGCTCCGACGACCAAATATAAAGGTCGGGAACTAGCTGTGGAGCATCCCATTCGAGGGCGAAGCAAACAAAAACCATAAAGTGATGCTTCTTTGCACTAAAGTTTTCAACCGGCCATTGTGACGTCCCGGTAAGAGTTTTTACGTCGATGGTAAGCGCTTCACCCGACTCTCGCACCGCTGCGATGTCAACGTTATCCGGTTGGGCATAAGTCAAATTCGCTTCTGCGCCCAGGCGATGCAAAACCGACAGCACGTAAAACTTTGCGGCTAGTTCCAAATGTTTACTTTGGCCGTACCATAGTGGGCGGGGCGAGCGACTTGGTGGAACTCGAATCGCAGGCTCCCACGCGCCGGGATTTTCCGCGTCAGCCAAGAGGTCTTCCTCTATTTCAGTATTTGGGATTCCTTTTTGAGTCATAGGTCCCATCCGGTCTTTACGCGAATCAGGCCCTTGCGTTTTTCGTAAACAATCAGTTTCAGATTGCGGCCAGCATCGGTCCGACCTATAAGTTGGTAACCGCCGTGATGTTTCTTGTTACGATACACGTCGAAACCGTTCCAAATTACCTCCACCGCTTCGTCACTAGTGATATTGTGCGCCGCCAATTCGATAACATCGAATTCGAATTCAAACTGCTCGGGATCGAATCTTTGCCAGAAAACCACAACTAGCATTCTATCCCACGATTCGATTATATAGCAGCAATTGAAGTTTGCCGATTTCCTTGCATTGAATTCTTATTATGAGCTGTTGCGGAGAATCCGTTTCGTAAGAAGAATGCGCTCCCAGTTAGTGAGGGACAAGGCGCGATGTTTTGCAACTAAGTCTTATTGCTGTGCGAATAGAACCGAAACGAAAAATAAATCAACAGCCCGACGGCGGCAACTACAGCTGCTGCTCGCGCTTCCTTCCGAGTGCTGTTTGCGAGCAGCCAGGCCGCCAATAGCAACGCCAAAATTGCAATAACAGTGCCGTAATGCAGCCGGAAGGCAGCAGGGGGCGCGTTGCTGCGCCGGCGAAAGACGGGAAGGGAAAGGCAGGTGGCGCCGTAGGTCACCAGCCGTGCGATTGCGCTGATAGTTAACGCGGCGACGAAGGAACTGTTGAGCGTTAACACCAACATGACACCGGCAGTTATCAGGATGGCGACGTATGGGGTCGCAAATCGTCGATGAACTGAGCCTATGAACGATGGCAGCTGCTGCTGTTCCGCCATCGCGAAGGGAACTCTTGAACCAGAGAGCACCAGAATGTTTAAGTTGCCAGTGATCGAGATGATTGCTCCAGCGGAAATGATCGCGCCGCCGGCGGCTCCCATGAACCGCATGCCCGCGTCCGCCAGCGGCTTCTGCGATTGCGCCAGCTCCGGAAAGGTTCCCACGCAAACAACCTGAACCAGTATGTAAAGGACTGCGACTACTCCGATTGCGATCAGCAACGCGTGCGGCAGGTCCTTTTTTGGGTCCTTCACTTCGCCTGCCGGTATTGCCGCCATCTCAAAGCCCGTGAACGCATAAATCAGCAGCAGCACTGATTGGGAGAACGCTCCGGTGGCGGGTCGTGGTCCCAATGCGAACGCTTGCGGGTTAAGAAAGAACAAGCCCACCGCGATAAAAACTATTATCGGGATTAGTTTGCCGATGGTGAAGACGTTACTGACGATTGCGGCCCGCCTGATGCCGAGTAGGTTGATGGTCGCGAGCACTGTCACGACGATAACGATTATCGACGCACGCCAGAATGGATTGGTCGCGGCCGGTACAAAATAACCAAGGTAAGCAACCAGCAGATTGCAGTTTGCGGCAAACGCTGTCAGACGCGCGAGCCAGATGAGCCAGCCAATCTCAAACGCGACGGTCGGCCCGAAGGCTTCGCGCGCGTAAAGATAAGGTCCGCCGGTTTCATCAAAGCGGCTGCCGACTTCGGCGAAACAGAGAATGAACAGGGTGACGACGACTGCGCAAACCACGAACGCGATCAAACTGTAGGGGCCAATCAGAGAAAAAACTTCCGACGGCAAGCCAAAGATTCCCGCACCGATGATCCCGTTGATTGCGATGGCGACAAGGTCCCAGCGGCGGATGCCGCGAATTAGCCCGACCGCCGTTGTGTCTGCCGATACTTTTTTCACGGCGTTGCTTATAATCGAAATCGTTCGCTGACACAATCATTTCAATTTTAGGAAGCGTCCATCAACATGAACCGAAAAACTAATGTTCTTCTCCTGCTCGCCTGCCTGCTAGTTTCTGCTGCGTTGGCCCCAGCGCAGACTCAGTCCGGCGCGAACGCGACAACGCGAACTTTGCAGTCTTTGGTCGATGAAGCTGCGAAGAAAACGCTGGAGAAGTTTGCCGACAAGAAACTCGACGAAAAGCAGCTTTCGATAACGCTCGTCGATTTGCGCGATCCCGCGCATCCCGAGCAGGCAAGCTTTCGTGGAAACGAGCGGATCTATCCCGCCAGCGTAGTGAAACTGTTTTATCTGGCGGCGGCCCATCGCTGGTTGGAGGACAAGAAGATCGAGGACACGCCGGAGTTGCGCCGGGCCCTGAAAGACATGATCGTCGATTCATCAAACGAAGCGACGCAATACATCGTCGATGTGATCACGCACACGACCTCGGGCTATGAGTTGCCGCCGAAAGAGATGGAAGAGTGGCAGGAGAAGCGAAACGTGGTGAATCGTTATTACTCGGCGCTCGGTTACACCAACATCAACGTCAATCAGAAGACGTTTTGCGAAGACGCGTATGGGCGTGAACAAGTTTCGCGCAAGCCCGACGGCTCAAACCGTAACAAGTTAACGACTGACGCTACGGCGCATTTGTTGGCGGAGATCGTAACTGGCAAGGCTGTTACTCCGAGTCGGAGCGCGCAGATGATGGAACTCTTGAAACGTGATTATTCCGGGACCAGCAAGGACAATGACGATCAGAGTCACGGATTTACGGGAATCGCGCTACAGGGAGTCGAGGGAGTGCGTTTGTGGTCGAAGGCGGGCTGGACGAGTACCACGAGACACGACGCCGCTTATCTCGAGCTACCTGACGGTTCGAAGTTTGTCCTGGTCACCTTTACGACTGACCACGCCAATGAACGCGAGATTATTCCAACCGTTGCCAGAGTCGTGATCGATGGCATTAAGGATGTGAAGTGAACCGCTGAGCGTGCGCGCATAGCGGCAATTGAGTTTAGCCCGGTGTTTCAGAGTCTGTGTCAAAACTCGCGTTCGCAGCGCCAACGGCGCGGAATGTAATAGCCTGGGCCATCGGCCCAGGTGGGAGCCGGAAACTCTCCCGAGCGCTGAAGGCGCGCAATGGATCGTGAAGC
>JBOGOP010000264.1:0-7948 GCA_050747225.1 Pyrinomonadaceae bacterium
CAACTTGACCGAGTAATGACTGGATTACGCACGTTCAGTGGGCTGGTCAGGTTTTTGAGGTTTAGTCCGGTCGACTTTCTCGCCTTGCTAGTTGGCCTCCAATAGTGCATAGTCAACCACGGTTAATCCTTCTCTCGCGCATCGACGGTGATGCGCCCCGCGCATAAGACAGTTAGCGCTGGCGTTTTTGGATAGTTCGAGAGCAGGCTGATTTCAACTTCAGAAGCGCTCTCAGAGCATCCGAAAACCGGCCCTTCGCTCCTACCGTTCGACCGAAGCCAATCCGATTCGCAGCTTCTTTTATCCCCAAGCAGGGGAAAGGTACATCTTTATGTCTATGAAACTTTACGTAGGAAATCTCGCGTTTGCGACCACCAGCCAGGATCTTCAGGAGCTCTTTGGCTCAGCTGGCACGGTTGAATCGGCGAGCGTCGTGGAAGACCGCGACACTGGGCGCTCACGCGGCTTTGGCTTCGTCGAAATGTCTAGCAAGGAAGAGGGCGAGGCAGCTATCGCTCAGTTTAACGGCAAGGAAGTTAACGGTCGTGCGCTGAACGTCAACGAAGCCAAGCCCCGCGAAAATCGCGGTGGTGGTGGCGGTCGTGGGTTTGGCGGCGGCGGTGGCGGTCGTGGCGGCGGTGGTTACGGTGGTAATCGCGGCGGCGGCGGTGGCTACGGCGGCGGTGGTGGCGGCAATCGCGAGCCACGCTGGTAAGCACTTCCTTTCTTAAAGACTAACTCTCAGTGCTTCCTCTGTGAACTCTGTGCCTCGAGTGGTGAGACTTCGAAAAGAATCCACCACTGAGCCACAGAGAACACGGAGGTGCACAGGGAGCGAGTAGTGGTGAGGTTGTCCTCACTTTGGTTACAACAAGAGGCGTTAGCCAGAACTAGACTGGACGCCCACAAAACAGATTAGTAGGAGTTTATGAATTTTTCTCAACTGGGACTGGCGCCCGCACAAGTGCGGAGTTGCGAGTCTCTCGGATACACCGAACCAACCCCGATTCAGAAACAGGGAATACCTGTTGTCCTCAGCGGCCAGGACCTGATCGGCTGTGCTGAAACCGGCACAGGCAAGACAGCCGCATTTCTGCTTCCCCTTATTCAGAGGATGACTGAGAAGGCACGCCCCGGCGTCCGCGTTCTCGTGCTGGCGCCAACGCGCGAGCTGGCGATGCAGATTCAAAAAAACTATGGCGAACTTAATCGCGTGAAGGCCAATCGTGGCGTCACTGTGATTGGCGGCGCCAATATGCGCACCCAAATCACCGATTTGAAACGTGGCGCGGCGATCGTCATTGCCACGCCGGGACGCTTGCTTGATCTCTCCGAGCGGGGCGCAATCAATCTTTCCACCGTTGAAGTGCTCGTACTGGACGAAGCTGATCGCATGCTGGACATGGGATTCCTGCCGGCAATTCGCCGCATACTCGCGATGGTGCCGGCAAAGCGCCAGACGCTGTTGTTCTCGGCCACCATGTCTTCCGACATTGAAAAGCTGGCGCGCTCAACGATGAAAGATCCGAAGCTGATTGAGGTCAGCCCGCGCGGAAAGGCCGCTACTATGGTAGAGCAAACTGCTTATCCGGTGGCACAGGAATCAAAAACGGCGCTGCTGCTCGACTTGCTTGAACGTGAAAAATTTGAGCGGGTACTGGTGTTCACGCGTACACGGCGCGGCGCCGAACGCTTGTCTCACATTCTTTCAGCTCGGGAACACAGTGTGAATCGGATTCACTCGGATCGAACACAACCACAACGCGAGGCGGCGCTGCGCGGATTCCGTGATGGTCGCACGCGCGTGCTGGTGGCGACTGACATCGCCGCGCGCGGTCTGGACGTTGATTCAGTTTCACATGTCATTAATTACGACGTGCCTTCAGCGCCTGAAGATTATGTGCATCGAATTGGGCGAACTGGACGAGCGGGAAACACCGGACGCGCGATTACAATCGTTACTCCTGTTGATGAAGTATCGATGCGCGCGATTGAACGACTAACCGGACAGATAGTGTCGCGAGTAGTATTGCCGGCATTCGGCGGCAGAAAGAGTGAAATAGCAAGCAAGCCGTTTGCGCGTGCGACACCGCCGCGCGCGACTTTTACGCGTTCATTCCGACCACGACGAGCGAGCAGGTAAAACGACGGAGGACGGACGACGGGCGACCGCAGACAGACTGCCTAAAGATCGTGTTTGTCTGTCGGTCATCGGTCTGCCGTCGTCGGTCTGGAAGCTAACACTCAAAAAGGAGAATATTATTGGCTAGAGACGATTTGATTCCGGCGGAGGGCACCATTATCGATAAACAGCCTAACGCATTCTTCAAAGTACAACTCGACAATACGGAGCACGTCGTGCTCGCAGCAGTGTCCGGCAAAATGCGAAAGAACAGAATTCGTATTCTTGTCGGCGACCGAGTTAGCGTCGAAATGTCTCCCTATGATTTGTCGCGGGGCAGAATCACGTACCGGTACAAGTGAACGCAGTGTTGAGTACTGAGTACTGAGTGATGCGCCATTGGCGAGCACAGTGTGACTCAGTACTCATTACTCAGTACTCATTACTCAGTACTCATCACTTCACTTGATCCGCTCGAGGTTTTCGCCGGGTTCCACTGTAATTGTCTTGAAACTGGACATGCGCACCAGACCCGGAGCCGAACCTTTTGGTTTCGTCAGAAACTTCCGTCGCGTGTAATGGATGTTTACTCTTGAGTCTTTACTGGCCTGACTGAATTTCGCCGCGAGCTGCGCCGCTTCAATTATTGTGCGGTGAGGAATGTCGTTCCGGCTTGAGTTGCGAACAATAACGTGGGATCCGGGATAGTCGCCGGCGTGAAGCCAAAGGTCGTTTGGGCGAGCAACGCGAAAAGTTAGCTGATCGTTATCCCGAGCGGTTCTCCCGACAAGCACTTCATATCCGTCAGAAGATTGATAGCGTCGCATGCCCGGCAGGGTAAGCGACGCTTTTTGTTTTTTGGCGTCAGCAGGAGAACTCTTCTTCTTCGGTTCAAACACGGTAAGAGCCGCCAGGTCGCGAGTGGCTATAGCCTCCTCAAGTTTCGCGAGCTTTGCGTCAAGCCCTTCGAGTTCGTTTTCAAGTTGAATCAGCCTGGCGCCAATCTCTTCAACTGCTCGCTTGGCCTTGGTGTAGCGCGAAAAGGAGGCGCTTGCTGCTTCCGCCAAAGTGAGGTTTTCATCCACCTCGACTTCAATCCCAGGAGCACCCTCGGCATAGTAATCAGTAAGACTGACTTTGTTGCCAACACGCCTGGCGCTCGCAATATTTGACAGTAGCAGGTCGCCAACTCGTTTGTGTTCGTCAGGATCGCCGTGCGCCACCAGGTCTTTCCTGAGATTCGTCTGTAGTTTTTTACGACGGGATATTTCCTTGCGCAGACTGGCCACCAGCCTTCCAGCCAGGCCGTCAAACTCATTTGTCCTGGCAAGCTCGCTATAGTACTTGTCGGCGGCTGCCGAAAAAGTAGTTGCGCCTTCACGGCTAAGTATTGCTTCTGAACCAGGCTTCAGCGACCGGGCAGCAAGACCCTTAGCCACGGGTGCCTTATACAGTTCGCCTATTTGCTGGCCGTCGCCGTGGGTGGTTCGCCACGCCTGCTTGATCTTGCCGGCAGAGTCAAGCAAGAAGAGATTTGCAGAGCGTCCTGTGAGTTGAGCAACCATTGAGTGATTTTGGGAATCGCCTAAATCGTTCTCAACGACAAAAGAGAATCTAACCACGCGTTCGTTTGCTTCTTTCGTCAGCAACTGCATTGCGCCACCACCCAGAGCGAAGCGCATCGCCTGGGCGAACGGCGAAAGTGGAACGGAGGCTCTCTCCAATTCGCGAACGGTTCGTTTGATTAAGTAGAGCCGGGGTGTGGCGGGTTCGATACTAATGAAAAGGAAACCCTTGTCTTTAAGGCCGAAGTCAATCGCCAGAGAAAATGAAGATAGCTGGAAGATCCTGCCAAGAAAGCGTCCAGGCAATAATTCGTCTAACTCGTTAACGATTTCTTTCAGCGTCGCTTCGTGCACATCGGGTCTCTCGACAGGTTCAAGCAAAAGGCCCTGCTCAATCTACAGAGCAGGGCCGATTCTAATCGATAAAGGGAGGTTACGCTCGAATTACCGCAGTTCGAGTAAAACGATCGTGGACCGTGTGTTTCTCGCGGTTGATAAACAGATACATCAGCGCGACGCCCGCCGACGCGAGCGAAAGAAGGTAGACCAACGACCGCCCCGCTGATTGGCGACCCGTCGGGATCAAGCCTGTTCGCGCATCGATAACGCGCAGGGAAAAAAGCTTCATGCCGATCGTGCGTCCTGTGAAAGCTACGCTAACTGTTAGATAGAGAAAGCCAACTACCATAAAGGTTCCGGCGGCAAAGCCGATCACGCGAGGATTCTGCCACTCAAAATTCGTCAACTCGGTCAGCGCCAGGAATGGCGACCAGCACAGTCCAACCACGACCAGATCTGCGAGCGCGCTAAGCATGCGTCGGAACACAGGCGCAGAATCATAGTCGCGACTCTCAACTCTTACAGAGGTCTGAATAGAATCCAGGTAGTTAAGGGCTGGATCATTTCGATCGTCAATCAGCCTCCTGGGTTTTCTCACTTCCTTGGAAGCATTTGCAGTAGTCACTTCGGGAGTCTGAACGACGGCAAGGTTATGAACTCGTTCCGGCTTCGAAATGGTTTCCTCGATGACGCAGTGGGCGGGGGTCGGAGTAAGGTCCAAGGTCGGTTCCTCATAGGCAAGTGCGGTTGCTACAGCATTACCGCCGGGTTGGGAATGCGCTCGCTCGATGCGACGTAAGGCTGCGACAACCAGCGGGTTCATCGGCACAGTTTCAGCCCGCGTCAAGAGCTCAAGCATCGGCGCCGTTTTAGGTTCAAGGTCACTAAACAGGGGACCGATTTCCGCTGCTTCCGTGATTGCTTTTTGTGCGCGCTTTTCCTGAGCCTCGCGAACTCGCTCGCCCAATTCTTTCCGCCATTCCGGCAGTGCGGTGCGATTAGCGCCGGGAAACTCAATCAATGAAGGCGTTCTCTTTGCCGCTGAGGGCTCCTTGTGAGTAGTTTTCGGCGGCACCGTCTGTTTCACGATATTTATCTGATCTGACTGGGTTTGCGCGACAGTATCCGCTGAACTTTCTTTCTGAAGGGCACCACATTCTGGGCACCGCTCAGAAGAGTTCTCATAACGGGCTCCGCACGCGGGACATCGCATACCAAGCTGCCTCCGTAGGGAACGGTCTGAATGCCGGGCTAGTTGACTGACTGAAAACCGGCCAGACTCCTGCGTAGTCGGGGCGCATGGTATCAGGAACTACTTTAAGTGGTCAATCAGAAAATATAAGAGGCGTTGAGGTTGTCAGAGCGACCGAAATTACGCGGTGAGGATTTGTCCTGTGGAAAAGTTTCTAAAGAGGCGAGCGCCCACCGAACCCAGCTTCCATATCGTGCCACCATTCGAGCTCATTGCCCTCGCCCAACTGCCAACACAGCAGAACGACGCGGCCATCTCGAAGTGAGGGGAAATCGACCAAGCCACGATCAAAGTCTTTCAACTGGACACCTAAAGCCTCCAGTTCAGATATTTCGGTGGTGAAATTGGTAAGAACCATGGCATAGAGGGCGCCGCCTTCCATTCCACCCCCACCTTGTTCCGCTCCTTCGGCAGCCATCTTTGAGGCGCGACGATAAGTCGCCAGGCGCCGTCGAGAGTGCTGAATCCTTTGCAGAATCTCGCGCACAGACGGCAGGAGGGCGTTCGCCTCTTCGATAGTAAACAGCTTCATAGTGTGGTCAGTACCGCAGGTAATACCAACAATTCAGTGCTCGTCAGTTACGCGAACAAGATCCGGAGCCGAGCCAAACTGCTCGGCCTCATCTTCAATAGTTGTCTCCAGGACGACTCGTAGAGATGCCTGATATCCGTCGTCAGTGGATTCCTCAATCTGTATTTGTTCATGCAGGTATTGGGTCGGTTGCTGTCCCGGAATATCGCGTTCGTCGTAGCGGTGGCCATGAATTGCGTCCTTGCGAACACGATCTGCAATTTCACCAAGATCAATAAAATAATCAGCAACGTCGATTAGCTTCGGCGCGGTATTTGAACGAAAGCCCGCGACCTCGACGCGGCAACCTTTATATGCGACTGCGTTTACCGCGTAGACGAAATCTTCGTCACCGGATACCAGCACGGCCGTATCGTAACGACCAGCAAGCGACAGCATGTCAACCGCAATCTCCACATCAAGATTTGCTTTGCGACTTCCATCATAAAACGTCTTCAATTCTTTTTGAATCACGCGAAAGCCGTTGCGTCTCATCCACAGCAGAAAGCCCTGCTGTCGTTCAGCGCCCACGTCAACGCCGGTGTAGAAAAACGCTCTGAGCAGTCGACCGTCTCCGAGTAACACTCGAAGCAATTTGTTGTAATCGATATCGATATTGTGGAAGCGAGCTGCGTGAAAGAGATTGTTTCCATCAATGAAGACCGCCACTCGCCCACGATGTCCCAGTTGCCATGAAATATTCTGCGTAGGATCAATATTATTCATCTGATAGCCGGCTCCAAATAGAGTTTTTACTATATCGAGTCTAGGATGCTTTTTTGCGGTTAAATGGTCAAGCAGACGGGCTGGCTTGCAGGCAAATTTCCCTATTCAGTGGCCACAACCTCGCCGTTAAGTGCGTCGACATATGCGAGTTTAATAGGGGCATTGGTAAATTCGATTTCCCAGGCGAGACGAAACTCCAGGGTCGCAGGCCGGTCTTTTGCAGGAAGAATATAGATTGTCATTTGGCGAGCGGTTATTTCGCTGGAGGCCGGCACGGTGAAGGTTCGCTCGGTTCCCTGGGCGTCCACGTACGTCAGGCCCTTCGCGCGGATTTGTTGTAAGGTCGCCTCTGATCTCGGACGGACGTTAAGAGCGGAAAGCGCGTTTTGTATTCGATCTGCATCGGGTATGCACGTGCTGGTGAGATTGAGTACGCGGCGATCGCTGGTGAAAGTGATTTCCAGTTTGCCGAAGTTTCCCCGAATAGGATAGCGAAAAGGACGCTGCTGATAGCTGGCAAGCTTCGAGCCGTCCGGTTGATCAATTCGCTCGATCAACGAAAGCTTTGCCGGATCCGACCCAATCAGTTCCTGCCAGTCCCTGATGAACCGTCGCAGTGATTCTCTGGTTTCCTCCTCGTTCATGGTGGCTGCGGCTCCAACCTTTGGGAGATACAATGAACCACTCGTTCTGGCAGGCAGACTAAGAATGGTTCCAGTTACCGGATGAAGCTGCGGCTCTATTTCGTTCGACTTTCCAGATAACTGCGCGAGCCGGTTTAGAGCTGCAAGGGTTGCTTCTTTCCTGTGACTGTCCTCTATGAAGAGAATTGGGTAGAGCGAATCGTTACCCCGTGGGCCAACTACACTTGGCGGTTGCAATGCGGCACAACTGCTAAGCGCCAACGCTGACACGAAAAGAATTACGATGAACCCGGGGCCGCGCGCCGCTACATGAAACTTATTGAACAGAATAGGCATTGGGCTAAAAGTTCGATAGAAAGTTTACCGCGTCGTATAATCCACAGTCCTGGAGGAGTTGTTGCACAAAGATAACGAAAACGTTCCGCTTCCCGCGTGGACTATTGTCGAGCCTGAGGATCCTGCGCCCGCGCCTTTCGCGCCCGATCAAATGGTGCGATGTGACGAATGCCTGCGTTCGAATCCTCCAACACGCGTCAACTGCCTCTACTGCGCTGCGGTTTTGCCGCGGGATGAAACTACCGCTACTCTGCAAAGGCCCGCGCTCAGACCCCTGGAAAAATGGGAGCAGGGGTATAACAACATTCTTCTGCCTCCAGTCGCAAATCAAACTGCTGCAGGTTTGGCTGAGGCCGCTGACCTTTTGCGTCTGCCGCCCGAGGACCTGAGTCG
>JBOGOP010000265.1:0-7832 GCA_050747225.1 Pyrinomonadaceae bacterium
CATATAAATGTCGGGCTTGCGTGCCAGCATCACCGCAGTCGTCGTCGTGATCAGCATTACGATAAGCATGATCATCCAACGCCGTTTACTGATGGCGACCCACACATCGCGCAGCCGCACACCCTCGTCTACGCGATTAGGCGGACCATAACTCGCGTAGCCATTGTTCTCGGGTTGGGTGGGCGAAGGAAGCGTTCTCGATATACTCGAAATAACTTGCAAAGCTTGCGCAAGTTCTGATGGATCCTTCGAGTCTTTTTTGGCGTCCATCTTACTCTCCTGTCTTGAATTGAGTTGGTTGCATGACTACGGGATAACGCGAACGGGGAGTTGCGAAACTGTTGGAACGATCGTCCCCAGTAAACTACGCAGGATGCTCTTGGTACCCGAGATCGGCACATCGACGACATCGTTCGCCAGTAAGAGCACGTCCTCAGTCCGGTTCTTTTCGATGGCCGTCAGGTCCACCGTGATCTCCTTCTTGGCCGTGCTTCCCGGCATTTGCCGAATGATTCGCACCTTGTCTTTCTTGGTACTGGGAGCAGTTCCGCCGGCCATAGCGATTGCCTTGGAGACAGTCAGCGGTTCTTTCATCGCAATCGCAGTCGGCCTTAGTACGTTGCCAATTACAAAAACCTGATCCGCCGCCGGCACCGAGATCACATCGCCCGGCTGCACGACGGGATTCGCATCAGGCAATCCGTGCAGAGTGTCGCTGAGGTTGTAGGTAACAAAAGCTGATGAGTCGCTGCGGTCTATTGAGCCGTTGCCGTTTTGGCTGCACAGTGGGCCTTGTCCGGCATGAACAATCTGAACTGTTTGGCCCGCCGAATCCGTCGGCCCACCGACGAGGCTTAGCAACTCCAGCAATTTGACTTGACGTTGAAGTTTGAATTGTGCGGGGCCACGAACGGCGCCAATCACGGCCACTGGTTGCGACTGAAACTCTTTGACAAAGACGTCAACATGGGGCTCGTTTTTGTATTTCCGGTAGAGTGTGGCGATGTTTTGCGCCAGTTCTCCTTCGGTCTGACAGGCCGCGGGAATATCAACGTCAAGCATCGGCATTCGGATGTTTCCGCTCTGATCCACGCGCACCGCATCGCGAGAAAGTTCCGGCGCCCTGGCGACGCGAACATCAAGCACATCTCCTGGCCCTATTCGATAGCGTGTGTCAGTGACCGCTGTTTCGGCAGATCTCGCCGCAGTCTCGTCTCCGCCGAGCCTGCCACCTGGTCCACTTGCGACCGCTGAGCCTTGTTGTGCCCTCGACTCGTGAATCGAGACTGTTAGCAAAAGACTAACCAGACACGCTCTGACTATTGTTCTCAAAGCAAGTCTCATGATTGACCTTCTTTCATTTTCATTCTCGTCTGTCGCTGGTCACGATTCGGCCGTTGCATGTATCGATGGGATTCATGCGGGACCCCGAAGGGAAACCTCTCTCGCGAGGCAGCATTCAGATACTTCAGGTTGAACCTGCGCCATCGTTTGCGCCGATATTTCAATACCGTCGCCGTTGTGACCTTTTCACCTTCGGAAAGTTGTCTCTCCTTTCCCTGGCGTCGGTTGGAACCGGCACTTCTGAAATGATCAGCGAAATGATTCCCGGCCCACGTGCGTGCATGGACATCGCTGGAAGGTTTATCGCGTCAATTCGCGCGAATCGCTAATTATTAGGAGAAGTTTTGAGATTGAATGCGCAGGGGTTTGTCGGAAGGAACTCCCACCCAAGCTCAAGAGGCGACTGACAATTACTTAGCAGGGTTAAAGCGCTGCATAACGTAAATTCAGGGGATAACCCAAACACCTCGATCGCTTTCTGGGTCAAACCCTCAGATCATATCTTCACGAGACGCTCACTTCCCGCGCGGCGACAAAATCTGACAACTTCTGGATACCGTCGCTCAAAGTAAGCGGCGGCGTTTTCGAATCTGATAACGCGGGGCCAACGCGAATATTTCTCGCACGCAACCAGATTAGAACCAGATATTAGGGGAGAGTCACTTTAGTGCATAGGAACTCATGCTGTCAACGCAATTTGTTACCGCCCAAGTGACGCCAAACGCAACACTTCATTCCTTCGAATCACTGTAACTACATACGGAATCCTTTGCGATTTCCGGAAAGCAACAGAACAACGTTCATGCTTCGTTCAATTTGGTGTTAAACATATAATTGACTGCTTGAACATCGTTATGCTAAATTACTTTTGCGGTTGGGTTCACTAACTCAGCCGGCTCCAGACAATAGCCCAAAGTACTTCGCACACCTCATCTAGTCACACCCCGCCCCGGGAGTAGTTAGGTCACTCAAATCAATCTCTGAGCATTTTTCGGAAGGAACCCCCTCTCCACGCTCGCCTTATCGAGGAACTGCTCTCTCCGGGAGTAATCATAAATGCGTCAACTTGTAATCAGACTCTGTCAGCTCGGCCTAATAGTCTCACTGGCAGCTTCGCTCAATCCGTGTCCAGCCCAGCAGGGTGCAATCGCTTCACTACGGAGCGCCAACGGCGGGGAAAACGCCAACAATCCTTCCGTGGGGGAGTCGGTGGCACCAAGCGAACAGGCAGCAATCCTCGAGCGCTTCGTGGCTGCTGAAACTCAGGTCCGCGAAGCTCTAAACCAACATACCTTCAAGCGTGATGTCGTGCTTCAGACGATTGGTCCGAATGGCGAGGTTACCGGTGAGTACGTCCGCAACTCACAATTCATTTTCGACGATCGAGGTAGACGAATCGAAAAAGTCATTTTTCATCCAGGCTCCACGATCCGTGAAATGCGGATCACCAAGGAAGACATTCAGGATCTCAAAGATGGCCAACTTCTGGGTATCGACATAGTAGAGGCAACTAAGTATCGCTTAACGTATGCGGGTACCGAAATCGTCAACAACCGACAACTGTTTGCGGTTGACGTGGCCCCGCTGACTCAGCCTGATCCCAATCGCATGAAGGAACGGTATTTTGTCGGGCGCGTTTGGGTAGATCCAAACACCTTCCAGATCGTTATGATCAAAGGCATCATGGAGCCACAAGGTAAGCAGCGCTTCCCCATGTTCATGACCTGGCGTGAGCCGGTTAAGGACGCCCTCGCATTCCCCACCCGCACCGAGGCTGATGATATCTTACATTTCAAGGAGCGCGACGTTCATTACCGAATCAGGGTTCGTTATTACGACTATAAAGAATTTGGTAGTAGGGTTAGCATCAAGGAAGTCGATGTAGACGACGCACAGTTGGAGGAAACCACTCCAGAGACGAAAGAGAATCCCGCAAAAAAGGAGCCCTCGTCTAAGTCAAGCTTAACACCTACGCAGCTACCAACCTCTGGAAGTAATCCGCTACCTAACTCGGAGATTTGCACCACCAACCGAACAGCACCGCCTGTAGGGGAATATCACTGGCCCGCCGACTCCGAGGTCAAAGTTTATTTCGTTCGCAGCATGTTCAACAACGAGCAGTCAGCGGGGCTCCTTGAGGCGATGAAAACCTGGAATATTGTCGGCGCGCAGAACGGCTCAGGCGTCAGATTCGCCTATGCCGGTGAAGCCGACGGCCGGATGAGTTGTCGGAATTGTTTGACGGTGACTCGACGCGATGTATTCGCGCGTGACAAACACCACTATGCGTTCTTCCATCCGATGAAACAGGAAGAAGGGCGGTTGTTGGTTTCTGCCTGGATTGATCTCGATTTTGGCATTACGGATCCCGAGGCGCTGCAAGGCTTCATGGCACATGAAATGGGACATGGCCTCGGTCTTTGGGATTGCCCCAGTTGCAAGAAGAAGCGCTCGCTCATGAATTCCTTTCCAGGAATCAACAAGAACAATGGGCTGGTCGCGCCGTCCAGCTGCGACGTGGCGACGATGAGAAATATCTATCAGCAAGAGCGACAGATTGCGGCAACGATGCCGCGCGGCGACAAGCCGTCGGATATTAGTGCTTTCGCGGCGCCGGCACTCGACGTCGAAAAGGCAAATTTCTTAGCCTTTGAGGGACAGCGTCCTCTGGCTGGCGGAGCCACGGCGGCCGGGAGTTTTGGCGACAATCGATCCAAGACGCTCCGAGTAGAGCACGTTTTTGCGCCCACGCCGCTGGGTCCGGAACTACCAGCTCTTAACCCCTTTCAATTTCAAAGTCCGCAAGCCTACAAATCTATATTCTCAGCCGGTCGCATCTTCTAAGCCGGTCATTCCTCATACGAAGGTCTTTATCTAAATCGAAATGAAACTGAAGCGAACTACCTCCTTAATACTGATAGCGCTAATACTAGGCTTGGGCTTTCGAGAGGCAAACACTCAAACTGCGACAGGTGTGGCCCCTTGCCGCGTAGGTGAACAGGCGGCCGCTATTGGCTTCTGGACGTGGGCCGCTAATGCCAACGTCAAGGTCTATATTGTTTCAGCGGATTTCAAGTCGGAAGAAATCCCTTATCTGCTCACGGCATTAACCAATTGGAACAGCGTCTCCGAGGCAACTGGTTCGGGAGTGAAGTTAGAATACCAGGGGAGTACGACGCAGCCACTTACCTGCGTGAATTGTCTTACGATCATGCGCGGCCAGGTATTTGATAAGAAGAAGCGACACGCTACCTCGCTCACTGCCTATAGTGTGGGCCACGATCAAATCATCACCTACGCGACCATCGTCATTGATCCCGTGCTGACCAATCCCAAAGCACTTCTTGATGCGTTTGCCCACGAACTGGGCCACAACTTTGGCTTGCTTGATTGTTTTACGTGCAAAAAGAAGAGCACGCTAATGAATCAGTTTAAGGTGATTAACGAGCCGAACAACATGGCGTTGCCAACGGCGTGTGACATAGCTCAAGTGAGGGAAGCCTACAAAGAACTTAAGGTGCGCGTACGGCCGTCGCCAACGTTCATCGACCAGGGTGAAGAGCCCGAGGACGACGACACGCCAATAATTATCCCGAATCCGTTCAGGTAATAGCCTCGAGGATCCCGCTGTCCTCCGGCAACTTCTGTTGTCTCACAACTTTTGTAACGAAAACGCATCCAGCCAGAGACGGCCAAAAATTGGACAGGGAGAACTGTTGCATGGCTGGCGCTGAAGCGCGATTTGAACAGCGTCCCCCGCCGGTCCCAATTCAAAATCGATCGTGTATTCGCGCCAACCTTCTGTTGCCTTCATCAGTTGTTCTGATTGTCCCAGGACCTTATTGGCATCAGGGCCTATGACCACAACTAGTGGTAACCCTCCACTAACGATACCCTCCGAACGAACGGCAAAGTGAAGCCGGTAACGAGTGCGTGGCTCAACCAAAACGAGTTGCGTTATCACCGGCGACGCCGGTTCTGAAGCTCCGTCAAACTCAACCTTCAGGCTGGAGTTTCCTTCCCTGGGATTAGCACCATCCAACGAGAGGTGGAATCCCTGAGGCTGGTCCCCCAGGCGCCATGCGAAACCCCACTCAGCTAAGTCGCTCTCTTTCTCAAATCCGGGATCGGTCAGCACTCCGGGCGCGGCAGGCGATTGTTGTCCAACTGCCCATAGCCTGGCGGCTGCTTTGAATTGTTTCGTAGCAATGAGGTCATGCACATAAGCGCGGCGGTAATGCGCAGCCTCGCTTCCTGCAGCTGCGTACATTGCAATCGCAGCCTCAACCTCTTTGCGTTGGGCGAAGTAAAAGGCAAGCCGTTGATAACCTGCCGAAGTTGTCGGCTTGATTGCCGCCACGACAAACTGAACATTGCCACCTGATACGCGCCACGCCAGGTCAATTACTCCGGGCATGAGCGTGGGATTGCTGGCGCCTGCGAGCCGAAGTTCCTTGAAGGCTTCATCCGTCTGGCCGGCCCGCAAAAGAATATTCCCAAGTTGGTAATGAGGCTCGGCGTATTCAGGTGCGAGTTGTGCTGCTTGTCTGGCAGCTGCAACAGAAGCCGCGGTCTCCCCGTTTAGCTCGCTTGCGCGGGCAAGGCTCAGCCATAAAACGTAATCGTCGGGACGAGCCAGTACAGCCTGGTAGTGCTCCGCTATTGCACCGGACAAATCGCTAGTCTCGAGGATTGATGCGCGCACATAGTGAGCGTCTGGATTGCTGGCGCCAAGTCTCACGGCTGAGTCCGCCAGAGAAATCTGGCTGGTCTGCGCCGCATAAGCGGTGAGTAAGCTGGCGTATCCTGAGCGAGCGACGCTCCAGACAAAGACCAGCAAGATGACCAGCAAGCCACTAGCAACTGCAATTCGGCCACTCTGATTTGAGGACTTTTGACTGTCTGTGCCGTCTGCCATTGTTTTCTATTACAAGGACGCCCAACCTACGAGTGGGACATTCTAGTAAAAAGCCAAACGCGCGGCTACGCCCTGCAGCGCAAACTTTACGCTGAGGACGTGCCCGCATTTCCATCTAAGGATTTCGCTGCTTTGGAATTATGGCCCGGACGGACTCGGATTCCCGCCTCGAAAGAGGAGGTAGAGACCTGTCGCACCGCCGCCGATAAAGGCGACGGTTGCTGCCGGTGGAATTCCTGCCGGTATTGCCGCCGCACCAGCCGCGCCACAGTCTAACGCCGATGCGCCAGCTCCTGCGTCTACTGCTGATCCCTGGTCCACTGAAGGTGCCCCGCCGGCTTTCAGGCAAACGTCGATGCTTCCGCCCGTGGCGGAATTTATCTGGCCTGCCAGCCCTTGAGCGGTGTTGAAGGTACCCGCCGTGTTTTTCAGGGTCCGTAGGATGGCGCAACCTTCGGTCAGGTTAACCCTCACATTGCCAATGTTGCCCTGACGGTCAAACTCGAGAACTAGCTTCGTGTTTGGCGCGATGCATAGGCTACCAAGAGCGCCCAGCCTGATTGTGGCTCCGACACCGTCAGGAGTTTCAATCGTCGCTCCTGGAGGAATCGTTGCTCCGCTGATTGCGTTGGCGCCATTGACGAGGATGGGTTTGTTCTGACTGGTGGTCAGGATGCCCATTAGTTGCTGAGGTGCTGTAACTGAAACACTAGCGCCCGAATTTAGCTCGGCGAAAGTGACTCCGATGTACAACTGTCCAACCGCGAAGGTAACGAGCAAAGCAATTACCGTTGTGATTTTCTGATATCTGAAACGCATTGATTTACCTCCCCTCAAATTAATGAGAGAAATGTTCAGTTTTTTGTCTAACTTCGCCGCACCGGAGATTGGGCGAGGAGTATACCCCCGGCTTTTCCAGGAGGTCAAGCGGTTTCGATCTCTCCGGGCCTCCGGTTAAGCAGCGTTCCGACGGAGCGCCCCCGGAGCCTCCGTGCTCTCTGCAAGAGCAAGCCGATCTCCTTGCACCGCAATTACCAGTAGGGTCAAGAAGAGTAAAGCATTAATTGTTATGTGTAATCCAAAATCGACGAAACTGTGTACAACAACGCCAAACATTCCGGTGAGCGCTCCTAGACATGCGGCTCGATAATATGGATCCTGCGAACGCAAACTTGACCGAGCACGCTTGATGAATGTAACCAGAAACCACGCAATCAAGGCGCAGCCAATAAGACCACCACTAGCCATCAATTCCAGATAGTCATTATGGGCCTGCTGAGGCGTTATCTCTCCTGACGCGTGGTGATATTTGGTTATCCCAATCCAGTAACCACCAAACCCCAGACCGGCCACGGGGTGGGCCTTAAACATTTGCCACGTCGCAGCCCACATCTCTTTGCGACTAGTATTGGCGTTGTTCTGCATTTCCTGTTGGCTGAAGTCCGTGGCGGCCAATTGGAAGTTATTGACAACGCGTTCGCCTCCTATCCAGCTAACACCAAAAGCGAATAAGCCAATCAAACACGCAATCAGAAAAACTCGCACCGCCACTCCCCCTGTGAACTTTTGA
>JBOGOP010000266.1:0-7756 GCA_050747225.1 Pyrinomonadaceae bacterium
GTTCAAACTGTTGCCCATGCTCCGGCACCTCTACCGGCCAGTTAAATCGCTCGCGAATGTGTTCGGCCATCGCCGTTGCCGACCCGACTTCACCATGCGTCACGAACACGCGACTCGGCGGCGCGGACAGATCCTGCAACCAACGAATCACTTCCTGCCAATCAGCGTGCGCCGAGAAGCCACCAATTCTAACCAACTGGCAGCGAACCGGAACCCACTGTCCCAGCACCTTTACTTCCTTCTGACCGTCAGCCACGCGTCGGCCGAGTGTCCCGCCGGCCTGGTAACCAACAAAAACGACTGTCGCGTTTGGATCAGGCAATACACGTAACGCGTGATGCAGCACGCGTCCACCAGTCATCATTCCCGAGGCGCTGATGATCACGCGCGCTCCTCGCTGTGTGTTTAGTTGCTTCGAATCCTCTTTGCTGACGCTGGCGGTCATCGAATGCGTATGCATAGGATTGGCGTTGCCGGCAGAGGCCGTCACATATTCTTCGTCATGCTCTTCCCTGCGGTTGGCATAAACTTTCGTGGCTTTCGACGCCATCGGCGAATCCAGGATCACCGGCAGGACCGGCACACGCTTCTCGTCTTCGAGTTCACGAATCAGGTAAAGAATTTCCTGCGCTCGACCAACTGCAAAAGCAGGAATCAGAATCTCGCCGTTATGCTCAGCAGCGCTCTTAATAACTCGCTCCAGCGCGATTTTCGGTTCTTCCGGATCGTGCGTGCGGTCACCGTAAGTTGATTCGACAACCAGATATTCGCAGGCAGGAGGCGCAACCGGATCACGAATGATTGGCTGGTCATACTTACCCAGGTCTCCGGAAAACAATATTCGCCGCACTCCGTGATCGGTTTCGATTAGAACGAGGACCTGGCTCGATCCCAAAATATGACCGGCAATACGAAACTCCGCGCTGATGCCTTTCACAATTTTGCAAGGCTCGCCGTCGTTTTTTACGACCTGCAAAAGTTCCAACGCTGCCTCAGCGTCTTCTTCGGTGTAGAGAGGAAGCGCCGGATTGTGACGGGTTACGTGGTGGCGATTGCGATAGTCAGCTTCTTCTTCCTGCAATCGGGCTGAGTCAGGAAGCAAAATACGCAGGAGATCGGCAGTGCCGCGTGAGCAATAGACTGGACCACGAAAGCCCTGCTTAACGAAGCGTGGCAGGTAGCCGGTGTGATCGATGTGCGCGTGCGTAAGCAGCACTGCATCAACTGACGCTGCCGGAAATGGGGCCTCTGCCCAATTTCGCTCGCGCAGCTCGCGCGGTCCTTGAAAGAGACCGCAATCAATCAGCACGCGCTTGTGATTGTTGTCGACTAAATATTTGGAACCGGTGACGGTGCCCGCCGCACCCCAAAAAGTTATGGTTGCCAACAGCTTCCTCCGCCTCAGACAATCACGTCAATCTGTTCGAAGTTACTGACCGTTGAGTGACTCTGCTTTCGATATCCAAAGAAGACAATGAAAGTAGGAACCAGCAACGCCAGGTTACGAAGGGCCGTGGTCAATCCCAGTTGGCTTCCGATTATCTTGCCGAAGCAACCACACTCGAGCGGCTCGCCGTGCAGGACGTAAACGTAGTAAAGCGCGAACGCGGAGAAGCCGACTAGCAACGCCGCGGCCATTAACGCTCCGGCTCGTACAGTTCGCGGCAGCAACAAAAAAAGTCCGGTCACGATCTCCAGGGAAATAACTGCGACTGTTACCGGCCACATCCAGCGAAGCGGAGGAATGGTCGCGGCAGCAAGCAACTCGCCAACGCTGGCAGCAAAAGTCTTGAGGATCCAAAGCTTGGCGCCGGCCGTAAAAAGAAATAGCGCCGCAAGTCCAAAGCGACTGATTAGCAGGATGACTCGAAATATCTTGCTGTTCTTCATTGTTCGTAAAAGGAAAAGCGTTCGGCCAAAATAGTGCCTGCGAATCGTCCTGACTCCGTAGGAGTGCAATGTTTATAGCGCTAATTCCCCATTAGAGCCTTTCGCAAAGTAGTTGCCGCAGCGGCAACTACTTTGCGAACAATTTGTGAGCTGAGGTGAGTCTGTAAACATTATGTTCCTAACGGAACCAAGAGGTCGAAGTGATAACCCATCGACTTTCATCCTTCATCCTTCCGCCCTCATCCTTCTCCTAAGCAGCCAACGCGACGACTTTTTCCGCCGCATCCTTCATGCCGTTCGCAACCGTAAAGTTCAAGCCAGACTCGCGAATCACTCGCTGGCCTTCCTCCACGTTGGTCCCCTCGAGTCGCACCACCACAGGTACCTGAATCCCCAGCTTCTCAACCGCAGCTACCACGCCGCGCGCCACCATGTCGCAACGAACAATGCCGCCGAAGATATTTATTAGAACCGCTCGGACGTTCTCGTCCGCCAGCAAAATTCGAAATGCTGCTTCCACTCGTTCCTGGGACGCGCCGCCGCCGACGTCGAGAAAGTTTGCCGGCTCGCCACCTGCAAGTTTGATGATGTCCATCGTCGCCATCGCCAGGCCGGCGCCGTTAACCATGCAAGCGATGTTGCCGTCGAGCTTGATGTAGTTGAGATCGAATTTCGAGGCCTCAATTTCCAATGGTTCTTCTTCGTTAAGGTCACGCAAATCGAGAAACTCTTTGTGACGAAACATCGCGTTGTCGTCAAAGTTTACTTTCGCATCAAGCGCAATGAGCCGGTTGTCCTTCGTCAAAAGGAACGGATTGATCTCCATTAACGACGCGTCCATCTGCTCGTAGGCGTTGTAGAGCGACTGCATAAACTTTACCGCCTGACCGATAAGATCGGAACCAATTCCCAACCCAAACGCCAACTTGCGGGCCTGAAACGCGCGAAAGCCAACCGCCGGATCGACCGTTTCCTTCAAGATTTTTTCCGGCGTCTTTGCAGCCACCTCTTCGATGTCCATGCCGCCGGCTTCAGAGGCCATGAATACGGGCCGCCCCGAAGCGCGATCTAACACGATCCCCAGGTAAAACTCCTTATCGATAGGCAAGCCTTCTTCGATCAACAGCACGCGTACCTCGCGACCTTCGGGGCCAGTCTGGTGAGTAACCAGCTTCATGCCGAGCATCTTTTGGGCAATCTCTCGTGCCTCGTCTGCGCTCTTGGCGAGTTTCACGCCCCCGCCTTTGCCGCGACCACCCGCGTGAATCTGCGCTTTTACGACCACAACATCGGTAGCCAATTCTTTAGCAGCCTGGTAAGCCTCTTCGGGTGAGCGTGCTACCAAACCGCGCGGCACGGGCACGCCAAACTTTCTCAGTAGTTCCTTGCCTTGATATTCGTGAATCTTCATTACTTTGCCTCGGGATTCGAAAACATTTTCGCGGAAATGACTATTTGAATATTGCCTGATGAAAGCGCCAGTGAGTTTAGCGGTACAAAAGAGATGACTGCAAGCGCCGACCAGGAGCAGAATTACTAAACACGAGAGCCTGAGCATCGGAGGTTTCCTGATGAGCAACGTAATAGTCACCTCTCTATCAAACCTGCAGAACGAAGTTCGCTACGGCGATAACCACCTGCTGATTACAGACGAGCCGCTCGAGGCCGGCGGTGAAGATGCTGGTCCGGATCCTTATACGCTGCTGCTCGCGGCGCTAGGCAGCTGCATCTCCATGACCACTACGTTGTATGCCAAAAGAAAAGGCTGGCCACTCGAGCGCGTTACAGTGCGCTTGCGGCAAAAAAGAATTCATGCGGTCGATTGTTTAGAATGCAAGGATGCTAAGGAAGGTTATGTACATCGCATCGAACGCTCAGTTTCGTTTGAAGGAAACTTGAGCGAGGAGCAGCAGGTGCGCTTGCAGGAGATTGCGCACAAGTGTCCCGTTCACAAAACGCTCACTTCGCCAATCGTGATCAGTGATTTGAAAGACTAAATAAAATTAGCCACGGATTTTCGCAGATGAGCGCGGATCAGATTAAGAAACTAGAACACCGGATGCCTTACAACGATGCTGATTCTATTTCTCGTTTTAATCAGATCCGCGTTCGTTCGCGTAAATCCGCGGCAAATTAGAACTGGTCGGGACGCCGAGATTCGAACTCGGGGCCTCACCCACCCCAAGGGTGCGCGCTACCAGGCTGCGCCACGTCCCGTAAAGCCGCCACTAGTATCTCCGTAAAAAAGTTGTAACGCAAACTGTCCGTTTGCGTTCCCTGGGACCATCAGCTGCGGGTGAACTTCGTACTTTGAACTTTGTACTTTGAGCTGCCTAACTTGAACTTGTCATGGGGCTGGAAGCTGACACCAGGTTCAAGCTACGAAATCCAAAGCTCATCGTCTCTTTGAGGGGGTGTCTAGCAGCGCCAGTATCTCGCGCAATTCCTTAGCGACTTTGCGAAGTGACTTCCGATCCTCGGCGCTTCTTCCTGCTGAACGAACAGCTGCGGCAGCCATTCCTTCTGAGCCTGACTGCGAACCGTTCGTCTCAGAATCTTCGGCATCATCCTCAGAGGAAACAATCTTGAGCTTTCCGCCGGCCCGCAGATCGTTTGCCAACCGCTTCTTGGCGCCGGCGATCGTGTACTGGTCTTCGTAAAGCAGTTCTTTGATTCGCAGCGCAATCTCCACGTCGCGCTTACGATAAACTCGCTGGCCGGCGCGATTCTTCTGTGGCGCCAGCATCGTAAACTCCGACTCCCAATAGCGCAGCACATGCGCCTGCACGCCGGCGAGTTCGCATACTTCACCGATCTTGAAGAAGAGTTTTTCCGGTATGGCTACGGCAGAACGTCCCATGATGACAATGTCGACGACTGTTCGTCCTGATAAATGTGCCGGGTAGAAATTATGGGAAGACTAGTGGCAGGTTTGCCAGCAGCCCAGCGAGCCGCCATGTTACTGCCCTGCCCTTGTCGTGTCAACAATTAGACGTTGTAACTTCAAACTAATTCTTAAAGGTATCGCTTCAGGGTGTCAATCAGACCGAGGCCCGAAGGGCCGGCATTCAGTAGTCACGTCCGTCAGGGCGTGGTTGGGATTGTTTAATGGCGCTTGGCAGTCCGAGGGACCGGCACTAGCTTCTGCCGAGATTTATCAATCCAATTGTGGCGCACCTTCGGCGCTTCATCTATTTACCTCAATTGCTCCCTGCCGTAACGGCATGGCTATTGAATGACGGCCCTCCGGCTGGTGTCCTGGTTCAGAAACAAAAGCAGAACGATCCACTAAATACACTAAGTCACACTAACTCCTTTTCGTGCAGTTTCGTGTTGTTCGTGGATCGTTTTTCTTTGCCTGACAAAATGAAAATCAAATTAGGACACCACCGGCCCTTCGGCCTAGTGGCTGTATTTTGTTGCTCACGCTATAATCCGCGTTCTACTCAACTAGCGCTGCCGCAAACCTGGAGGGTTGTTTCCAACAGTGACGACATCTATCTCGCCAGCGTCTCCAATCGTGTTCCGTCTCGCTGCTCGCCTCGACGACATTGGATTTTCTGACATCGTTAATATTCGCAATCGCATAATGAAATTGCGCGCGGAGGGCGCCAGGGTTTATCAGTTTGAGGGTGGCGAGCCTTACCTCAACACGCCGGATTTCGTGAAAGATGCGATGGTTCGCGCGCTCCAGGAAAACAAAACGCGCTACGCTCCGTCGTCGGGAGTTCCCGAGTTGCGTGCGGCGATTGCCGACAAACTGCGTACAAAAAACACCATTCCTGCGCAAGCAGGCGACGTGATGGTGATGAACGGCGGCATGCAGGGGTTGTTTGGCGCGTTTCAGTCAGTGGTTAATCCTGACGACGAAGTTCTCGTCTTCTCGCCTTTCTGGACACCCATAAAAGATCTGATCGCTTACTCGCAGGGCCGAACGATTTTGGTGCCGACTAACGAAGCACGGGCGCAAGGTCTTGAAACTACACTTGCCCGATATATAACCGACCGCACGAAAGCGATCTATTACAACACGCCGCAGAATCCAAGTGGCGTCGTCTTTACTCGGGACGAAGCGCAAGTGGTAGCGCGTTTTGCGCAGGAGCATGATCTGATCGTAATTGCAGATGAGGCCTACGAAGATCTGGTTTACGACGGCGAGCATTTTTCCATCGCTTCCCTCCCCGGGATGTTTGAGCGCACGATTACGGTGTTCACGCTCTCAAAGTCTTACGCGATGACTGGCTGGCGTTTGGGTTACACCGCCGCTGCCGAGCCGTGGATGACAGGTCTGCGCAAGACGACACTCTATTCTTCAAATGGAGTCTCTACCCCTACACAGTGGGCGGCCCTCGCAGCTTTTACCATCGAAACAGATATGCTTGAGACTAACCGCGTCGCTTATCTCAAGCGGCGTGATTTGCTTTTGTCGGGACTCAACGAACTGGGTCTACTCTGCGAGAAACCTGCCGGCGCATTTTATGCTTTCCCCGATGTGTCACGTATCAGCAAAGACAGTCGCGAGGCTGCGGAGATATTGCTCGAACGCGCACAGGTCGCTACGGTCCCCGGCGTCGTTTTCGGAGAACACGGCGAAGGTCATCTGCGGTTTTCTTTTTCCACTTCGGTTGAGAACATCGAAGCCGGCCTCGATTCACTTCGCCGCAACCTCTGAAGGAATTTCGCCGCGGATTTTCGCGGAGGAACGCGGATCTAATCTGAAAAAACTATTCCTTGTTTGTTTTCCGTTCTCATATCCGCGAGAATCTGCGTTAATCCGCGGCTGATTTTTCATGAACGAATTCGATTTCATAAACAACCTAAGGCGTCGAGTTGAAGCCTCGGCTTCATCCCTCATCCCTCATCCTTCATCCCTGGTTTGCGGCATCGGCGACGACGCGGCAGTCTTCAAGTCGTTAGCGGGCAGTGACGTGGTGGTTAGCACGGACCTGCTTGTAGAAGACGTAGACTTTCGCCGCGGCACCACCAGACCTGATCTACTTGGCCACAAGGCCCTAGCTGTTTCACTCTCGGATATCGCCGCAATGGGCGCTCGCCCTCGTTGGGCGCTTTTGTCAATTGGCGTGCCCGACGACGTTTGGCAATCTGAATTCCTAAACGAGTTTTATGAAGGGTTTTTCCAGTTAGCCGCCCGCTACGGCGTGGGGCTGATTGGCGGCGACGTCTCTCGTACGCCGGACAAGATTGTTATTGACTCGATTGTGATTGGGGAATGCCTGATGGAACGCGAGGTGTTTCGCTCTGGAGCGAAGCCAGGAGATCAGATTTACGTGACCGGCTTCCTCGGAGATGCGGCCGCCGGACTGCGCTTGATCGAACGCGGCGCGCGATTGCCACCACGAACAGCAACCGATCAGCCTCCTCGAGAGAATCCAGAATCAGGTGAACATCATCGCCTCGAATACTTGCTGCTGCGTCAGCTTCAGCCAGAGCCGCGCGTTGGCTGGGGTCTGCTGTTGGGAGAACGACAACTGGCGACCGCGATGATCGACATTAGCGACGGGCTTTCGTCCGATCTCAACCATCTCTGCAGCGAAAGCAAAGTCGGCGCGCTCATCAATGCCTCCGACATTCCAATTGACCCGCTGGTAACCGAACTAACCGGGCGCAGAGCGTTAGATCCATTGATGCTCGCGCTGCACGGCGGCGAGGACTTTGAGCTGCTGTTTACGGTCAAACCAGAGATGGTTGCCAATCTACCAAAACGCGTGGACGGCGTTTCGCTGACTCGCATCGGTGAAATCACAAAAGCCGCCGGCGAGGTCCGCGTATCAGAAGGTTCGCGCACCTGGAACCTCGAGCCCGGTGGCTGGGAGCATTTCAAAGGATGAAGGCGGAAGGATGAAGG
>JBOGOP010000267.1:0-7732 GCA_050747225.1 Pyrinomonadaceae bacterium
CGTGTTGTGAGAAAGGTCCGCTCAAGTCGAGCGGCCTTTTTTGTTCGCCTCGTGCGCCGGGAACAGTAGCCCCGGCCCTCATCGACTCAACGCAGGCAAGTAGGCTTTCCACGGTCTGACCGCGTCGCCATATTGCTTGGACATCACTCCAACGATCTGACCGATGTGGCCGAGGTCATGCACTACCCACGTCGAAGGCTGGGTTCTACCGACGAAGTTAGAGCGTTTCCGCGCAGTAACTGGGTAACCCTCCTCAACAAAACCTACATTCAAGGATTCAAGACCAACTTTCCGGGCAAATCCAAACGGCATATCGCTTGCGACAAGGGGTGTGAGAGAAACCAACCAACAAGTGTGCCCGGCGGTTGACAAGCAATCCGCGATCAACCTGCCGGCCGCCTACAGAAGCGCCAGGAGGCAATTATGAAAGTCAAAGAAGTGGTGACACCGGATGCCAAGGCGATTTGGATCACCGAGAGTCTGGCGGACGCAGCTAAAGAGATGTGGGAAAACGATTGTGGTGCATTGCCGGTTATCAAGGATCGAAAAGTCGTGGGCATGATCACCGATCGTGACATCTGCATGGCAACTGCTATGAGAGATAGCAATCCATCAAGCATTTCAGTCGAGGAGACTATGAATGCTCGGGTCTACGCTGCCGAGCCTGACGAAGATATCGAGCAGGCGCTGCAAACGATGCGCGAGCACAAAATTCGCCGGCTGCCCGTTCTCAATCTTCAGGGCGAACTCGAAGGCATTTTGTCGATGAACGACATCGTTCTCAATGCGAAAGGTAACGGCAAGAAGCCAAAGATCGAATATGCCGAGGTTGTTAAGACGTATCAGGCGATCTGTGAACATCCGTTGCCGATGGTCCAAGCTGCGACCACGAATTAGGCGCGGCAAAACCGGCTCCTTCATGAGTTGAGCAGTTAGGTTGCGGAAGTCTACTCAATCCTGGTAGGAGAAAACTCGCAATAACGAATATCCAAAGTGATGGCTGGCACTCCGGCAGCGCGCCGGCCAGTGAAGGCGGCGATGGTTCGCTAAGGCAGACCTCGCGCTCCGCCGCCTTACTGTCTGGATTGTTGCCGGAGATTACTTTCAGAGCCTAAGACAGGGATTGGGCCGGACCACGCAGTTGCAATCGCCAGCCGGCTGTAGACTTCCGCAGCACCCCAGCTCAACCCAATCGCGCCAGCAACCCAAACCAGCCCCAACAGATCAGGCCGTTCCAGACCGAGCACAGCTCTCAGACCCGGCACAAACACAGTCAGCAGTTGCAAGCCCAGACACAATGTAACCGTGAGGTGGAGGGCGATGTTCATCCTCGGCGTTGTCATTACGCGCCGCGCAGAATAAGCCAGAACGAGCTGACTGATCGTTGCATAAAGAAAGAGCAATGTGCGCGATGCTTCCACGTCGTAGCCAAAACGCGGGAGCACGATGAGCAGCAACCCGCCGATCAGTGCCGAGAACGCACCGCCGATCAAGACGAAGCGCACCGATGCCGGATCAAGTAATGGTGAGCGAGGATCGCGTGGTGGTTGGCGCATCAATCCCTGGTTTCGATCCAGGGATAGGGCCAATGCCGGTGGCCCATTTGTAATTACGTTAATCCAGAGAAGCTGCATTGCGGTTAACGGAAGCAGCAGTCCGCCCGAGATATCACGTAAACCAAGAAAGAAAGACCCAAGCGCGCCCACGACCACTATCAAAGTGAGCGCGAAATTAGCGCAGAAGAGGAAGCGGATGAACTTCTGAATGTTCTCATAGATGTTGCGGCCTTCCTTGATTGCAGTGACAATCGTAGCGAAGTTGTCATCGAGCAACACTAGATCGGCCACTTCGCGCGAGACGTCGCTGCCCCGCAATCCCATTGCCACGCCTACGTCCGAACGCTTGAGCGCCGGCGCATCGTTAACTCCATCGCCTGTGACAGCAACAATCTCACCGTTTGCTTTGAGCGCTTCGACCAAACGCAGCTTGTCCGCCGGAGCCACGCGAGCAAAGACGTTAGCTTCCTTCACGGCATGGCCTAGTTCAGTTGATGACAGAGTCTCAAGATCAAGACCAGTGATTACGCGTCCAGTTGGGATGCCGACTTCATTGGCGACAGCCAGCGCAGTGGCAGGATGATCGCCGGTGACCATTACGACGCGAAGGCCCGCATCGCGCGCCTGCCTGATCGCTTCGGGCACTTCCGCCCGTGGTGGGTCCCAAAGTAACGTGAGGCCCAGGAAGGTCAACTCGTCATCGCCCTCACCTATTCGCCAAGCCAGGGCGAGCACTCGAAATCCTTCGACTGCATAGGCTTCGGCTTTTTCTTCCCAACTCTGACGCTCGTCCTCAGCCATTCGGCTTCGCTTTAGGAGTACTTCAGGCGCGCCCTTCAAATAGCTAATCATCTGACCAGGTTCTTCAACAGTGACGCGCATGAATTTGTAAGAGCTGTCGAATGGCAAGAGACCGCGACGCGGACAGGCACCAGTTAGATTGGTAACATCAAGGCCTTGTCCTGCCGCATAATCCAGCAGCGCCACCTCCAGAGGGTCGCCTGCGCCGATACCATGCTCGGCATCATTAGCCAGCACCATCGCGCGTAAGGCGCGCTCAGTGTCGGGACTATCTAGATCCTTTACCTGCATCCGATTCTCGGTCAGTGTGCCAGTCTTGTCTGTCGCGATTACCGTAACTGACCCCAGCGCTTCAACCGCGCTAAGGCGACGCACTACGGCCCTCTTTCTCGCCATACGCTCGACCCCGAGGGCTAACGTCAAGGTCAAAACGGCCGGCAAGCCTTCGGGCACCGCCGCAACTGCAAGTGCCACAGTGAACAGAAGGATGTGACCCAGTCGGGAGATGCCTTCGACAAACAAACCGAAAACCGCGACGAGTACAGCGAGTAACAGAATCCATCGTGCAATCTGGTTTCCGAAAGTGGTGAGGCGACGTTCAAGCGGCGTCCTTTCCGCTTCAGTGCGCCCGATCATTACAGCGAGATTTCCGGCGGCGCTTTCACGACCCGTACGGCTAACCTCCACAAAGCCCTTGCCACGTGTTACCAGAGTGCCGCTGAACACTTCGTTGCCGACTTCTTTCTCCACTGGCAAGGACTCTCCGGTCAGTACCGACTCGTCAACTGCGATACCGTGCGCATCAGTCAGAATTGCATCCGCAGGAATGCGATCGCCCGCCTCGATCCGCACCACGTCGCGAGGGACAAGGCTCGCTGAAGGGAGGTGCTCCAGACGTCCGTCACGCATTACCCAGACAAGCGACTCCGAAAGAGCCTTCAGGCGTGCCAGAGCTGCTTCGGCTTTGCTTTCCTGGTAAACGCCGAGCCCCGCATTGAGCAGAAGGATCAAGGCGATGGCGAATGACTCGAATGGCCACGCCGAATGTTGTCCAAAAAACCAGATGGCCAGATCTACCGCGAGCGCGAACAGCAAAATGAAAATTAAGGGGCTGCGGAATTGCTCGAAGAACCTTCGCCACAAAGGGACCGGCGGCGTCATGGGCAGCACGTTCCGACCATGCCTTTGTAATTGCGCCTCGGCCTCTGCACTGGAGAGTCCAAATTCCAATCCTGTGCCGCTCATCAAGTTATCCATCACTCTTGTCGTCGCATCCCTCATGCCACGATCAGCCCCTGCACTCAACGCATTCAAATCAACCCCAGGTCGGCCAAGATGAGCAGTTTTACTTTCGGGATGCGAACTTTTGCGCAGGTTGCACCCGGCGCATAACCGAAAGCCCACTAAGAGCGACTTTCTAAGTCGGTACAGGGCTTGCGATTGACTAGCTCAGCATTGTGGAACCAAAGTCCGCCGAGGAGTGAAGACGATGAAACTGCTAATTGCTTACGACGGTTCAAAGTGCGCCGACTCAGCGCTTGATGATCTGACTCATGCCGGTTTGCCGGCAGAAGGCGAAGCGCTCGTCATGACCGTTGCCGAAGTCTGGCTGCCACCACCTCCGCCTTCCGCTTACGAGATCGTCCAGATGGCAGGGGAGGCGAAAGGTTCGCTCGGTTTAGAGCGCAAGTACATGGCGGGCTCTCAAGCCGTCAAGGGCGCTGATGACATGGCCGCTAAAGCTGCGGCCCGATTCCAAGCCAACTTTCCAGGTTGGAAGGTAAAACACGAAGCGGCCTGGGGCTCACCTAATTGGGAACTGTTCTCGAAAGCCGAAGAGTGGCAAGCCGATCTGATCGTCGCCGGTTCCCATGGCCGCTCGGCGTTGGGCAGGCTGTTTCTTGGCAGCATCTCGCAGTGGCTACTCAATGAAGCTCGTTGTTCAGTCCGAGTGGCGCGCGGCAAAATCGATGAACCGGATTTTCCGGTGCGGTTGATAGTCGGTATTGACGGATCGCATAACGCGAACCTCGCTCTTGAGCAAGTTGGCGGACGAGCTTGGCCCGAGAAAAGCGAAGTGCGTGTCGTAATAGTCGATCAGCCGCTCGAGCCAACGGTTGTGGGCGGACTCGTTCCAGCCGTGAAGAACTCAGTCAACGAATGCAACGCCGAAGAAAACGAACACTCGCGACGGCTCGCTGTTGCAGCGGCGAAGCGGCTCAGAGCAAAGGGTCTGCGGGCTGAAGGCCTTGTTAAGATAGGCGACCCTAAGCGCGTGCTCGTTCAGTTTGCGGAAGAGTGGCGAGCCGACTGCATCTTTCTCGGGGCAACAGGTTTGAGTAATCGCCTGGAAAAGTTCCTGCTCGGCAGCGTGGCTGGCGCGGTCGCTGCGCGCGCGCACTGCTCGGTCGAAATCGTGCGCAGGAGAAGACGCAGAAGAACAAATGGGAATGGAAACTAACAACGCGCCGGCCGATTGAGTTTCGCAGGGTCTCGCTGAATTTTCGATGAGAAACGAGTGCTGAGCGATATTGATCTGCGGTTGGAACGCGGCGAAATGATCTCTGTCACGGCGTGTCGGCGCCTGGGGCATCATGCGGCTACTTAGATCATCTCGGCTTGATCTAATCGCGTAATGGAAACTAACGGCGTCGAATTCACATTTGCGTCCGCGCGCATTTGCTTAAGCTCGCCGAGCAAGTCTTTCATGTCGACACCTTCGCGGCGGCAAGCCTGCTCGATCGTAATGGCCCGCGCCATCGTCTTGCGCAACACCGGATTGCGCAATGGGGTGAATCCGTACCGGAGAAAGATTTCAAGCGACGGCGGATAACTGGCCAGCACCTCACCAACTCTCGTCTGCGGAGTGATCTCTTCCATTGCTCTTGGCAAAACCGATTCTTTTTCCAGTCTCTTTCCGGCGCGCATATTCGCAAAAAGCTCATAGCCCCAGAGCGTCAGGCCGACAACTTCGATGAAACCCGAGACACCCATAACTCGAAACGCCGAGGGCGAGAAATCGGTAGCAATTTGGAAGGAGACCCGGGTGAGATTGCCCAGATTCAGCAATAGAAATGTGGGCCACAGTGAGTTAGCCCGTTTGAGATCGATTCCTGATAAGGTGGGCACAACCTTACTGGAAACGCCTACGATCATCATCATGATAAAGCCCACAGTTAACGCATGCCGATATGCGCCAAAGAAAGCATGCGAGAACGGTACCTGCGAGCCTGTCAAAGGCATGTAGATTCCGAAGTTGTAAATCGGCGTAAAGACGAGCATCGCCGTCGCCACAATGAACCAGACGTAGGCAGCACGAATGAATTTCAAGCCGCGATCGCGCTCGTTCTCGGGCACCGCGCCAAACAACCGATATTGAAACGGGGTGACGATTGCTGTGATGAGCAGAACGATTGTGGTCAGCCACTGAAACATCAAGAGCCAATGATTGCCGCCGGCCATGCCCGCAACAAAGAGCACGATACCCGCCAGGACCGATCCATTGACGCCCCAGAATAAAAATGACCGCCATCGGCGAGATGGCTCGCGGAGACCGTAGGCGTGAGGCAACAATCTCAGTGAGACTCCAAGAATCATCACCACTGCGATCCCCAGCAGCTGCGCATCACGATAAGGAATATTGAACGTGGCGAGACTAAAAAGGAGTTCCTGCCGGCTTCCGGCCAGCTCGAACAACTTGAAGATCACGGGATTCGCAATCGCGGCCAACAGAAACCAGCCGAGCGCTGCGTAAACGAACCTGTCATAACCCTCGGGTTTCCTTGCGAGCCGCGCTGTCATGATAATCGCCGTGCCGAAGATTACGACCGATACAAGTTGGATCGACGCCGCCACAATCTCCAAAGACAGGGATGGTGGAGACAACAAGTGCGCGATTGTCTGGAGCAAAATCCCGGCAATCATAAACGGCAATGCGGCGAACGCCAGCCCTGGTCGCCAAAGATTCGTGTGCTTGAAACGAGGAAAGGCTTGATAGGCGAAGCCCATTATGAAGAAACCGACGAAACCAAACACCATCGCGTGCGCATGCGCGAGCACCCATGAATAACTAACGATACTGAAACTTCCCTTTAGCCCTATGGTGAGGAGGTTGATTGCGCCCCACATGCAGCCGAGGGTGAGTACCGTGACGATTCCGGCCAGGAAGAATGGCCGATAAATCGTGTCGCCAATAGAAGGTGAAAAATCAGCAATCACATTGCGAGGCTCTTTCGCTGCTTCTCTTAACTCGTCGAGCAACTGGTCGATCGAGACTCCATGCAGTCTGGCAAACCAACCGATTTGTTCCCTGGGGCCAAGCTGACCGCCACACCCGTGCAAGCCATACCGGTCAAAGACTGCGCGCGTCGCAGGATATTGCGAGACTACATCAGGCAGGAAATCGTCGGCAGTGATTTCCGGATTTGTATTCTGAGTACGCATGATTATCTAATTGTCAGCGTGTTTCCAGTGCGATCGCTCGCGGAAACAGGATGTTGTTTTCCAAATGAATGTGTTGATGAAGATCTTTTTCGAAATGTTCTAAACCCTTGTAGAGTGTCTGATAGCTGATGCAAGCATCCGGCGTCACCTTGTAATCAGAGGTCAAGGCGCGCAGCTCACGCAGGATCTCGCCGGCCGTATCGTGTTCGAGCATCATCATTCGAATTGGATTGTTCACGGTTCCGAATGGAGCGAAGGGCCGCGGTTGATTCTGTTCGCCGGCTTGTTCCAGCGCAAGGATATAAGGGAAGAGAATCTGCTCTTCCTTGAACATATGGGGCTTCAAATCGGCGCACAACCGTTGGAATAGCTCGCCAACATGGAGAAGCTCCGGGTGGTTTGCGCCATGCGCGCTGATGACCTTCTCGGTCAGCGCCTCAAGCCTGTCCATCTCTGATTTGGTGAAAACATGATGCGTGTCGACAATGTGCGTGATTAGCGCGGAGAGGGACAGGTTCTGAAAGTCTAAAGTGTCCGGCTTCAAGGCGTTGGACTGGTTTACTACTGCCAACATTCCTATCACGTTTTCGACTTCAACACCCGCTGAAGCGCAAGCTTCGGTTAGCGGCCGGTTACCACCGCAGCAATAGTCAATCTTGAGTAGTTCAAAGAGTCTCGTCGACTCCGGCAATTGAACAGCAACCTCTCGTACCGTCATTTCTGAGTTAATCATTCTGTATCTCCTGTCACTCGAATTAGCTCTCTGTGCGTCGGGCGCACCAATCCGAACATTCCTGTCGTGCAAAGACAATGCCATGCTCAAAGATCGAGGAATTTGCTGGTTGAATGGATATGAGTGTGAATTCTTACCCGGTCGTCGGGTATTAGTTAGCAGCTGCAACGCGTTCGTTTAATCCTTCAGCGGTTCGCAG
>JBOGOP010000268.1:0-7697 GCA_050747225.1 Pyrinomonadaceae bacterium
TGAGACGGGCGCGACTATTTTCAAAGTCAAAATAGAACGTCCAGTTTTGGACAGTAGTAGATCAGCGCCGCCGGGTCCCTTATCGGCTGGACGAGTAACGAGCGTGACCTGGCGACCGTCGAGTTTCGCCTCGCGCACCATCAAGCCAGTTGGTAACGCCAGTTGAACCCAGCCGTTTTTGATTACGTCGACCGTGAGTCGCGCTTCTCCGGATGCAAGATCGCCATCGACTTTCAGGTCGTAATCGATGCGACTCAATGTTGCTTCGACTGGAGGCGCCACCGGCTCAGCGTCGAGCGGGAAGGCTGCGCGTCTCAGGGCCGTGTATTCGCTCACGGGTAGCACCACCCAGCCATCTGTGGGGCTTGGAGTCTGAGCCAGACTTCCTGTAGCAACGAAAATTACAAAGAGCGTGAGACTAAGGACTTTGCCGGCGATCACCGTGGTGCCTGGGATCGCAGACGTCGTCACCGTTAGCAAACGCGTGAACAATGCCGCCAGCGGATTCAAACGCAGCGGATGTGAAACGAACATTCCGAGTTGACTCATGGTGTTTCTCCTAATGATCCGAATAAAGATTTGCCTTCTGGTTTAAGAACGCGATCGACGTGCCCGCTTGCGGGCTCAGTTGCATCGAGGCTGAAACACACTTCCAGACAACACGAGCACGTCGAGAGCGTGCCGCACGATCTAACGCTTCCTATTGTTCTGATCGGGACCGGGCGTTGGTCTGTAGTTTGGGCCTGGACCGTAGCGGGGGAGACCGCGCGAGAATTTCGCCTTGTCAGCGGCTATGATGCGGAGAGTTTAGGCAAAGGTAGCCTTGGGGCCGCGAAGATCATCCGAGATTTCGTAACAAAAAGACGCCTAAGGCCGGATTCTGCAGATGGAGTCAAATAACCCGAGTAAGGTCCATAGTTTTACAGGGCGGATGATAATATTAAGGCTTTCCCCGCAGGGTCTGGCTGAATTTCGCTGCGCATTTCGGCCCAGCAAAGTCTTTGGGTTACGATGACCATCATCGATCAAATGTCCTGGAGCAGCAATGATGAGTTGGCTGTCACTAATTAATGACCGTCTCCCGGCAACCCTGTTTCTTTGGCAGGATGGCTTCGAAGTAGTTAGGCGCATCTGGTCGTACCTCACCTTCAGGTTCATCGATTCCCCCAACATGAAGGTGTCGACGTTCAGGCTAATCACCGGCATCGTGTTGCTGGTGCTGGTCGTGGTCCTGTCGGGAAAGTTGAGTGTGTTTCTCGATCGCCGTATCGCCAAACGCACCCAGTTCAATCCCGGACTTCGCTACACGATCGCGCGACTGCTCAGATACCTGATGCTTGTAATCGGGATTGTCGCGGTTTTGAAAGGAGCGTTTGAACTCGATCTGACGTCGGTGGCGGTTGTCTTTACCGCGCTTTCGGTTGGTATCGGATTCGGCCTGCAATACATTGCCGCGGACATCGCGTCCGGCTTCATTTTACTTTTCGAACGACCGGTCCGCGTCGGCGATCGCATCACCATTGGTGAAGATGAAGGCGACGTGCAAAGTATTAAACTGCGAACCACGATTCTCTACACCAACGATCGCATCGCCATCATCGTCCCGAATTCCAGGTTAGTCAGCCAGCGCGTCATCAACTGGTCTTACGGCGATCCGCGCGCCCGCATCGCCATACCGATTAGCGTGGCCACCACCTCGGATGTAAATCTCGTCACTCAAACCCTGCTAAGGGCGGCTGAAGATGTTGACAATGTGTTAACTGATCCGCCGCCCAAGGTTCAATTCCTGAAGTTCGGCGACTACTCGCTCGACTTTCGTTTGCAGGTGTGGACTCGCCAGCCCAGCCGCCACCCGCAAATCAAGAGTGACATCAACTATCGTATCGAACGGTTATTCCGCGAGAGCGGCATCGAGATTCCCTATCCCAAACAGGAATTTCTGCTGCGCCAGGTAAAACCCACGAATGAGGACGAGGCTCTGATCGCGGAAGATCGTGCGTCCGATGGCGACACGCTGCACCGAGCATAGGACTAACTCGCCAAACCGGCACATCAATAACAAACCGCGGCGAAATGGATGTCAGCTTGATTTTGACGAGCAACCTCCTGCTGGGACCGCGGGCGTCCCGCCCGCCAACGCGCCGCAAGGCGCGCAGCGTTCCGGAATTCGCTTCTTCCGTTTTCGCGCTTCGCGCTCATTGCGGGCGAGACGCCCGCGCTCCCAGCAAATCGCTTGAATGGTGAAACGCAGTTGCCCTAATGCGCAGCGCGCGGTTACGCTAGCGCCGTCAGAAATGAGTGACCGTTCATTCAGTTCTGCAAATGTCTAAACGTCTTAACTCGGTCGCGAAATTTGATACCTGAAAATCTGATATGCGCTCAGCCCGTTCACTTAATTCCGATCGTCCGGTAGTCACCGACAAACGCGAAGCAATTCTGCGCGCGGCCATCCGCGTGTTTGCCCACAACGGCTATTTCAGCTCCAAGGTCGCCGACATTGCCAGCGAGGCGGGCGTCGCGGATGGCACCGTGTATCTCTATTTCAAGAGTAAAGAAGAGATTCTTCATTCCATCTTCGATCGCAGCATGGAGGAGGCGATTGCTGCCGGACGCAAGCAGCTCGAGCAGACTGACGACCCGCGAGAAAAGTTACGACGCATAGCCTTGTTGCATCTCGAGCGACTCGGCGACGATCGTGACCTGGCCGTTGTCTTCCAGGTCGAATTGCGAGGTTCAACAAAATTCATGGAGGAATTCTCCGCGGCAGGTTTCGCCGAATATCTGAATCTCATTCGTTCGACTGTTGAAGAAGGCCAGCGCGCCGGCGTGTTCCGCCCGGAACTGAACGCCAAGGTTGTGGCGAAGATACTCTTCGGCGCTCTGGACGAAATGGCCACCAACTGGATTCTTTCGAAGCGTCGTTACAAGTTGGCTCCCATGGCCGATCAGGTGCTGGATATTTTCCTCAACGGAGTTAGCGCAAGGTGAACCAGATTACAGAAGCGTCGCCGATCCCTTTACACCCCGGCGAGGTCGCGGCGGTGGAAACGTCCACGCGCGTTCCCTTGCATGAGGGAGAGCCAGGAACGCTCGTCGAGGTATTTGAACATGTGGCGCGCGTTCATCCGCGTCCTGACACGCTCAACTACAAGCATGATGGCCATTGGGTCGCGATTTCTGCTCAGCAGATGCTTAAGCGCGTGCGCTCTATTGCCGCCGGTCTTTATTCGCTGGGTGTCAGACGCGGCGACCGCGTGGCAATTCTTTCCGAGAGCAGGCCGGAATGGGTGTTGACAGATGCGGCGTGTATGTTTGCAACGGCGATCGATGTTCCCATTTATCCGACGTTAACCACGCCGCAAGTGCGCTACATACTGAAGGACTCCGGCGCCCGCGTGCTCGTAATCCAAAACGAGGAAAAGTTTCAACATGTGCGCGAGGCGATTGCGGAATGTAGGTCGATTGAGCACGTAGTCTTTTTTGAGAAACCTGCGAGTGTGGAGCCTCGAGGGATTTCATTAGCGGAACTCGAGGAGATGGGGCGAACCCTTGAAGATAAACAACCCGAACTGATCAATGACGCCGCGCATCTGATCAAGCCGGACGATCTGGCAACCATCATCTACACCTCGGGCACAACGGGCGAGCCCAAAGGAGTGATGCTCACACACGACAATCTCGTTTCAAATCTGATCGACTCCTCAAGCCATCTCAAGTTTGCCCAGGACGACAGCACGCTATCGGTCTTGCCGCTATCGCACGTGCTGGAGCGAATGGCCATGTACATGTATCTCTACCACGGCATGGCCACGTATTTTGGCGAGTCGCTCGACACCATTGGGCCGAACCTTCGCGAAGTGAGACCCACGATCTTTGTCGGCGTCCCGCGGATCTTCGAGAAGATTTTCGCGCGCGTGAAAGAGAAAACCGCTGAGAAAGGCCGGCTCAATGTTGCCATACTCAATTGGGCAGTTCGAGTCGCCAAAGAGCACGCGAAGCTATCAACTCGTCACCAGCAGGTGCCGGCCAGTCTCGAACTTAAGCGGAAGATCGCCGACAAACTTATTTTTTCAAAGTTACGCAACGCCCTTGGTGGCCGGATTCGCCTGTTGGTATCAGGAGGCGCGGCTTTACCTGAAGAACTTGCGCTTCTTTATATCGGCGCAGGACTACCTATCGTGCAAGGCTATGGGCTAACTGAAACTTCTCCAGTCATCACTGCTGGAGTGATGGAAGACAATCGTGTCGGCACCGTAGGCAAACCGATAAGAAACGTTGACGTGCGCATCGCCAGCGATGGCGAGATAGAGAGTCGCGGGCCGAACGTGATGCGTGGCTATTACAACAAGCCGGAAGAAACGCGGGCGGTATTTACGGAAGACGGTTGGTTCAAGACCGGCGACATCGGGAGGCTTGATGAAGACGGATTCCTACACATTACCGATCGCAAGAAAGAACTCTTCAAAACGTCGGGCGGCAAGTACATCGCGCCGCAGCCAATCGAGCAGATGATCAAAGGATCGCGGTTTGTTAACCAGGTTGTTCTCGTCGGTAACGGCCGCAAGTTTCCCGCGGCGCTGATCGTGCCTGATTGGGAACGCGTCGAATCCTATGCGCAGCTGAAAAGTATCAAGGAAAGGAGCCACGCTGAACTCTGCAAACATCCGCGCATCGTCGATCTTTTTCAGCGCCAAATTGACGGACTAACGACGGACCTGGCGCAGTATGAGAAGGTAAAGAAGGTCGCGCTGCTGGAAAACGAGCTTACCATCGAGAGCGGAGAATTAACGCCAACATTGAAAACGAAGCGCCGCGTCGTTGATGAGAAGTATCGCGATGCAATTGATCGCTTGTACGAAGAGACTGCTGCGGAACGGAATTGAACTGTTTTGTACCAGCTGAGTTCAGCCCGAAGGCCTTGCAAATAGTAGCCGGTGGTCGCAGCCAAGCGAAGACCACCGGATCAGGGCAGAACAGATCGGCACTCCGGAGGAGTGCGAGAACCAAATGAGCTATAGAAACTACCTGGAAAATGAGGAATCGGGGATGACGAAAAATATGTTCGTGAGGCGACTCGTCTCTTGCACCCCTTCGCGGTGCTGATCCTATTCTCGCCATCATCCGGTGGTCTACGCTTCGCTGCGACCACCGGCAACTATCTGCAAGCCCTCCGGGCTTAGCTTCAGCCGTTGTTCACCAGTTCCCAAATCGCGATCGACTTTCCGTCAACATTTGTTGTCATTAGCAGCCGCCCATCTGCGCTCCACTGTGCGTAGCTGCCTTATCCGAGAAACTGTTCGACATAAGATCGAAGTTCAGCGATTGAGGAATCCGAGATGAGGCGGAAGATTCGCACGTCCTTTACCGCCGGAAGTTTGCGAGCCGTGACCGAATCGGTAATCACGAGCGCGGCCGGACGCAGTCCTTTCTTCCAGCCTTGCTCGCGGGCGTCGCGAAAACTCAGCGTATCTGGATCCAGGCCGGCTGCGATAAGCACTGTTCGCGCTGCTCGAAGGAATTCCGCCCAATGCGAAACAACTACAACAATCGCGTCGGGAGACGGTTTTTTTTGGCCCTGTAACGATTCAGGAAGCGAACGCGAATGAAGCGTGATTAGATCCTTCTCGGGCGGAAGACGCGCGCGAACATTCTCGTAGTTACTGTAAAACGCCAGCGGCACTGCACCCGTCAAGACCTCGGTCTGCTCACATTCGGTCAGATCCGCAGCACTAACTTTGATGCCCGTCGCTTCTTCAACCTCAGCTGCGAGGATTTGTCGTAACTCCGGATCCGGCTCGATCACGAGAAAGTGATCTGGAGGTTGCAGTGACAGCCAATGACGCAAGCGAGCCTGCAGATCGCTTAATGAGAAGCCTTTGTTCCGCACTGTGGTGAAAAGAACGGCAATCAAATGATCCAGTTCTGCCTTGCCGTCCAGTTGCCCACTGGAGAACTGACGAACATAGACGCCGCTGCCCTTGCGAAACTGTACCCAACCGCGTTTACCCAATTCGCGATACGCAGCGCTGACGGTGTTCGCATGAATCTTGTAACGGAGCGCCAGCTCGCGAGTGCTTGGCAGTCTTTGTCCGGCCTTAAGATCTTTGCTGGCAATGCCCAGGATGATCTGCGCCTGCAGTTGTTCCCGCAGAGGAACTTCGCTACTTCTTGAGAGCCACAGTCGCATAGGGCGGCGCTGAAGATTCAATCGTTAGAGAGTGGTCGCGGTACATTGCCTGGGAGGCGAAGATGGAAGTGGTCAAGAATTCTCTCGGCAGCTCCGCGAGCCGCCAGATTGAGATAGTAATCGCCCTGAGTGGTTGACGTCGGAATTCTGACGCGCGTGTTTCGGTAGGAGTCAGGATAAGAACTTCCTGATGTCGCCTGCTTTGCTGTGGTGGGAGCGAAGACTGCGTATTGAATATAAAGGCTGCTGGTATCTTCATACACTGATGGCCGGCTAGAGAAGGAATCACTCCGTATTTCGAGCCAAACTACATACGCCTCTTTTTCGGCTTTCGCTTGCCGGATGGCATCAGCGCGCGACATATCTTGCGAAGCAGTATCTACTTTAATCGAACTGGAATCGGCGAGCCGATTGGCGCAGCTTCGAAGTACGCCGCTGTAGGTGTTTAGAGATACCGCGGAAATATCTCCGAACTTTTGCAGACCAACGATGAAGGTGAAGCCCGGTGGGGCCTTGGTTGCAGGCGACGGCGACGGTGTCGCTTCCGGCGTGGGAACTGGCGCCGCCTCCGTCGCGGGCTTTCGCACACGCCGGCCCGACTGCGCGACCATTACAAACGCACACATCGCAACCATTGTCATAGCCAGGCTGGCGCGGAGAGTTCTTGAGGTTGGTAACTGGCTCATCAAGCGTTTTCTTTCAGTCAAAATCCCGGATGCACTCCGTACAAGTTCCTTGGTCTATTGGAACGGCATTGTACCACTCACGTTGCCCGATCTAAGACCTTGTTTGGTAAACTTCCTTCGAGTTTAACTGCCAAAAGAATTCGGGTGCCACCAAGCCTTGCCTTCACTGATCATTACGAAAGTCTGCCAGCAGGGACTGGGCGTGCGTTCATTCGACCTCATGCCTGAAGGTGCTGTCCGGTCACACGGGGTTCAGTTTATTCCAGGCCAGGTTGCGGTGTTGTCCGTGCCCGGCGAAGCGCCCGCTTATTTTGCGTTTGCCAGCGCGCCCGAAGACGCCGAGCTGGAAGTGCTGGTAAAACAAAAAATGGGCGCCAGCAATTTGATCTTCGATATGAAAGTTGGCGAGCGGATTGAGCTGGTGGACGTGGCCGGTGACGGCTTCGCGCTCGACGAACAGAAGGGCAAGGACCTGGTCTTTGTCGCCATGGGCACTGGCGTCGCGCCTTTGCGGTCTGCGCTGCGCCACGTATTGAAGCGTAAAGATGAGTTTGGCCAGTTAGTGGTGCTCTACGGCGCGCGCACGCCGGACGATTTTTGTTATCGAGATGAGACGGATGGCTGGGAAGACGCGGGAGTGGAGTTGCGCCAGGTTATTTCGAGACCCGACGGACATGACTGGTCGGGTCCGACCGGTTACGTGCAATCGCTGCTCGATCATGTGCTACCGGATCTGCATTCGCCAATCGCGCTGATCTGTGGCTCGCTGGAAATGATGGAGCAGACACGAGACCGGCTGGGGCGGATGGGGTTTAAGCCAGGTG
>JBOGOP010000269.1:0-7593 GCA_050747225.1 Pyrinomonadaceae bacterium
GCCTGACAGTGGAACTAGGCGAGCCTGGCTCGATCGCGCGCTACGTTGCGAGCCGCGTGATCTTTGGTGATGCGCCCTACGGCCAACCACTAGCCGGCACCACCGAAACGATAACGCGAATTGGCCGCGATGATTTCCTGAAGTATCACCAACGCTGGTATCGACCAGACAACGCGATCCTGGTCTTGGGTGGAGATATCAGGGCGGTTAGCGCGTTCGCCCTGGCGCAACGTTATTTTGGCGATTGGAAGAAACCCACGACGCCTTTGCCGGTGTTACCAGCGCCAAAGCCGCCCGCTACTGCCGGGCCACGGGTCGTCGTCGTTGACAAGGCAGACGCAGGCCAGGCCGCCGTACTCGTCGCGAGGACCGGCATCGAACGAACGAACCCCGACTATTATCAGGGGCTGGTTGCCAACTCGGTGCTCAGCGGTTACTCGGGGCGTTTGAATCAGGAGATTCGCATCAAGCGCGGACTCAGTTACGGCGCCGGCAGTCAGCTCGATACACGCCGCAACGTCGGGCCATTTGTGGCTTCGGCACAAACTAAGAATCAGTCAGCCGGTCAGGTCGTGGATTTGTTGTTGGGCGAGGTCGGCCGCCTGGCTTCCGCTCCCGTTCCGGACATCGAATTGAATCCGCGCAAGGCGGTGGTAGTCGGAAACTTCGCGCGGAATCTTGAGACGAACGCTGGGCTTGTGGCCCAGGTTGCATCACTGGCCGTTTATGGCATTAACTTCGCGGAGATTAACCGCTACATCGGCAACGTGCAGAGCATCAGCGCAAGCGACGTCCAGGGATTTGCGAGTTCGCATCTCGCTGCCAAGACGACCAGTGTAGTTGTTGTGGGCAACGCGAAAGAGTTTCTGCCGGAGCTGCGCCAGAAGTATCCGCAGGTTGAAGTGATTCCCATGGCGGAACTCGACTTAAACACCGCGTTGCTGAGAAAGAAACAAGCGACGAGCCAGTAGCCCAACCGTTAGATCGATCCACGAAAGGACACGAACCAACACCAAAAATCTTAGTTAGTGTCGTTTTGTGTGATTTAGTGGATCAGATCGCTTTCTGTTCTTCGATTGCTCACGCGCGATCCGCTCAGGTTATACTGCCCTCTCAATGCACCCCAACCTCCGCACATTTCTCGATCTGTTGACCCGGGAAAACGAAATCGCGACTGTCGAAGCGGAAGTCGATCCGTATCTTGAGGTGGCGGAAGTTCACCGGCGAGTGATTGATCGCGGCGGGCCGGCACTGCTTTTCAAACGGGTGAAGGGAAGTCGCTACCCGGTGGTTACAAATCTGTTTGGAACCAAGCGACGGATCGATCTCGCCTTTGGTCCAAAGCCGGAAGCGCTCGTTCGCGAATCAGTTCAGGTTGCGGAGTCGATACTGCCGCCACGACCAGCCGAGTTGTGGAAGCATCGCGGGCTGGGAAGGGACATCCTAAAACTGGGAACCAGAAACACCACCCGTTCGCCGGTGACCCAGGTGCGCGATCAACCGGCCCGACTTGATGAGTTGCCGGTGTTGACGACGTGGCAGGAAGACGGTGGACCGTTCATAACCCTGCCGCTGGTTTACACCGAAAACCCGGTTACTAAGAAACATAACCTCGGAATCTATCGCATGCAGGTCTACGACGCGCAGACGACCGGGCTCCACTGGCAGATTCAAAAGGGTGGTGGCTTTCACTACACCGAAGCGGAGAGGCTGGGACAGCCGCTGCCGGTGACCGTATTCCTTGGCGGCCCACCAGCTTTGATCCTTGCGGCAATCGCGCCGCTGCCCGAGGACGTTCCCGAGCTGGTGTTGGCATCGTTGCTCGCGGGCGAGAAGCTGAAGTTAACTAAGAACCCGCTCGGCGGCGCGCATCGACTCGCGGCCGAGGCGGAGTTTGCGTTGGTGGGCCACGCGCCGCCGCACCTGCGCCGCCCCGAAGGACCGTTCGGCGATCATTACGGCTACTATTCGCTCCAACACGATTACCCGGTATTTGAAGTTGACGCAGTTGTCCATCGCCGCGATGCGATCTATCCAGCAACCGTAGTCGGCAAACCGCGGCAGGAAGATTTTTTTATTGGCGACTATTTGCAGCAGCTCCTGTCGCCACTGTTTCCTCTGGTGATGCCCGGTGTCCGCGATCTCTGGACTTATGGCGAAACAGGTTTCCATTCGTTGTGCGCGGCAGTGGTCAAGGAACGTTACGGCCGCGAAGCGCTCGTCTCGGGCTTCCGCATTCTCGGCGAAGGTCAGCTATCGTTGACGAAGTTTCTCTTGCTGACAGACACGCCGCAAGATCTTAAAGACTTTCCCAAACTGCTGGAACATGTGCTCGCGCGTTTCAATCCGGAAACAGACCTGTTCATTTTTTCAAACGTCTCGATGGACACGCTTGATTACACCAGCGGCAAGGTGAACGAGGGCAGTAAAGCGATCATGCTCGGGTTGGGCGAAGAAAAGCGAGATTTGCCACGCGAGTTTCGCAGGGGACTACCAGATGGCGTTTCCGCGGCAGAAGTTTTCTGTGGTGGTTGTTTGGTCTTGCAGGGAAGAACGTATGCGGAAGATGCGGAACAGGCAGCGCGATTGGCCGGCGATCCGGCATTCGCTGAGTGGCCGCTCGTCGTGTTGCATGACGACGCGGGTGTTGCCCGCTCAACTAAAGACTTCCTGTGGTCAACCTGGACCCGCTTCGAACCCGCCAGCGACGTCTACGCCGCAAACACCAAAGTGCTGCGCCATCATCTCGCCTACAGCGGGCCAATTGTCATCGACGCCCGCACCAAGCCCGGCTTTCCTAAGGAGCTAATCGTTTCCGATGACATTGCGGCAACCGTTGACCGTCGCTGGCGTGAATATTTTCCGGAAGATCTCGACGCATCCGCCAGTTCATAGCTGCGCCGGCGAAACGTTTCCGGCGGCCGCACCGGCTTTTAGAGCAGCGACGCCTTTCGCTTTTACTTTATGGTCGGTAGCCCATTTAACAAGTTCCCCGGATAACATCTCCTTGCCGGACTCAAGCTTATTCAATTCATATTCATAATAGTGAGCTCCGGCGAAATCTGCGGGAATCTTTGCGTCTTTTTGTTTTAGAATCAACGCTTGCTTGCCCAACCCGTGAGTTAGCCCCAATTCATAGTAAACGTTTGCATTTACCGCTGACACGTCTGCTACCACAATTCCGGCGTGCAAAAGCTCGGTCAAAATGTTGCCAGTCATATCGTCGATCCGAACGAGGGTATCACCCCGTACACATTCAAGGTCGGACTCAAGAATCGCCGGGCGAATCATTTGTTCGAAGACGTTAGAGGACCAATCTTCGCTAAACGGCATGATGACAAACACACGTGGATAATCGACCCAGAGCTCATCGCTTTCCCAGCGTCGATTTGCCACGAGACAAGTACTAAGCATCGCGCGAGCAGGCTCCGATAAGTAAAAGCACGCATCCGGTCCCGCTTTCTTGTGAACTGCGCCGCTGCTAACCAGCTCCTGAATCGTGTCCTCGTAGCAGTAGATACCGGCGTCTTGAAGAGCTTGCAGCGTCAAGCTGGGCTTTCCGAAAACATAAAGCAGGTGAAGCATTTTCCACTGGGAACGGTCACTCATGGTGCCCTCCTTTTGTCCGCAGCCGAATTGGGTCAGTGGTCTGGGTCCGAGACTACTGTCGCTTGAAAGTATATTCCCCGGACGGATCCGTTTGCTTGAGCAATGTGATCTGGCCGTTCTCTTCCACGAACTCAACGACCACATCAGAAAACTCCTGTACGCGAAACTTGAGGCCCTTGTAAAAGATCAGCTTTTGTTCGGGTGCGCCGGGGAAGACGATATAAAGTCCGCCGCCCGGCTTGGCAACCACCTGAAATTTCCCGCCGTTGGGGGTCACGTAAGTTCCGGCGAGACGATTCGCGAGGGCCGCATCAAGCGCCGCAGCCCGGCGTGTAAACACTGCCTCGTTCTCATCAAGCGACATAGTCGCCTTGTCGATATCACCCTGCGGATTCGTCGCGAAGTTGACTGACCACTTTCCATCCTGCTCATCGTCGGGAGTGTCGAAGCGATCGTAGTGGAAGTGCGTCATGGCAAAATGGATCTTGTGAAAATCAAACTGCAGTTGATCGTCTTTCAAGCCAATTTTCAAAATGCCATACGAAGGATGTTCAAACTCACCTACATAATCGGCGAGCGGATGAGACGGCTGTGCGTTCATCACCCGTCCCGCGCCGGCTTTGCTACGGGCTTCTTTGTCGGCCGCCTTATTTTTGATCCGGATTTCCAGCAAACGATCGGTCCAGGGTGTTTGCTCCATGCCCAGTAAACGCTCATAGATGTTGTAACTGATCGGGTTGTAAAGCGGCGCGATATGATCGCCAATGACAAAGACGATTACACCGATGCGTTCGTTTGGCATGAAAGAAATTTGGGAGTGAAAGCCCGGGAGATCGCCGCCGTGGAAGGTTATTGGTCGTCCGCGATAAACGGCTGTCTGCCGTCCCATTCCGTAGGTTCTGTTCAGGACTTCCCACCATCCGCGCGTTTCGCCTGCGGTATTCGGCTGTGCGATCGAGGGTTCAAGTGTGGCTTGCAACACCTTTGCGGGCAACACGTTCTTGCCGGCATACGTACCGTTGTTCATCAGTGCGATGAGCCAGTGGGACATGTCGTCGATGTTGGAAATGATAGCGCCGGCAGCGGCCAGTCCATTCGTTTCCTCGTAGTAGGGAATTTTGTAGATTTCTGTTGAGTCGCGTCTCTCGGTAAACGGCACACCATGATCGGGCTGCTTGAGCATGTCCGCGATCGAGTAGACAGTGCTATTCATATCGAGCGGTTTCAGAATGTTTTCTCGCACGTAGTCAGTCCAGGGCTTGCCAGACTGCAAGTAGATGCTTTCGCCAACGCCCGCGTACATCATGTTGTTGTAGAGAAACATCTGGCGCAGCGGTTCCTTTGGCTCGAGATACTTTAGCCGCTCGAAGAGCTCCTTTTCGTTGTAGTCAGACTTGTACCAGATGGTGTCATGACGAGTAATGCCGGTTCGGTGTGACAGCATGTCGCGCAGGGTCACGGTGTTGTTCAGTTCAGAGTTATAAAACTCGATGGACGGAACTGACTGGCGAATTGGCTGGTTCCAGGTCAGCTTTCCATCCTCGACCAGGAAGCCTGCGGCCACCGCCGTGAAGAGCTTTGTGTTAGAGGCGATCGGGAACAACGTCGCAGGGGTGATCGGCAACTTCTTCTCGTAGTCGCGGTAACCATAACCCCTGGCGAACACCAGCTTGTCATTCACCACTATGCCCACGCCGATACCGGGCGCGTTCCAATCCTTCAGGACTTTTTCCATGTAGGCGTCAAAGCCCTGTAGCTTTTGCGCAAGCTTGGCGCTGTCGTCCTGGGCGAATGTCGGAGCGCTGAAGCTGGCAAGAAGTGTAAGAGCCAGGAGTTTTGCCGAAATTAACCTAACGCAGGGGCGGCGCTTAGTCGAATGCATGAAGTCCTCCATTAACAATCTGAATTTCGATTATTTGTAGCGCAAAGTGTTCATTTGCGACGTGCATGAGAGCTGGGATTCTACCATCCGATCCACGAAAGAACACGAATTAGCGCGAAATGGGTATGGAGTTAGTTTGAACTAAGCGTACTGGGTTTCGACGCGTAGCGTCGGCCTGAGTTTAGCCCGGCGTTTTAACGCCGGGTCCTCAATTTGCGACAGTCTTCGTCGCGTAGCGACGGCTGAATGCCTCCTAATTCCAGCGTCGCTACGCGACGCGAACAATAAAAGGCGATTTTCCCGGCTTTGAAAAGCCGGGCTAAACTCAGGCCGACGCTACGCGTCGAGGGCAGTCTATCAGAATCAAACTGAACCACTGCCTACGAAACGGAATGAGTGTAGCTATGCGGGATTCTCCCGGACCCACTCAGATGGAGCGCTGACGCAAATTCCGGCGTTCCGATTTCCACTCTTCGACTGTGATGGCCCATCGCTCATGATCCCGCCAGCGTCCACAAACTTTGAGATAGCGCGGCGAGTAACCCTCTAACCGGAAGCCTGCTCGTTTGACCAGGGCTATCGAAGCGACATTGCCCGGCTGAATATTCGCTTCGAGCCGATGCAGCTTCAAATCCTTGAAGGCGTATCTCACCATGAGCTTCAAGGCCTCGGTCATATGACCCTGGTCCGCATACTGAGCGCCGATATAATAGCCGAGATAGGCGCTCTGAAACCCGCTGCGGAAAATCTGACTCACGCTAATTGCGCCAATGATCGAGCCGTCCGTCACCAAAGAAACTAAAACGCAAATGGAAGTGTCCGTATTTGATCTCTTGAGGAAGGCAGCAAACTGTTCGGGTGTCAGAGGAGGAGAGACCAGGCCACGATGAAAGCGTTTGCTGGCACGGTTCAGCGCCACAAACGCCGCCCTGTCCTTGCGGGTCGGCACTCGCAGCAATATTTTCTCACCAATAAGGGAACGGCTTTGCAGCCTGGAGGAATTCATTTTCTGGCGTCTTTACATCTGACTTAGCACATCGATGATATGCGGAACATCGTTGCTCTCGCGCAGGCGAATTCCGTGCAGGCCGAGATTGATCAGCCAACCCTTAGGGCTGCCGATTAGCGAGCCCAGCATCGCGACACCATCATCGAGAACGCTCAACTTAGTTCCCAGCTTTTCCGGGGGCGTGGAGTTCACCAGTGTGGCGACCAGCCACGCGCTTTCCCGTGCCTTATTGAGGCTGAAGTTAATAATCGTGTCCTCGGCCGTTGGCGCAAGTCGGTCGAGAAACTTGATCCAGGGTGACAGCCCTTCAATATCCGTTCGCACCTTTAGGATCATGCTACCCAAAATGGTGTTGATACGGTCAAAGTCTGCGCGCAGTGTCGGCAATTCCGGGCCGGGTGCGATTCCGGCGGCGGCGATGCCGAGATCAAAGTTGATATGCGCGTTAGTCCCGACCAGCAGTTGTTGCACGATCAGCGGCCAATAATTTAAATTGGTTTCAAAAGCGACACGCCAACAATTACTGAGTGGCTGATTCTGCTGGAAGCTCCGCAGCGCAGCCAAATAGCGGTTGGCAAACGCCACATCGAACCGCTCCATCCTGGGTCCATCATCGAAGACGCCGGCCGCGATTCCTTCTTTAACTTTTAAGGTGACATTCCGGTAGAGTGCGGCAAAGAAGCCGCCGCGACTCTTTTCCTTGCGGCAGTTAAAGATGATCTGATCAAGGTCCCGAAGTACTTCTTCGATAGTTTGTGGTGGTGGCGTTGCTGGCAAGACGCACCTCTTTTTTGGAGTGCGGTGACCTGTCACCGCTTTGGTCTGCGGCGGCTCGACGCCGCGAGTTTCCACTCAACAATATTCCCAGGTTAGGCCGGCAGTCGAACTGAAAACACGGCGCCGCCATCCTTTCCATTTGCAGCCGTCAACGTGCCACCGTGTTGAGTGATAACGCGATGGGCCAGCGCGAGTCCTACTCCATGTCCCGTCGCTTTCGTTGTGAAGAACGGAATGAAGATGCGCTGAAGGTCCGCTGCAGGAATTCCGTCTCCAGTATCCTTGATCTGAACTACGGCCCAGAGCTGGCCGGAAT
>JBOGOP010000270.1:0-7531 GCA_050747225.1 Pyrinomonadaceae bacterium
CCTTTACCCTGTTCCCCCAGCCCTATTTGATCCTGAGATCGAACGGCATCAGCAGCATCGAGTCACCGCTCTTCATCCGATCCAGCAACGCCATATAGCGCACCGCGCGGCGAGCGTCCTCCGGCAGCGCCGCCATCACCGCTTCCTGCTGTTTCATTTGCGCGTGAGTTTCGTCGCCTTCGGCCAGCAGCTCCTGAAAGAACGTGCGTGGGTAAGGAAGGATTACACGACGTACGCCTTTGTCTTTCGGAATCTTCGCCAGGTCTTTCGCGACTTCGACTGCGCGATCAAGACCGCCAAACTCATCGACCAGCCCTCGTTCTTTACCCTGAAAGCCCGTCCAGACGCGACCCTGTGCGATTGAATCAATATACGCCGGATCCTTCTCACGGCCTTTCGCAACCTTAGGCACGAAGTCGTTGTAATAAGTTGTTTTGATCCAGTCTTCAAACTTGGCGCGTTCTTCAGGAGTAAACTTCTCAGTCTCACGAAACATGCCGGCGTTCTTGCCGCGCAAGAGATATTCGTTTGAGAGTCCCAGCCAGTCGTAGAACCCTCGCATCACCGGCTTGCCGGCGACAACACCGATCGAGCCGGTAATGGTGGAGGGTTGAGCAATGATCTTGTTGGCCCCGCAGGCGATGTAATAGCCGCCTGAAGCGGCGACGTCACTCATCGAAATCACCACCGGCTTCTTTTCTTTTGCCGCAACCACGGAATGCCAGATGATGTCGGAAGCCAGACCCGAACCTCCGGGGCTGTCCACTCTAATAACAATCGCCTTGATTGATTTATCTTCGCGCGCATCGTCGATCGCTTTTGAAAGCGTGTCCGAACCAATCGACTGACTCCCGCGAGGACTGTTTTCCGATTGACCGGAACCAATATCACCGGTCGCGTAAATGACCGCGATCTTTTCACCTTCATTGAGGCCAAGTGACTCTGCTTCGACCCGAGCGTAGTCGCCGCCTTTCACAATCGGCAGCTTATCGGCTTCTTTGTAGCCCAGCGTCGCTTTCAACTCTTTCTCGACTTCTTCACGGTAGCCGACGCCATCGATGAGTCCAACATCTTTGGCCTTTAGCGCGCCATAAGGAGCGTCGTCGATGATGGCGCGCACCTGGTCTGAAGTTTTGCCGCGACTCTTTGCAATCGCGTCGACGTAACGATTGAAGAGATCGTCGAGCAGCTCGTTCATGAATTCGCGGTGGGCGTCAGACATCTCCTTGCGCGTGAAAGTGTCGCCGGCGCTTTTATATTTTCCGATCTGGTAGATGTCGGGATAGATGCCCAGCTTGTCGAGCGAGCCGCGGAAGAACATCACGTCGGCGGCCAGGCCGTTGATGAACAACTCTCCCGGCGGCGCCAAATAAATTTTGTCGCAAGCGCTCGCGATGTAGTACTCCTTGTTCATCCCGTATTCGAGGTAGGCGTATACCGGTTTACCCGAGGTACGAAAGTCTGCTATTGCGTCGCGAATCTCTTCCGACTTGCCCCAGCCGGCGCCGGACATGTCGATCTCCAGCAGGACCACTTTGATGCGTTTGTCGACCTTGGCTTTCTTGAATTGCAGAATTAGGTTCGTGAGTGATTGGTCGGTACCGCCAAAAAACCTTCTCAAGGGATCGTAGGGGACGTAATCCGGTAATGATCCGGCGACGCGGAGCGTGAGCACGCTGTTGTCAGCGACGGTTGGCTCGTTACCCCGAACGGCGGCTACCAGAACCGCCAGGCCGATTAGTGCGACCAAAACCAGCCCCACCACAATGCTGGTAACAATCAAAACAGTCTTTCTTGTGCGCGACATTGCCATATGATTTCCTGCCTTTTATTACGTAATTAGCTCGTATTTATTCGCAGTGTGAGTACGTAGGTGAGGGCTAAAAGGTTTAGAAAAGACAGGGGCAGGAGGCAGGAGCAGTCGGCAGGAAAACGCAGAACCGGAAGGCAGAAGCAAGAGCACGAGGAAAGAAATTCAAGGCGTGGCGTTTGTTTTCTGCCGTCTGCCTCCTGCACCTGCCTCCTGTTTTTACTGCTCCTGCCTCCTGCTTTTGAGGATCCACCCACCGCCAACAACTTCGTCGCCACGATAAAACACGGTGGCCTGGCCGGGAGTGATAGCGCGCTGAGGTTCGTCAAAGACAACGCGCACCCGGTGATTCTCGATCGGGGTGATGGTTGCTTCCGCAGGTTGGTGGCGATAGCGCACGCGCACTTCGGCCCGAACCGGTTTGTCCGGCCTATCAAAAGCAACCCAGTTAACACCCGCAGCGGTGAATTCGTGACTCAACAAATCATCCTGCTCGCCAACCACGATCTGGTTCTTTGCGGCGTCGATGTTGATGACATAGAGCGGTTGCGGCCCGGCGATGCCGATGCCGCGCCGCTGGCCGATCGTGTAACGATGAATACCCGTGTGGTGGCCCACGACCATGCCGCTTGCATCAACTATCTCACCTTCGCCCGGCAATCGTTCCGTCGCCCCTTCGGCTTCAAGGTAGCGATCGATGAAGCCGGCATAGTTGCCGTCGGGAACAAAACATATCTCCTGTGATTCAGATTTCTCCGCGACCGCCAGCGCGTGCTCGCGCGCCACCTCACGCACTTCGGGCTTTGACATCTCGCCCAGCGGAAACATTGCGCGCGACAGTTGATCCTGGGTCAGCTCCCACAGAAAGTAAGATTGGTCCTTCTCCAGATTTCGACCGCGGAAAAGCCGGTAACGATCTGACTTCTCGTCGTATTCAACTCGCGCGTAATGGCCGGTAGCAACTTTGTCGCAACCGAGACTGGCAGCAAGTTGGTCAAGCGAAGCAAACTTGAGGCGACTATTGCAGGAGACACAGGGAATCGGCGTCTCGCCGTCGAGATAACTTTGGACAAACGGTTGCACCACATCGCGTTCAAACTCGCGTTCGAGATTGAGCACGTAAAAGGGAAACCCAAGCTCCTCAGCCACGCGGCGCGCATCGTAAACATCGTCAAGCGAGCAGCAGCGCGACGGCAGCGGATCGCCATTCTCGTCCACACTGATACCTCGACGCTGGTTCCACAACTGCATCGTGAAGCCAACCAGATCGTGACCCTGCTCCTTGAGGATTGCCGCCGCCGCCGACGAATCAACCCCACCAGACATTGCTACTGCTAACTTCATACCAGTGAATCGTGAATAGTAAATCGTAAATAGTCAAGACGGCATAGATTCAGTGAGTCGACGAATACGAACCCGGAGCGGGTAGCGGTTGTGTGAGAACTTAGGCTCCCGCGCTGAAGGCGCGAAATGGGCGACGGTTAACAGAGACGACCATTAAGATCACCATTATTACGCGCCTTCAGCGCTTGAGAACGTTGCTAGCTCACCTGGGGCGGTGCCTCAGGCTTTTGCATTTCGCGCCTTCAGCGCGGGAGCCTACGTTTTCACACAGCCTCGGTAGCGACCGGGTCGTACGCAGCAAACACAACCGCATCACTTGGAACGAGATTTTTGACAACCAGCCACCGGGTCGCTACCGCTTCCAGTTCCGTATTTGTGTATCGGCAGGTGTTTGCTGGGCTTTCTGACGAATGCTAAGATCACAAACTCGAAACCCAGAACTCGACACTTTTAGTTATGCCTGAATCAGCTATTGAAGAATATAGAGTAGCCGAGGAGCCTTACTACTTGCCGATTGGCAGGGAGTTAGATCTCTTCGAAGCGGCCCACTCCGCACGCCTGCCAGTGATACTTAAAGGCCCGACAGGTTGCGGCAAGACGCGCTTTGTCGAACACATGGCGTGGCGGCTCGAGCGCCCTCTGATCACCGTTGCCTGTCATGAAGACTTGTCGGCAACAGATCTGGTTGGGCGATTCTTACTCGAAGGTGAAGAGACAGTTTGGCACGACGGCCCGTTGACTTCAGCTGTGCGCAACGGCGCGATCTGCTATCTCGACGAGGTGGTCGAAGCGCGCAAGGACACGGTCGTCATCATTCACCCGCTTACCGATCATCGTCGCCGGTTGCCGATCGAAAAGCGCGGGACGATACTCGACGCGCCCGCGGATTTCATGCTGGTTGTTTCCTACAACCCGGGCTACCAATCGATTCTCAAGGATTTGAAACAATCAACGCGGCAACGCTTCGTGGCGATTGACTTCGACTACCCGCCGCCGGAAATGGAAACGGAGATTGTGACGCGCGAAGGTGGAGTTGACGAAGGTACAGCTCGCGACCTGGTGCTCATCGGGCAGAAGGTTCGCAACCTCCGCGGACATGGCCTGGAGGAAGGCGTCTCGACGCGCTTGCTGATTTACGCCGCTCAACTGATCACACTTGGCATCCCGCCTGTCACTGCTGCTGAGACAGCCATGTGCGCCCCGATCACCGATGACCGCGAGCTGCAACGCAGCATCCGCGAGATCATCACCACGGTGATTTAGGATTTGAAAGTTCTTCCGAGGTGCTTAAAGGCCAAGCGCTGCACTTGACCGGCAGTTCCCAATATGGGAACCTGTTGAAACCTCTTATGATCATTTAGAACCATGAGAGCTGGACAACCGCGGTAACCTCCCAATTGCTCGCCCAGACGGGTGATGGGAAACCCAAATGAATACGATCAGTTTGAAGAAGATCAGGGAGTTTGTGAAGCTACATCCAGAGTCTAAATCATCCTTGACCGCATGGTACAAAATTGCCAAGAAGGCCCAATGGAGAAGTCTTGTCGCAGTTAGGCAGGTTTACCCACATGCTGACGTGGTAGGCAACTATACGGTCTTTAATATTCGCGGCAACCACTATCGGCTGATTGCGGAGATCGACTATCAATTTCAACAGATCTTAATACGAAGAATTCTTACTCACGAAGAGTACAATAAAGGCAAGTGGAAATCATGAGCGCGCTAGTGTCAGAAATCAATCTCCAGAAATACGGGAAGCTGTTGGCGAAAGTGAGACCTGCGGTTATCAGAACCGAGGCGGAGAATACCCGTATGCTTAACCTCGTTGAGCAGTTGTTGGCAAAGGGTGACAAATTGACGCCCGAAGAAGGTGAGTTGGTGAAACTCCTGGGCAAGCTAATAGCTGATTTTGAAGAGAAGTTTTATCATCTTGAGGACGCGGAGCCATATGAAGTTCTAAAAGAATTAATGGATGCGCGAGGGCTCAAGCAAACCGACCTGGCGCAACTTTTTGGCTCTAAGGGCAGAGCGTCGGAAGTGATCAACGGCAAGCGGGCAATTAGTAAAGCGCAGGCAAAGGCACTGGCAGAGGTTTTTCACGTCTCTGCAGAATTGTTTATCTAGTCGTGGAAACCGACTCGCGAACTGCCTTGGCACCTTTCTATCCACTTCGTTTTACCAAGCCTACAATTCTGAGCCAGCTTCCCAGAACCAATGCACGACGAAAACCTCGAGTCCGGAATTCCCAGCGCCGAGCGGCAATCGTTTCTCAAGCTCACGCGCGAACTGGCGAGTTTGCCGCTGGGTAAATCATCCGCGGCGCTGGAGACAGGCGCTGCGATAGCAGGCATTTCCCTACGCGCGGGTATTGAGTTTCTGCGCGCAGCGCCGGCAGCCGCCGAAGTTTTGGAAGCTGCGGAATTGCGATCGTGGGGCGAGCTGGGCCGGCGTTTGGCGCTAAGCGACGTTGAAAGCTCGATCAGCTTTTTCGCGGAGGGAGTCGCTCATCTCAAAGCCGTTCCTGCGGATGTTCATCCGCTCGTTTTCCAACTCTGCTCAAGGCAGATCACGCTTTCGTCTCAAATCGCGATCGAAACCTTTCGCAACCTGCCCGGTCTGGCAACAACAATCAGCGATTCCAATCAGCTCGCAGCGGTTCTCGAAGTCGCATCAGAAATCTCGCGCAGATCAGCGAAGCACAGCGCTGAGTTTCTTACCCAGACCCCGGACGTGCTCGAGCGTTTAGGCAAAATCAAAGATCCGGCAGTAACGAAACAGGGAATCGAGCTGGCAGCGGAATTTGCTTCTCGCGCCGGCGGCATTGCTGCGGACGCCTGGTTGGCGCTTCCCGGCGCACTAATAAAACTCGACTCGCCTGACGCACTGAAGTTACTTAACAGCACGGTTGGTTTCCTGGAACGCGGTGGCGGCTCGGCTCTGCAGGTTTTGATCACTGGCGGCGAAATCCTGCGGACCTTGCCGGAAATATTCGACGAGTGGATGACACTGTTATGGACCGTTGCTAAACATGGCAACGCCAGCCTGGTTGCTTTTGTTCGCAGCAGTCCGCGATTTGTGCAGGGGCTTGCCCAGGAGACCGATCGGGCACGTTTAATCAACCTGGCGTTGCGGGTGCTAAAGCTGACGCGCGAAATTGCCGAGGCAGACGGTGAAGCAGCGCTCGCATGTTTCCGTTCAAGTTCGTTGGCGCTCCGGTCGGTTTCTATTGAGCAGTTCGAACTGTGGGCGCGTCAGGGTCTGGCTGCGCACAATAGAGATGCGCGCGCGCGCCGCAGTTATTTCGCGCTGGAAACGCGCGGGAGTTACGACGCCTTGCGCAGTGGCAGCAATGGACTTGCGCTGGAGACAGTGCGGCATTTGCTGATCCTCTACATCGAAGGACTAACGGGCCAGGAAGTCGAGATAAGTCCACTGGCAGCCGTGCCGCTTGAATCTCGAATTTCTGATGGTCGCACCATTCATCTTCCTTCGCTGGTGGCTGAGTTTGCCGACGATGAACTCGACTTCCGACTCTACAAGGTGCTCGCCGCACATGCAGCCGGACAAATCGAGTTTGGCACCTACGAGCAGGGAACAGCCTTGCTGCAGTCAGCGTATGCCGCGCTCAGCGAAATTTACAATCCAGCTAATGCAGACGCGCATGCGGCGTTCTCGGTTCCTGACGAAATGGTAGGGCAGACATTCCTGTCTGTCCCAGATCCGGCAGACTCGGACGGTGAAAAAAGGACAGACAGGAATGTCTGTCCTACAATCGACTATCGCGGCGCCTTGAAGTTATTCCCGCATCCGCAGCTTGCGCGCCGCATCTTCGGAACGTTGGAGAACGGCCGTATCGACAGACGGCTGCGCTGGAAGTATCGCGGGCTCGCTCGCGATCTTGATCTGATTCGCGAACACTTGCGCCGCGGCCGTCCGTCCGTCACCGAGTTGCCCGCAACTCTCGTCCCTTTTGAATTGCTCTTTCAAACGACACTGCTTGGCGGCGCGACGGACGATGCGAAACAGTACTACGGGCAAATTGTTTCCGAGTTGGAAACATTGACGACGGAATACCTGGCAAGCGAAACCGCGACGGTAGCGGATAGTTTGCTGGCGACGAGTCGCGTCTATTCGTTGTTTCAGTCTCTGACTCCCAACGACGATTCCCTTCAGGAAGTTGAGACTCGGGAAGAGCCTTCGGAAAGCGAAGATGAAAACTCGATCTCGACGGAGAGCTTCCAGCGGGCCTCAGATCAAAAGCCGCAGCGGAGGGACGCTCGCGAACTCTTCAATGCCTGGAACGATCCCGACGGCGACGGCGAGCCCGATGAACTGGCGGGCGCGGAAAGCTGGAGAGAGGGCGACTCGCCGGAGCAG
>JBOGOP010000271.1:0-7525 GCA_050747225.1 Pyrinomonadaceae bacterium
TGGATGGTCGCGGTTATCCTGACGGCCTGACTGATACGCAGATTCCGCTCGGCGCAAAGATTGTCACGCTCGCTGATTCGTTTGACGCGATGACCACCGATCGACCTTACAAGACGCGCCGCACCTTTGCGGAGGTTATTGACGACCTCAGAAAGAACACCGGCCCACAGTTTGATCCGATTGTGGTGCAGGCGTTTTGTCGCGCGCTGCTGAAGGAACTGAATGGTGAGACTACGGAACGAAGATTTCTCAAGATGCTCGGGAAGAACTACCTCGACGCCGAGCGCGATAGGCCACTCATCGTTGAACTGCTCTCGGAGCTGGATGCTAGTGCTCAAGCTGCTACGGCTGGCTCCAAATGACAATTTATCTCATTAGCACCTGACTTCAGTCAGGTGATCCATCCATACAAGAATCTTGGCAAACCGTTTTAACGGTTTCTTTTCGTCGGCCGTGGCCTTCTTGAGCTAACGCGTGATAAAAGGCCTCCATGTCGACACACTCCTATTCCCGCTGTTGGATTCACCTCGTCTGGACCACGCTTGATCGAGAGCCAATGTTAACCAAGCCCGCCGCCGCGAGAGCGTCTGAATTCCTGGACGGCTATTCGTTGGAAAAGGGTATCTACATGAAGATCAATTACTTCAACCCCGAACACGTGCACGCGCTGATCGATCTGCCGACAAGCAAATCCATTGAGGATGTAGTCAAACTACTGAAGGGAAGCTCTTCTCACTGGATAAACGAGCAGAAACTTTTGCGCGGGAAGTTTGCCTGGGGTCGTGGTTACGGCGCCTTTTCGGTATCCCATTCTGACGTTGGGAGAGTAGCCGGATATATCGCAAATCAGGAGAAGCATCACCACAAGAAAACGTTTCGTGAGGAATTCCAGCTTTTTGTGAACAAGTACGGCCTGGAGTGGCATGACGACTGAAACCGTTAAAACGGTTTCTCGACCCCGCCCCCTCACGGATCACCTGACTGAAGTCAGGTGCTAATGAGATTAGTCGTCTCTCTTTTACGATGAACTGACTGGGTAACGTCAAGCCAGAGGGTACGAACTTACCGCGGCTGAATCCGCAACACGAAATTACAGATCGCAATTTTTTGGTCAGGCTGTACTTCCGTGCGCTCCTCACGCGGGAGCTCGCGTCCGGCAACGATCGTGGGGTTGCGACCTTTCGCAAGCAGGTAGTAACGGCCGTCGCTCTCGCGTGTGAGAGTTGCATGCACGCGGCTGATTTCCGGGTCGCCTCTCAACGGCAGATCGACTGTGATCGAACGTGAGCCGCGGCCAATCGTGATCTCAGGCTTACTAATCGGCACCACCGATTCACGGACGCCGTCTTTCCAAACTTCAACCTGATACAGAATTGTGACGCGTGGACGTACAACTGTTTGTTCACTCGATCCACTCTCGCCATCTGATTCGGTATCACCCTGGCTGCCGTCGGCGCGCTCGCGGATAGTATCGTTGAGGTTGATAGCTGGCGCCGGCGCCTGCGCCGCGGATGAAGCACCAACGCGCGGGTTAACCTGAGTGTGGCCGCTTTCAGTTTCGTCCCAAACGGCCTGAACGCGAAACTGACCTTTCTCCAGCGTTCCATCTACCCGCAACTCCACCGCAAACGATTTCGCAGCCAATGCAGTTGAGCCGGCAAGCTCCTTAGCACGTTCGGAGAGCACATGAAAAAGTCCCTGCTCGAGGCCACGGCGCTTGTCACCCTGCCAGTCCTTGTCGTCTTCAGCGCTGAGGTAGACAACATATTCGCGCGGGATGTAAGTCAGACCGCCCGGCGGCGTAAACATCTCACGCTGCATGACGGCCTCAACCTCGCGCGCAATCTTTACCAGGAATTCTTCCCAGATACGACGCGGTTTCGAGTGTTCGTCGGCAGATTCAAGCAGGTCTTCACCCTGCTCACCGTCAATCCATTTTCTTATTGAGTCTAACAAACCCATACGCAAACACTCGGTCTCGGGACTTTGGTCTTTGGTCTTTGGTCTTTGACCTTGCTACTTCCAACTTGCGACCTCGCCAGCTAAGACCAAAGACCTAAGACCAAAGTCCAAAGTCCAAAGCCCAGTGCTAATCAAATCTAACAAACTTCTTATTTATCCACCCTTTGTCCGACGTGAACGGATCGGCTTTCGCGCGGCCGTGCTCCAACACCTGAACTTCGTACCAGTTGTCGCCCGTCGACAAAATCTTTATCCGCGAGCCGGCCTCGGCCAAACCGATAGGCGCATTCGCAACGCTCGCGTCCGACCGCAGGTTTACATCCGTTGTTGTAACACCTTCGCGTCCGATTACAAAAACGTCCGACAGCAGCGGCAGCCCGACAAAAGGATTCCAGTGGGAAGTAACATACTTATGCGTCGCCAGCAACATTCCAACAAAGCCCAGGATCAGAACAGCCGCAACCAAATACGGTCGCGCCCGGCGTGGACCAACCGGACGCCGCTTATTCTCCAGTCGCGCGACCGGGACTTTTCCGTTCCGTGGTTGATCCGGCAGGGCCGCGATTCTGTCCCTTGCTGACTGTCCGGGTAGGATTTCCTCACGTCGCGCTTTCATGTGCATCGTGCTGACCGGCACAACGATCTTCGGCCGGCGTTCCGCTGACTGGACTGCATAAGGCGGTGCTGCCGCCGTGGCATTGGACTGAGGCGGCGGCGGTGCACTTACTGGCTGGAACCGAGGCTCCGGTGGCGCTTCAGTAAATTCGGCGGGCTCGACGCTTAAATCAAAGCTCGGTCGCTGGCGGAGGTCAGTCTGTGTATCAACCGCCAGGCCGGCGAGCGATCTTGTCGGCGGTAGCGTGGCATCGGACAGGTCGTCCCAAAACTCCTGCACCGTTTGGTAACGATTCTCCGGACGCAGCTGCGTTGCCTTTTCCAAAACTTTTAGCACTGGCGTTGACCAGAAATGACTCGCAACCGCTGCAGGCATCTCCTTGATCGAGTGTTGCGCAAACCGGCGTGGTGACTCGCCCGCGAGCAACGCATAGGTAGTCTTCGCGAGGGAATAAATATCCGCCGCGGGCGTCAGGTGTTCGCCACCGGCGGCAATCGCTTCCAGGTCCAACGATCCGGTTTGCACGAGCGGGTTGTGCTCCGGCGCCGCGTAGATATTCGTGCCGACGCGAGTAATAGCGCCCTCGTTCGCCGCCAACCTCGCGACGCCGAAGTCAGCAATCTTCACGATCTGCCGATCGGCAGTTAGTAGCAGGTTCTGCGGTTTGATGTCGCGGTGAATTACCCCACCCTCGTGCGCGTGGGCCAGTCCGGAGCAGACTTGCTCCAGATAAAACAGCGCTTTCTGAATGGACAACGGTTTACTGCGCGACAGCGCCGCCATATCACCACCGGAAAGGTATTCGAGTACGATGTAATGGAAGGTGGTACCGGCGAGATCGATAGCGGTGCCATGACCGAGACGGCTAATGATATTCTGGTGACGAACGCGATCAAGCGCTACGGCTTCGTTTTGAAAATTCTGTATTAGCGTATGTTCGAGTGCTTCGTCCGGGGCATCCTGCAAAAACATGTTCAGGGCTTTGATCACTACCGTTTCTGGCGCGTCATCGGAAGCGGCGTTGTCGTGAGCAACGTAGATCTCAGCATAGCTGCCTCGGCCGAGACATTCGATAATGTCGTACCGACCGTCGAGCCTGCTCTGTTGTAGCTTGAGTTCTGGCATCAGTTTGCAAATTACACTTGTCGGCAGCCACGCCGTCCCAAACGCGAGGAGTCAATCTAAGGGGAAGGGGAGCTCGACGAAGCGGAGGCAGAAGGAGAGGAAACCGGTCGCATAGTTTGGTCGAAGTGCGTCTGTGCCGCCGGCTTGTCTTTCTCTGACTTCAAGGCTACGGCAGCCAGCCCGAGCGTCGCTTCTTTCTTAAGTGTAGCGTCCGCCTGGGGCGAAGGCCGGGTAGTCCCGGCGATCACTTTTTCAAACGCCCTGGCCGCCTGGTCGTAGTTACCAGTGAGCAGGTTCGCGCGTCCATAGAGATAAAGAAACTCTCCGTCGTTCGACTCGAGCGGATTATTTATCGCCTGCCGCGTCTGTTCACTCTTCAATTGCGTGGCCAACCAGGCGTTAGGATCGTTATCAACCTCGCGCCGGCTTCTTTCAAACTTCAGGATTGGATCGTCGCCTACCACCGGCGTCGGCGAAGTTTCAGCTACGGGCGTCGCACCTTCAACATAAGGTATCGGGCCTCTGTATTTCCTGCCCGCGTAAAAAGCTGCACCCACTACAGCGAGGAAGAGAACGGCCATGAAGAACCGCGTCATGGTTCTTTCGACTCCACTCTTTGCCGGTGGATGCCCCGGCAAATTTAGGCGACTTTCAATTGGTTGCTCTTTTAAGAGCTCTGAAGTGGAAACGCTCCTGGCGGATGCTTCGGGAACTTCAGTCGTATCAAGCGCATTGCCGATAGCTGGTAACGGCGCCACGGAATCAAAACCGGTACCCAGCATTGTTTGCGGCGCCGGAGCCGGCGGCACCAGGGTTGTCTCCGGCGAAATTGTTTTCTCGAAATCGTTCACTCGGTCGCTTGCGGAAAGCGGCTGTCCAACCGACACAACCACGGCCGTCAGGTTATCTTCCGCGCCACGCTCAAAACACACCCGTTTAAGTTCACCGCAGAGCGTCGGCAGGTCTGCGTATGTAATTAGCAATTGCCTTAACTCATAATCAGGAATGTGCCGGGTTATTCCGTCGGTACAGAGAAGAAACTCCGTACCGTCATCGACCTCGATTACTTTCATATCGACTTCGACGTCGCTCTCCGCGCCGAGAGCGCGACTAATCACATTCTTGCTGGGATGGTTTGCCGCCTGTTCGGGTGTCATTCGTCCGGCACGAACTTCTTCCTCAACCACGGAATGATCGGCGGTCTCACGAATTAATTGACCCGCTGGAGTCAGGCGATACAGCCGCGAATCGCCGACGTGTCCGATGGTGGCGATGTTGCCTTGCACCTGGAGGGCGACGATGGTGGTTGCCATCATCGCAAACTTCTCATGGTCTCGAGCCATCTGATGAATGGAAGCGTTGGCCCGCTGAATTGCAAGTTCCATCAGGTCTTCAACGTCAGCGCCCTCCAACCGATGACGAAACGCTTCATCAAGCACTTCGATCGCAGTTTGCGACGCAACTTCGCCTGCCTCTGCTCCACCTACGCCGTCAGCTACCGAAAAAATGCCACGCTCGCTATCCGACAAAAAAGAGTCTTCGTTAAGAGGACGCTTTGGGTTCAGACCGCGATCGGTGATAGCGAACGACTGGAGGGAAGAGTTGCCTGGCTGCGTGTCTGCAAATTTGTTATTGGGCTGGCTCATTCAACCGCCTCCAGTTTCAGTGACGAACGCGGCTCGCTGCGTGGCCCTTTGGCCAGCATCGTGTCGCGCGCGTTGCGATGGGAAAAGGCCATCAGCATTCCCAACATGGCAAAGCTGGTGATGAGACTGAAGCCGCCATGACTCACAAATGGCAAGGTGATTCCAGTCATTGGTAGAGCCCGCAAAATGCCTCCGATGTTTACCAGTGCCTGAAAACCAATAAAGGCTGTTAGGCCGGCCGCGCACAGTTTAGTAAACATATCACGCGCGTCCAGCGAAGTACGAACACCGGCAATGACGAAAATAATAATGGCCAGAATCACAATCCCACCACCGAGCAAACCTTCTTCTTCAGCCAGGGCAGCGTAGACATAATCCGAATCGGCGATGGGTATAACTTCAGGATAACCAAGTCCTAAACCCCGACCCGTATTCTTCCCGGAAGAGATGCCAAAGATGGCCTGAGCTGGTTGAAATGCAAGCTTATCAAACCAGATGTCCGTGTTGACAATCTTTTGCATCGCCGGGCTCTGCTCGGCCAGTTCTTTCAGGTCCGAATCTTTCGCAAGCGCCTCGTCATAGTCCTTTTTCCACCAGGACACTTCCGGCGAGGGTGGATCGAAACCATCGAGCCACAGATGAAAACGCTGCTGGATGCGCGATGGCAGCATCGCCTGTATCGGCTTAGCGACAATTGGCAAGAGCGGCACTTTCTCCTGCACGTCTCTTGGTAACGCGCCGACGACCAGGATACTGATCACCAGCAGCACCGATCCTACAAACAATAACAGTTGTGGCCAGCGTCTCACGGCAACCAGGTAAAGTGTGGTGTAGGCGCCGCTGAAGATCAACATCTGTCCAAAGTCCTTCAGCGCGAAGAAGGGTACAAACGGCAGCATCGCCATAGCCAGCAGGGGAATGATGTCGCGCGCGCGCGGTATGCCCCAGTAAGTCTCAGCCAGATCCTTGTAACGCGCCGTCAGGATTCCGGCGAAGCCCAGGAGAAAAGGAATCTTAGAGGGCTCCCAGGGCGTCATGTTGCCCAGGGCTTTGCCGGCGCTCGAAGTTACTACGGCTGCAGCCAATGGCACGAGCGTTAACAACACAATTATGAAACTGTTTCTTTGGATCCAAAGCAGAAAGCCGTCGCGCACGCAGAATATGTAAGCCAGAACAAACGTGATGATGGAGAAGATGGGAATCCAGGTGTAACCGGCGGTCAGCGCGTTCCAAAGTGTGTAATTCGCCGGGCGCTTGGGAAGTTGATCGACGTCGATGGCTTGCGCGGGAGTTGGCGGCAAGCCCATCAGCTGCTTCTTAACCGGATCGTAGTTTTCGATGATGTAACGCGTGCGCAGGGCTTCCATCTTAGCCAGCCGGGCTACGGATTTTTCTTTGGCGTTGTATTCCGGGTCACTGTAAAGCCGGTACTGAATCAGCATACCGATAGAGAAGAGCAGGACGGCGGCTGTAAAAAGGATCCAGTTTCCGCGGTATCTCATGAACCGAGAGAACAGAACTACCAGCACCAGAAGAGGTACGAACATGAAGAGATCGCGGACCGCCCCGATAATCGAAGTTTCATAACCACGCAGCAAAGCCGCGCGATGTATGCCCCAATAGCCCGCGATCTCAAGAATGAGTATCAACAGGATGATGAGCAGATGTGACGATGCGCGATTCTTCATTTTCTTGGAGTGCGGTGACCCGTCACCGCTTTGGTCGGTCGCGACCTGTCGCGGCCACCGATTCTTCTAACGTGCGAACGACTTTGGGCGTCAAGCCGCCCAAGGCGAAAGCGGTGACAGGTCACCGCACTCCAAAGAGTATCGCCAAGTCTTAACGGCTCGGCGTCGCTCCCGGACGTGTCTGACGTTGATTTCCTTGGCCTTTCGCTGGTTGGTTCGTCGCTGCCTTGAAGTAGCCAAGGTCCTTTGCCTTCAGCACCAACGCGGCGGCGATCGGCGCCGCTGATTTCGAACCATAACCGCCGCCCTCCACGATTACAGCGATCGCCACTTGCGGCCGCTCCAGCGGCGCGATGCACAAAAACCAGGCGTCGATTCGCGGATGCTCGTTGTCCATGATCGTCTCTTCATACTCGCGAATGATGTTTCCCTTGTTGTCCTTTTCCACCCGGTGTCGCGTCTTTGGTGCGCCTGTCTTTGGATCGTAG
>JBOGOP010000272.1:0-7505 GCA_050747225.1 Pyrinomonadaceae bacterium
CCAGCAAATCACTAGAATGTAGCGGCCGCCTGGCTTCTTCTAATGCGCACCAAAGCGCTCGCGGTATTCCGTAGAAACCAGGAAGGACTTGACCATCTCGGCGCGGCGGAAGTCGCCGTTAAACTCGTTGAGCTTTTGCAGCCAGAAGTTGTAACCGTCAAGATTGGTGTCGGGATCTTCATTGGGGTTGCGTTGCAAGTAGCCGAAATATTGCTGCAGCACAAAGGCTGGATTCATTTCGCGTTGGGAGAATGATTGGTTCTCAGCCACGCGGCGCAACACTCGCGCGCGCGCGCCGTTTTCCTCGCTCGTCCCTGTCCCGCCAAACTCAGCCACCGCTGCTGCCGCATCGCTAGGCGAGAGCACGTCTCCGGCATTTGCATTCAGCTCATTCACGAATTCCACCGGCGTCAACTCCAGCGGGTATCGAAGGACAAACTCGCCACGTCCAACGAAGTCTTGAATCAAAGCGACCTTGTTCGCTTCAAGCAACTCCTGCCAACCGGGAGCGTTTACTACAACACCCTGTCCGATCGTCCGCGTGTCCAGCAGAAATTCATTGATGTGTTGCGGCGGCTGTCCATATGAAGCTTTGTAGAGACGGTAAACCAGGAAGCCGGTCTCCTGGAATTCGATCGAAAGAAAGAAGGCCGCTGACACATTAATACGGCGATCAGCGATGCAGGCAGCGTCAGATCCGCAACTTAAGATCTGATCTGACCAGAAAGCCAGCCCGGCAGGGTCGGCTGTCCGGTTAAGGAAGTCGCGATACTGTTGGCGAACAAAAAACCGAGCTCCGTCAATCGGATTTCCCTCGGGTTCAACGGTATCGTTATCAAGGATGGTGAGCATCGCGGTGTTGTTTTCGCCGAGCGCGGCGCCGACAACGCCGCGCAACTCGAGCATAAGACTTTCGTCGCCTTCGACGTGCGCGTCATCCGTGATGAGGATGGTGAAGAGCTCGCTGGTTTGGCCGGGCGCGAAGTTGAGCCTGCCTACGATTGGAATTACGTCGCTGCGTTGGTCTGCCGAGCCATCGGTGGCTGAATAGACAAGCTCGGCGGCGCTCGACGTGTCACCGTTGCGGCTTACTGTCACGTTTATTCTTCTCGCTCCCTCAGAGATGTTGTAGCTGGAGGCGTCAAACGCCAACAACGACATTTGTGTGCTGTTAAAGTCGGCGGTCTGATTTGCAGTCACATTATCGAAGCTCGCGCTCACGGGTGAAAAAAGATAATACTGTTTGGCCGGGGTTATCGTGTAACTGCCTTCCACTGGCACTCTGATCGAGTAGAAGCCGGCCGCATCCGTTCCAGTGATATCAGAATGCGAGCCGCCCAGGATGATGATTACATCGCTTAGCGGCGTTGTGCCCTTGGTCACGAGTCCACTGATCGTAACTGTGTCAACAGCCGTGAAATCCGCCGTCTGATTATTGCTGGGCGTTGTGAAGGTGCGGCTGTAGGCGCCAAAGGTGTAAATGCTGCGATCGGGCGTGACGGTGTACACACCGCTGGTTGGTAGTCTATCGAAACTGTACCGCCCGTCGGATCCAGTTTGCGTACTAACTGACTGAGAATCACTGAGCGTGACAGTTACTCCAGCCAAGCCCGCGCCGCTTTCACCTCTTAAGGTGCCGGCGATTGCAAAGCTCGGCGCCGGCGCGGTGGATAAATAAGTCTCAAGCGCCGTTCGTTCAGCATTGATGCATTGCTCGTCGTCGCCGCATTGAAGCAGCCGGTCTGACCAGTAGAAGTGGGCTGCCGCATCAGGCTCACGGCCAAGTATCGAGATGAATTGCTGCCTCACATGCTGCACCGGATCTTCATCCGGTGTTTCGGTAGTGATAACGCGCGTTTGCGGCGATTGCGAGTCGAGGTGCTCATAGACTGAGTTAATGACGGTAAGTTTGCCGGTATTTTCGTCGGCCCGAATACGATTGGCGTCGTCGCTACACTCCACTTGATCGAGGATCGCGTTGCCTACGCCCACGAGATTGATGGCGGTGTCAGCGTCATGGCTCCAGCCGTAGTGCGAGTTTTCAATAAGCACGCGCCGGGGACGATCCAGATAGTTACCTGAAGTGTGGAGATTCGAGACGTTCATATGAAGTCCCGAAACGTTCATCAGATCGATGGGAGCGCTGGGCAGGTGGCCGTAAGTTAGCGTTGAGAGTCCATTGAGAGCGCCTTCGTCCAAGAACACATCTTTGATGACAGCTTCGCGGCGCGGCGATTTGTTCGTTGGGATCGCCGCGTTGCCTATGTTGACCCAGGAAGCGGGCGTGCCCAAGCCGATCTTGCCAAACAATTCCGCTCGTTGGCCATAGTCAGCAAAAATTGTGTTCGCGACAGTGACGCTCTTCCACTCGAAATTCTGGACAACCGCGCCTTGAGCTCCGCCGTTGCAGGCGCTGCCCAGAAACACGCTCTGCTCAAGATGCAAATGACTGCGGACGCTCTGCACGATTGCGCCGCCGCCCACGAGACTGCTCAGGCCATAGAATTCGCAATGCCGGATGGTGGCGTCCCAGATGTCGCTAAGAGCCAGGGTGATTGACGCGTCAGTATTGACGCCGAGCGTGCCAATAAAGGTGATGTCCTTGATGAGAAAGGTTTCGAGACCAGTAATACTGATCGCGATGCCCTGAGTGCCCGTGCGGGGAGCAAACTCAGACGACAGGTCAAGTCCATGAGTCAACACCTGCCCTCCGGAATTCGGGGGCGGAACAGGCGTAAGAGACTCAACACCCAAAATTGTCAGTGAAGCAGCCGACCCGGTGAAGTCTTTCTGGACCGGAGTGTTTATCGCATAGCGACCGGCCGGCACAAATAATGTTCCACCGCCGGCAGCGGCGATCGCATTCAGTGCGGCTTGCAATGCTGGTCCGTTGTCAGTATTGCCGTCGCCAACTGCACCAAAATCCGAGAGGTTGAAAACGTTGTCGACGTTCTCATCGTCAATTGTGGTCGACGCGCCGCCGGCAGACGGAGCCGACAATGGGTGCCCGCTTGTCGGTCCTCCGGCAGCGATCAAGGACCCGGAAAACAACAGGAGCATCGCACAAACTATTGAGGAGAGTTTCATTTTGCGTCTTTCCTAAGTTTTCGACCGGCAAACACAGGTGCTTCAGTGGGGGCCGAAGTGAGACAAAGGTACGGATTCAAATGAGGTAAAGACGAGATTGATTGGCGCGTGCCTAATCAACCGGGGCAGGAAGCACGGACAAATTGTCCGTAGGCAAGTAAATCTTACAGGTGGCGCGTCCCTATTCCAATTCTTTTTTAGAGCTCCCTGGCATTCCTTGCTCATATCGGGACGTTAGACGCGCGATATCGGAAAATAGTTGGCGGATGTGCGGGACGGACCATTAAAACTGAAGCCACCGTGGGACTAATCACTGCCAAAGACGTTTCGCCCTATGTTACGGTGGTTTTGTTCAAGCTAGCACAAAGCTGAGGACCACACGAGTTGGACAAAGAACGACCGGTAGTTGTGGATCAAATCGATCATAGCGACGCAGTCTCGCGTCCTGCCAAGCCAAACCAGGCAAGAAACAGAAAGCTTGCGCGCTTCGGGATTCTGTTTGCACTGCTGGGTCTTCTGCTATTCGCCTATTTCGTAAGGAAGGCCGGCGTCTCTCAGATCTGGGCCGGCATTCAGCGTCTGGGCTTTGGCTTCCTACTGATTCTTGCTATCTCGGCTGTGCGACAAATTGCACGGTCCCTCGCGTGGACACGTTGTTTTGAGGCTCCCTATAGTTTGCGCTTTCGTGACGCGCTTGTTGCGAGGCTGATGGGCGATGCGGTCGGAAACATCGTCCCGCTCGCCAGCGCGGCGGTGAGCGAGCCTTCAAAAGCTGCGTTCGTTACCCATCGCGTTCCGCTGATGGCGAGTCTTGCCGCGCTCGCAATCGAAAATATCTTTTACAGTCTTTCCGTTGTTCTCATAATTTTTTCAGGCTCGGCAGCGCTGCTACTGAGCTTCTCGCTGCCAAAGCCACTGCGTTACGCCAGCTTCGGTGCTCTTGCTGTCACACTTGTAATAGCCCCGTTGGGTTACTTCATTATTCGCAGACAGTGGAAGTTTCTGAGTGGTCCGATGTCGTTCCTGAGTGGCCGTGGCATAGCGCAGGCGTGGATGCAGGAAAAGGGAATTCCTCGCGGGCGAAGTCTGGAAGATCGCATTTACGGTTTCTATTCAAGGAACAGCAACCGCCTGATCTCGATCTTTCTACTTGAAGTTTGTTTTCACCTGGCGGGTATTGCCGAGATTTACGTTACGCTTTCATTCATCAGCGAAGTCGTCGCGCCTACCTTGCTGACCGCCTTCATACTCGAATCAGTCAATCGGATAATAAACGTCGCTTTCAAGTTCATACCATTCCGACTGGGCGTTGACGAAGCCGGCACCGGCATGCTTGCCAAAGCGCTTGGGTTTAGTTCGGCGATCGGTACGACGTTAGCCATTGTGCGCAAAGGGCGCGATCTTTTTTGGACGGCAGTCGGCGTAGCGCTTATGGTTCGGCGGGGACTGTCACTGAGAAACCTTAATAAGGTTAACGCGAGCGAGACAAAGTCGGAACCGGGAGCAGTAGCGACCGGGTAAAGGCAGGAGGCAGGGGCGGGAGGCAGGAGGCAGGGGCAGGAGGCAGGAGCAGGAGCAGGAGCAGGAGCAGGAGGCAGAAGGCAGAAGGCAGAAGGCAGAAGGCAGAAGAACGACGGAAAAAGGGCCCTGACGAGTTTCATCTCGCGTGCCCTTTTTTCTGGTTACTGCTTACTGCTTCCTGCTTCCTGCCTCCTGCTTCCTGCTTCCTGCTTTCATGCCGACTATTCACCTTACTCGTATGCCAGTGCGCTGACCGCATCGAGATTTGATGCCCGCAATGCTGGATATAGCGCGCCGAAAGCTCCGCCGAGAATGCCGATGGCGGCCGCTGTCAGTCCCCAACTCCAGCTATACTCGAAAAAGAGTCCGTAGAACTGGTGAATTGCATAGCCTATCGCAAACGAGAAGACAAAGCCGGCCACTAAACCTACGACGCTGATCACGAGCGCTTCCGATTCAATTATGAAGACGATGTAACGTCGGGAGGCGCCCATCGCTTTCAGGATACCAATCTCGCGAGTGCGCTCGGTGATGGTTGTATACATCGCCAGCATCACGACCACGGCGCTCACAATCGCCGCCAGACCTACAAGTATTCGCAGGAAGACGCCCAGGTAGGGAATAGTTTTTTCAAGACTTGAAAAAATGTCGCGAGTCAGTTGAACCTTGTTCCCCGGCAGGATCGTGTTGATTCGATTTGCGACTTCGACCTCTTCATTTGGATTGCGAAGTTTGATCAGAATGTAGGTCGCCTTTCCCGGCGACTCCAAAGCTTCCTGCATTGCCGCCAGAGTCATCTTTACGCGCGCCCCTGATTCGGGAGAGTAGATTCCCACAATCCGATATGGCTTGTCCCCAAAAAGTTTTATCGCGTCGCCAATCCGCAGTTTGTTATTTCGAGCCTTAACTTCATCAATAACAATTTCGTCGGACGCCTGCGGCGGCCGGCCCGAATCAATAGTCAACTCGTTAACACGCGCGAAAGGTTCCCACTCGACACCTTCAATTTGTTCAAACCCAAATCCTTTGCCGCCCTGAAAAACATATCTGATCACCGGCAAGGCTTCGGCAACGCCGTCAATTTGTTTCAAGCTTTCAACATACCTGGTGCTAAGGTTGGCGCTGGAACCAGTCAGCATCATCGCTCCCGGTCGCGTGAAGATAATTTCCGCGCGCAGGTTGGAAGCGCGTCGTTGCAGGTCGTTGGACATGCCGCGAGCCAGGCCGGTAAAAAGCATGACCAGGCAGACTCCAAGCGCGACTCCCGCCACGCTAACGAGCGTTCGAATTGGTCGTTGGCGAATGTTTGAGACGACGAGATTGTCCATGCGGGTTATTACGATAAGGCATTTTGCTGAAAGCCACCAATGGCTCGCTATGAAAAGCGCTGAAGGCGCGACATGTCCGACAATGACTCTCGTCTCGCACCAAGCTCGTATGGCTCTAGTTTATTCCGCGCTTTCAGCGCTTCGATCCAATTCCTGCAAGTACCCGGGGCGTTGCCCCAGGCTATTACATTTCGCGCCTTCAGCGCTCTCGATCAGCGAAGATTCTCTAGAGTGTTAAGCTATCATTAACGACTTTCGAATAAGGGTAGATCCAATTTTGTACGTGACAAAAGATTCCGGTCCAGCTATCGAAGCCGGCGAAGAAACTGCTCGAGACCTGCTTGCGAATAACGAACCGGAACCAACATTTCGGAACCGTTCGCGCTGGGCCGTGGCCGGCGTGCTGGCAGTGCTCGTCATTGTTGGACTCTGCTTCCGCGCCAGTCGATTGGGCGCCGTCGGCTTCGCTGAAGACGAAGTGAACAAGGTCGAAGCAATGCAGGCTTACCAACGCGGCGATATTACCGCAAACGGCGAGCACCCAATGGTGATGAAGGCGCTGATGTTCGCTTCGTTGAAAGTTGGGCACGCGCTGGTGGGCGGCAGGGCCATCAGTAATGAAGTTCTGCTACGTCTCCCGAATGCGATCTTCGGTGCGTTAACCGCAATTCCGCTTTTTCTCTTAACCGCGGCCTTCTTCGATCGCTGGACTGGCTTAGTAGCAGCGGGGCTCTGGGCGGTTGGCATAAACGCGATCACCTACAACCGTATAGGCAAAGAAGACACGCTGCTCGTTTTCTTCATGCTCTTTGCGTTCTACTTTTATTTGCGGGCCAAACAGACGGACACGAGGAATGTAGGTTTAGTAAAACGAAACTACGTGCTTAGCGGAATTTCTTTCGGGCTTATGCTCGCGTCGAAATATTTTCCCCACTACTTTGGTCTGAACGCGCTTTATCACCATAACTATCGCGTGCGCCAACGCCAACCCGGAGAGCCTGCCGGCAAAGCGCCGGGCTTTTTCTTTCTTGTTATTCTCGCCGCCTTCATAATTGCGAACCCGCCGCTTCTGCTGCCCCAGGTTTGGACATACCTGAATTCTTACATGGGCGAAAAGCTGCTGGTTCATACCGGGTATCTCTTCGCCGACCACCTCTATAAAAATAATGTGTCGCGCACTCCCTTCTGGGGCACGCCCATCTATTTCTATCTGGTGTTTATGGCGATCAAGATTCCGCTGCTGGTGCTCTTATCGTTCGTGATCGGTTTTATAGTCTCGGTAAAGCGACGGTTACATCCGGGCCACGCGTTCGCCCTCTTCATGTTTCTGTTCTGGATAGTCCCTTATTCGTTTTTCGGCGCGAAATGGTTGCGCTACACGCTTTCACTGATGCCTTTCGTCTACATGCTGGCAGCAGTTGGTGTAGTTGAGTTAATCCGGTTCGTGAATCGACGCTTGAATGGTTCGCGACAAATCCGGGCGCTGGCGGCGGTGTTGGCGGTGGCGATCTTTGTCGGAGCGCCCGCCTGGATCGCTTATTCCGCGAGCCCACATTATGCGCTGTACAC
>JBOGOP010000273.1:0-7501 GCA_050747225.1 Pyrinomonadaceae bacterium
GCACCGTGACCACCCCAGCTTCGAGCATCGCCTCTGCAACTTCGATGGATGAGCCATAACGACTAACGTCAACCATCGTATAAAACGCGCCTTCAGGTGTAACGCAGCGCAAGCCGCATTCATTTCTGATCAGCGCCACCAGATGATCGCGTCGCTTATGAAACGTGCTGCGATGCCGCTCACGCGCCTCGGTTGCTTCCTGGCTCCACGCGGCCAGGGCTGCCTTCTGCGAGACCGTCGAAGCGCAGGTTGTGACGTAACCGTGCAGCAGATGCGCGGCGGCGATCACGGCCGCATCGCCGAGTATCCATCCCAGACGCCAGCCGGTCATGCTCATCGACTTCGAAAGACCTGAGATCACAACCGTGCGTGGATAAAACTCAGAGATTGAAGCAGGACGTTCTCCGGTGTAGTAAAGGTCGCGATAGATTTCGTCGCTGATGATGAATGCGCCCGAGCCACTCTCCGCGACCGCTTGCGCCATCCCGCGCAACTCTTCAGCCGATAATGTGCGACCGGTTGGATTTGAAGGACTGGTGCAAACAACGACTTTTGTCTTTGAACTGAGGCGAAGTTTGAATTCCTCCAGATCAAAACTGAAATCCTTGTGGGCCGGGAGTTCGTAGAATACTGGCCGTCCTCCCGCCATGCGTGCAATTGTCGGATAGGCGACAAAGCCGGGATTGGGAATCAAAACCTCATCGTCCATGCCGACCAGGGTCATCAACGCAAGATACATCGCTTCCTGCGAGCCGGCAGTGATGATCACCTGATTGGCCGAGAGATTCAGATGTGAATAATCCTGAGCGACGAGTTCACGCAGCGCAGGCAGTCCTGCTTGCAACGTGTAACCGTTTTGCTCTTCCTGAATGACGCGCAGTGCTTCTCGGCGAATCACATCGGGAGTTGGCAAATCCGGCTCGCCCAGGCCGAAACTGATGTCGCCGGGCTTAGCTCGATCCGTGATCTGACGAATCGGGCTCCTTTCGATTCCACGCAGAAAGGCAGGTGGCTGAAACTCTTTTTGGGCCTTGATAGACATGATTCGCACCAGCGTCTATTCAAACTGACAACGTAGACGATCCACGAACACACACGAAACGAGACGAACGCGGGCTTTGTTTCGAGTGATTTCGTGTGAGTTCGTGGATCGACCAGATCACCGCAAGTAGTCTTCCAGTTGCACCGCGCGTTCAGTCTTTTCGTCGCGATACTTCACAATCACCGGGGCGTAAAGAGAGAGTCCCCAGGCGCGCCCAACTTCACCGCGCACGTTGCGCGAGCCCGGCACGACAACCGCCCCCGCTGGAATTTCCAGAGGTGCTTCAGGCGTTCGCTGATAAATTTTTTCGCGCGCCAGATCGTAGACAGGCGTCGAGCCGGTCAGGATCGTTCCCGCAGCCAGCACGGCACGTTCGCGCACGATCGTTCCTTCGTAAACCCCACAGCCGCCGCCAACCAAAACATCGTCTTCGATAACTACAGGCACCGCGCCGACTGGTTCGAGTACGCCGCCAACCTGCGCTGCAGCCGAAAGATGCACGCGCTTACCGATCTGGGCGCACGATCCAACGAGTGCGTGGCTGTCAATCATAGTTCCTTCGTCAACGTATGCACCCGCGTTCACGAACATCGGCGGCATGCAGACTACGCCCGGCGCGATATACGCGCCGTCGCGAATGCTTGACCCGCCCGGCACAATGCGCACGCGATCTTCCGTGGAAAACTTTCTAACGGGATAAGTGTGCTTGTCGAGGAATTGCAGGCTACCGTCCGCTGGCGACATGTCGACAATCGCGCCCATGCGAAAGCCCAACAGAATGCCGCGCTTGACCCACGCATTTGTTATCCACTGGCCATCGGCTTGTCGCTCGGCCGCGCGGATCTCACCGCGATTGAGCGCCGCTTTGAATTCAGCGAACAACGTAAACTCTTCGTCCGAGTATTCGCCGGCTTCGCGAGCTGCTAACTGCTCGATCTCTTCACGCAGTGGCATGCACAGTCTCCAGCAAACCAAGTTCGGCAATCACTTCACGAATGCGAGTGCGACTTTGTTCCTGAACCGGCACCAGTGGCAAACGAAAGTTTTCTTCCAACAGTCCCATCATTGCCATGGCTGCCTTGACCGGTCCCGGACTCGACTCGATGAAGTTAATCTCCATCAGCGGCAGGATGCGGTAATGCAGTGCGCGCGCCTCTGGCCAGTTTCCATCGAGGGCCAGGTTGGTCATGCGCGACATCAGATCGGGAATTTCGTTGGACGCCACGGAAACAATTCCCTCACCACCCAGGGCAATCAACGGCAGTGTTACCGCATCGTCGCCGGACAGCACGCGAAAGTTCTCCGGCCGCTCGCGCAAAATCTCCATGATTTGTGACAGATTTCCTGACGCTTCTTTGATTGCCACGATGTTCTCGCAATCCCGCGCCAGACGCAGAACCGTTTTCGCCGCAATGTTTGACGAGGTGCGACCAGGAACGTTGTAAAGCATGACGGGCACGTCTGGCACTGCTTCCGCGATGGCGCGAAAGTGAGCGTAGAGACCTTCCTGCGTCGGCTTGTTATACCAGGGAGCGACTTGCAACATGGCATCGGCGCCCAGATCGCGCGCTCGTTTGGAATATTCAATCGCCGCTGCAGTTGAGTTGCTTCCCGTACCGGCGATTACCCGGGCGCGACCGCGCGCAACCTCGACAGTGATTCCGATAACGCGTTGGTCTTCCTCTTCTGTCATAGTGGCGCTCTCGCCGGTCGTGCCACACGGCACCAATAAACGCACGCCGCCGGTAATCTGCCGGTCGACAAGTGCGCGCAGGCGATCTTCGTCAATCGCACCGTCCACCTTGAAGGGTGTAACCAGCGCTGTCGCGCAACCGCGCATCCATTCAATATTCATCGTCATGGCAGTACCTCCTAAAAGCAGTGATGAGTCATGAGTAATGAGTGATGAGTGACGAGTTTAGAGCGGAACCGAGATTTCCTTTTACTCATCACTCATTACTCATCACTCATCACTTCATTCATTACTTCCGAGAATTCATAAACGCCCTTGCGACCGACAATCCATCGCGCTGCGAGTAGCGCTCCTGCGGCAAACCCTTCGCGTGAACGCGCCGTATGCGTCAGCGTTATCTGATCTGCTGAGGAGTCAAAGCCGACGCGATGCGTTCCCGGAATATGCCCAGCCCGTATCGAGGCGATAGGAATCTCAGTTCTGATGTATTCAGACATCAGGGCTTTCAACTTTAGAGCCGTTCCCGACGGCGCATCACGTTTACGCGCGTGATGTTCCTCTTCCAGAAACGCCTGGTACTGATCGAGCCCCGCCATCAGCCTTGCAGCCTGCAATACGATTCGATAAAAGACATTTACACCGATTGAGAAATTAGCGCCATAGACGAGCGCGCCCTTATGATCTTCAATCAGGCGCCGCGCTTCGGCTTCGTTGTCGTGCCAGCCAGTCGTTCCTTCGACCAACGGCACACCCGCGCGCGCGCATGCTTCAATATTTCTTAGCACCACGGAACCCACCGAGAAGTCTATCGCAGCATCATGGCCCGGCAGCGAAACTGCAAGTTGACCAGCATCCGGCGATTTGTCGCGCGAGGTTACTCTCAGTCCGATCTCGTCGCCGGCAGAGGTCGCCAGCTTTTCCACCAGCTTGCCCATCGCGCCGTAGCCAATCAGGGCCAGCTTCATGGCGACACCCCTTCGACCAGTTCCTCGGACTCTTTGCCTAACAGCGCGCGCACCAACTGCACGTAGATATCTATGGCTTGTTCCAGTTCCCGTTTCTCAACGAACTCGCCTTCAGTATGCGCGTTCAAGATCAATCCGGGACCAAGCAACAGCGGCTTGCCCCAGTTTGAGAGATGGGGAATGTCAGTAGTGAAGCGGACAACACACTGCTCGATTCCATCGATCGTTTCCAGTTGAACCGGTTCGTGTTCAGACAAGTATTCGACCTCAGCGCGTTCCGCAATCGCAGCTTTTAGAAGTTCTCGCACCGGCGCAGCCTTGCTCACCAGACGAAGTTGCAGATCGGCAGAGGCCTCATCGGGAACGACGTTGGCTCGCGTGCCCCCGCGAATGACGCCGATATTGCAAGTGGTTTCGCCCAATACGTCGTCAACCGGCCATTTGCACCGGCGAATACTTTCAAGAACATCGAGTAACTTTTCAATCGCAGACTCGCCTTGTTCAGGATAAGCAGAATGCGACGCACGGCCTTTCGTACGTAGCGTCAATCTCAGTGAACCCTTCGTCGCGCTCGCCAACTTATTATCCGTGGGCTCGCCATTGATCAAAAACTGGGGTGGCTGTTCGAATTTTGTCCGGTTCGCGATCTGAGCGCCTACGCTTCCGGTTTCCTCATCGACCGTAAAAAGCAGTCCGACTTCCTGAACGCCTTCGCACCGCAGTCGCTCAGCCGCGTTAATTTGAGCGGCAATAATTCCCTTGGCATCGCAGGCGCCGCGGCCATAGATCTTTTCGTCATCCTCGCTTGATTCAAAATGCGGCGGCACCGTGTCCATATGCGTCGAGAGAACGATCCGAACTGGCGATCCTGTAGTTGCAAACACGTTGAAGCGATCAGCAGCGACTTCCTGAAGCTTCACTGCATAACCCAAACTCTCAAGGTATTCCTGCAAAAACATCCCAACGGCCCGTTCGTCTCCGGTGACTGAAGGGATATCGATCAGTTTGCGTGTTAGCTCGTTAACGTTCATAGACTTACTGTAAAGCAAACTGTTAGTTTGCGCGGTGTCCCTGGCGTCAAGCTCGCAAACTAACAGTTTGCGTTACAAACTATGCTGACACTTCGGCGCTAAGATCCTTCTGCTCTCTCAGCGCGTCTTCGCTTTCCGAACTTTCAAAAAATTCCTTATGCAGCCGAGCAACTGTTTCGCGAACACGCTCTTCCTCGACCGCAAAAGTAAGATTAATTCGCGAAGCGCCCTGGGAGATCAGCGACACATTGATGTCGCTAATTGTCGAGAAGATGCGCGCAGCAATGCCGGGCGTGGTACGCAAGCCTTCGCCTACCACGCAGATGATGGCGCGCTTTTCTTCGATATTTACTGAACCCAGCTTTTCGAGCTCGGCCACGATCTCGCTGAGCGACGTTGTGTCGTCGAGCGACAACGAAACGCTGACTTCAGATGTGGTCACGACATCTACTGCGGTCTTGTGTTCAGCGAAGACTTCAAACAGCGCGCGTAGAAATCCATACGCGCCAAGCATTCGTGTTGAAGTAACCTGGACCGTAGTGACTCCCGTTTTGTGTGCAATGGCTTTGACTGTCTGCGATGATTTCTTCGACTCGCCAACCACCAGCGTGCTGCCACCTTCCTGCGCGCGTGAGTTGCAGATGCGCACCGGAATGTCGCGTTCAATCGCAGGGTGAAGGGTTTTCGGATGGAGCACCTTGGCGCCGAAATACGCCAGCTCGGCTGCTTCTTCAAACGACAGGTGAGGAACCGTGCGAGCCGTTGCGACCAGTCGCGGATCTGCTGTCAGTACTCCCTGCACGTCAGTCCAGATTTGAATTTCCTTTGCTTCCAAAGCGGCGCCGATGAGTGCGGCAGTGTAGTCTGAACCGCCACGGCCCAGGGTTGTCGTCGCTCCAACCGGCGTGGATCCAATAAATCCGCCGAGCACCGGAATACATCCTGAGGCAATCAGGGCGTCAAGTTGTTCGCGAGTGTTGCGAACGGTGTCGGTCATTAGCGGCGTGGCGCAACCGTGATTGTCGTCAGTGACGATGCAGCGACGCGCATCGACGTCAGTGCACCTGACCTGATTCTCGATCAGCACTGCGGCGAGCAACGCGGCCGAGAGCCGTTCGCCATAGGAAACTACAGCATCCTCGAAGAACTTGCGGCGCTCGCGAGATTCATTGGCTTTGGCGCCTCCGACCTCGGCAGCCGCAGCCGCCAGGAGTTCCCTAATCTCAAGACGGCTTTGGTCAATCAACTCGCGCATCCGCGCCGCTTCACGGTCCAGCAGCGCCGCGATCACGCGCAGGTGTCGATCAAAATGCTTCTCCAATGAATTGGCGCCGGCAGCAGCGTCGACCGTCAGGGCCTGTTGCACACTGCCGATTAACGCGTCGGTAAAACCGGCCATCGCTGAGACCACTACCACCGGTCTTAAACCCTGGCGGTCGAAAACGATGCCCGCGGCGTTCTTGAAAGCGGTAGCGCCTTCGACGGACGTGCCGCCAAATTTCATGATCGTCGGTTTCATATTGAAGCTGTTTAGTCTAGCATCTGACGGCGCTTCAAGCGCTGAAATCCTTGCATCTTCCGGTGCGGGCCTCTATAACCGACACGGCTTGCCAGCCACCAGTGGGTACCTTATTCTAACCATCATTTTCAAACTGGCGAGTCAGAACTAACCGCTACCGGGAATCGGGACGACTACTCTTCTGCGAATGGAGAACTATGGCGGAACTCTACTACGGGACTGATCAATTTGCCGTCCCGGAATTTCAGAATCGGAAAGTGATTGATGAAATCAGGATGACGATGTCTGCCTTCGACTGCATGTTGCCGGATGATGCGGGAATTTATTGCAGCAGCGATATCACCACCGGAAAGAAGTTCTATTACGAAGTTCTCAAGAAGTATGAGGTTCGATCTGAAAATGAGTTGAGAGAAAAGTTAGGCGCTGAGGAATTCAAGAGAGTACAGTCCGAACTGATCCAGTCTAATGTGCGTCGGGGCGTGGAATTCGCAGAGAAGCTGCGCGAGCGCGGGCATATCAATGTGGTCACGCCCGGCCCTTATTTCGCGAAAGGGTTCGACCAGCAACACTATCTCTATTTGTGGGAATTGTTCATCAAAAAAAAAATCTACGAGATCCGATTTAATTTGGACTGGGAATACAGCAATGGCTGCACGCTCGAATACGCCATTGCAGCGCGCAAAGGTATTCCTCGCCTCGACCACGAAGGCGGCCCACTCGAACTGCATAACGCCATTCAAAAAGTTCAAACGCGTATAGGCGAATTGAAACAAGCTGGCTTTTCAATACCAAAGCTGGAACAAAATCTGGAGTTGTTGAAAGCGCTTCAGACGTAGTTCCTCACAATTCACCCTCAACCAAAAGGAGGCATTTCACCCATGCCCACAGGAAGTTTCTTCCACTCCGTTGGCAGTTCCATTCGCGAATCGTTCTTTCGAAACACCGGTATTCCCTACCGCAACGTCATCGGACTTTTGTTGGGCTTCTTGGCTGCGGCGCTGACTTTGTACAGCGGAGTGTTGACCCTTGAGGGCGCGGCCCTGTGGTTCGTCGCCCTATTGATAATAACGATGGCGATTCTCGTTTTAGTCAGACCCTACCATGAGGCGAGAGTTGACCGGTTTGCCTGGGGTCTGCTGGTGGTCGTCATTCTTGGATTTGGTTTGGGCACTTTGCAGTTTCGAACCAGAGGGTTCTGGTTATGGTTGTGGCATCAGTATCTGAGGATCTACACCCCTCACGACATCATCC
>JBOGOP010000274.1:0-7474 GCA_050747225.1 Pyrinomonadaceae bacterium
GGCGCTAGTTTGAGCTATAGCTGTGCGCTTTTGGTTCGGTTTGCCGAAGCGTTGTCCTTGAATATCACGCATTTAACATAATATATATTATGCGAAGCCTCTAGTCAGGACAGACGCCACTGAGGTTCCGGCCTGGGCGATCCGGCGCGAGCTGGTGATTGGTTCAACAGATGACTCAAAGAGTCTTCGCTGCAAGCTGAAATCGGGTCCCTCCCGCAAGCGGGAGCCCTCCCGTTTTCATCTTTTCGCGACTTCGTTGGCGGGCACTTTTGAAGCAAGCCCAACTTGCGGCAGGTCGGCCACGACGAAGCCGACGTCGAAGCCCTTATAGGTCAGGCTAATCACGCTGCTGGACTCAAACGTAATGATGTAACCAGCGGTACGCAGATCATCGAACGAAACCAAGCGGATGCCCTGGCCGTTTTGAGCGATGGTGACATAGCCGCTGAGATAGTCCTGATCCACGCCGTCACGGCTGCGCTTACCCTTGAGAAGTGCTTGAAGGTGGAGAGTCAAACCATCGTAAGGATGGTGCTTTTCCTCAGGGCCACGCGTAGGCGTGACAAGAGCAGGAGCATCTGAGACGGGATTGGCTAGCCGTTGGTGAGACTTTTCAGCAGCAGGCTTAGCCTTTACGACCGGAGCAGGCTTCTTGTCGACCTTGGTAAGTTGGTACGTGACCAGGGCAAAGAACAGGCACAGACAAATCGCTAGACCTTTAAACGTCCAATGCTTCCAATACGGGACGATATCCTCCGCGCCAAATTCCTCACCCGAACCGCCCTGAGTCTGACTGCGCCACAGTCCGAAATACACCGGGTTATATTTTCGTTCGGTGGTGTTGAGAACCTCACCGCGTATGCCGTCCTGCACCTTGCGAATATAGCGGTCAATCTGACCCCAGGCGACTTTCTTAGTCAGCCGGTAAACAATCTGGATGTTGTCGCGGATCGCCTGGGAGAGCTTGCCATAGCTCTGCGTCATGAAGATCACGTCGCTAACGAAATGACGATGTAGCGCAGACCACTCCTCGACCTCCACATCTGTTTTGCCGCGGGGAATAACGTTCTGCGCCTCGTCTATGACGAAGAGCGCGCCGGTTCCCGTTTCAGGGTGACGCCAAGTGTCGTAATAGTCCCAAACGCCCGAGAACGGGCGAGCCGTTGTTGGCTGCTGAATAACCTCGTCAGGGTTAGCGAACAGGTGGAAAGCGCCCTCCTCGCGTGTCGGTTCCCAGGTGCCTCGGATAGGCAAGGCGCGCTTGCGAATATCAATAAGAGCGGGAAAAGAAGGATCGAGAGAGGCCCACTTAGAGATCACCAGGGGCATATTCGTAACCACCTTTCGACCTTGCGCGAGCGCGGAAAAAATATGGTAAGCGCAAACCTCATAACCCTTACCCGAGCCAGATTTACCAACGATAAGATTTTGCATCAGGAGCCCCAGCGCACGAACGGAATGGTCTGCAGAACGAAGCGCACCACCAGGGCCGAAACGATAATGCTGATACCTTGCGGAACGCCGATCACGCCGAGCATGTTGCCCACCTCAGGCGGGATCAATCCGTAGTAAGTCGCCGGATCAAACGGCGTATCAATGGCGTCCAGGGCGCCCGTGGCAACGCCTAACAGACCCTCGAAAAGCCAGCACACCGAATCGGTAAGCATCAGCCAAAAGCTCTTAAACACCTCGGCAATGACCGAGAGCAGCCACTCGGCAAAACCCGCGATCTTGGCGAGCAGCGACGAGAAAAACCGAAATATCCCAGACATATCAGCCTCCGAACGTTAGCGCGCGCGCAGTGAAAACAGCCGTGACCAGCATCAGCACCTTGATGAAGTCGAAGACGTAACAAAGCGAGGGGAATTGTTGAGTACCGTAGTTTGCCCAGCTGGAAATATTCATGATCAAACCGAACGATGGACAACTTCCCGAAAACGAAGGAACAAACGAATGCAAAAAACTCATGAACTGGCTGTTATCAATATCGGACTTGGCCGAAGTCCAGACGCCCGCTAAACCTTCGGGATACTTCTGCTGATAAAACGGCTCGACCGGCGGAAATGGCGCATCGTCATAGGTATATTCCGGCTCTTCCTCGTCCTCTTCCGGCTTTTGCTCTTCGGCAGGAGTCTCGCCCTCCGGTTGTGAATCATCACTGGTGACAACTGTAGTCTGACCATCCTTATTCGTTGTAGTGGTGGTCTTGGTTGAAAAGTCGTAAAAATTGTCACCGTATTTATAGTTATAGGTGTCCTGGCTGGTCGTGGTAGTTACCGAGGTTGAACCATCTGGATTCAGCGTGGTTTCACTGCTGGAATACTTGGGGCCGACTTGTTGTGCTGGGCCGGTCAAATAGCCGGTGTCTTTCATTGAATCAAAACAGGCGTTAGGGCTTGTCGATGCTCCACAAACTTCCTTGAGAAGTCCGCCGAGCCATGCCGCTGACTGCGCGTTAAGCCAAGGGTCGATTAAATCGAGGTCGGCATCTGTGACAGGCGATAACTTAGGGACTGTGCAAGAAGAAAGAGTGTTGTCGTACGTGCTGCCGGGTGGACAGCCAGAACCGACCCGCTCAATATATTGATTGACAGTACCAGCATAGCAACGGTAAGACGTGTCAGATATACGGTTAAGGGTAGGAACGGTACAGCTAGAGATAGTAGAACAGTAATCATCGCAACTTTTAGCAGGAGATTGAAAGTAACGTGACGAATAAAGAATACGCCAGCGAAATTGATTACCAACAATAGGACCATCTATCGTGGACGGTTTATTCATTTGAAGCTGGGTGTTTTCAGGAGACATGACCCAGCCAACACCAGCAATAGCAGCCGCCGTAGCCGCCTGCATCGCAATTGAAGCAGGATTGGCCTTAAGGCCATTTTTCAAAGCAGTGAAAATACGAGTCTTAGGAACCGAAACAACCGGCTTAAGCTTAATAATCTGTTGCTGATACTTTGGCAGTGTTGCCGATGGGTTATTCCCCGCCTGAAAACGACCACCGGCTTCATGCTTGTCGACAAACTCTTGACCATAAAACGCAGCATTGCCGCTGGGCGTCTGGAAAGCAGCACTAGACGGGTTAGAGATAATGTCTTTATTGGATGGGGTGATCGAGGGAGTCTTACGAGTTGCAGCAGAAGTAGGCGCGGAGAGAATGGAGCAGGCGAGAAAAGCCGTTAGAAACGCTGTTGAATACCGAGAATAAATGCCCATCCGCTTATAACTCCACCGAGGAAGATCAGCGAATAACCCAACATGGCGATATCGGCTGAAGTAATTGCTAGTTGTTCCATTTGATTAGAAGGGGCATTACTGCCCCCTCCTCCCAGGCGCTTAGGCCTTTTTGATACCGCGCTTGCCGAGGTCGATGCCTTTAAAGGCCATGGCGATGCCGATAATCAGCAAACCAGTTGCAACAACCCACGCAGTAACTTCGCCCAGGTCAACAGCAGCAAAAATCTCAGTCATGTTTGTATTTCCTTTTCAGATTTTACGGATGACACCGATAACGATGCCGATTTTCATGCCCAACATATAACCCGCAATGGTGAGCAAGACGCCTGCGGTATACACGGATATAACTCCTTCTACCGTCAGAACTTGTAGAGACTCAGGCATAACTAAGCCTCCGTTAATTGGTTACTAGACGACAGCCTTGGGCGCGGCAGCAGGTGCTGCATCTTGCAAGCGCATGGGAACACCTTGCAGGTTGTAACGGATACGCGACTTATCGTTAAACGAGTCGATTTCATCGGTATACGGCGCAAAAACCTCGGAGCCTTGCAAAGAGCGATAAGCGTTATGCAGACCGTCTTTGTACTGCTGGCCGGCAATCATGAATTCGACAATCGTCGTTTCTTCGAAGCCGTTACGGTTTTTGGAAACGTCGCTAATACCGACCAGCGCCCAAGGCTTTTCTGTAGTCCCTTTAGCAACAACACCCTGGACAAATCCGCGTAGAATTTTCATTAGTTCACCTCTATAAGTTGGCCGTAGCCGAAGGCATCACCAGCGAAAGGCGTGCCGCGTTGTTTAAATTCGCAATAACCGTAACGGTTGAACTCGGCCACTAACTGCCAGTGCCGAGCGTGAACACGATCCTCGACAACCGCAGGCTGCATCTGGCGCATCAAGTGCAGCGGCGTCGGCGGGCCAACAAAAACGCGAGAGTTCAGATCGGTACGGAGCGCATCGAAGTCGACAGCGCAATACGCTGACGGCCGAGCGCGAGCCAGTGACGCGCGCTGCTGATCACGCAGGCTTGGCGCCCTGCCCTGCAATTTGCGCGTGATCATTGCGTCACCATCGCCAAGCGATCGGCAGAAGCACGACCTACCCGATCACCTTCAACGCTGAAAACTATGAAAACAGGTCGAGAAATTTGACCCGCGATGTAAAGACCACGGATGTAGCCGCCGTGCTCAGCAATGGCGAAATGCAGATCGTAAAAGTCGATCGCCTTTTTCATCTCAAGCAGCAGGCGGGTGCGTTCTTGATCAACCAACGGAACCGGCGAATGGTCGAACTGGAGGCCGCCGCGCAGGGTCATACCGTGCCCTGGTTTGACTTCGTGAGCAGCGATCATGCGGCCACCAATTGCAGGAAACTGCGAATGAGCGGCCAAAAAAGCTGGAAGGTAACGCCACAGGCAAAGCCGTACAGATAACCCCATGTCCAAGAAGAAAACTTGATATTCATGCGGCCACCAATTGCAGATGGCGCGGCACCACAGCCGGACGGTAAAACGCGGGTGTCGGCAGGGTGAAAACGCGCTCGATCTCGCGGACGTTGCGGATGAAAACAACGCCGTGGCGAGTGGCGTCGAATGGCAACTTGATATCGATGCCGATCTGACGCAAGCGGGCACGGTGCTTTTGATCTGCTGATTTCTTAAAGTCAAAGCGCTGACCGCACTGCCACAACGCAACATAGCCGGCCGTAGTCATAGCCGCTTTTCTGTGATCAACGATGTTCTTCGACAGCAGCTCATCGGCCACGGTCAAGACGTCAAAATTGTTGATTTCGCACTTATCGCCAACCATGAGAAACCCCCTATGGATTTCCTGTAACTTCTGTTCATCGAAAAGCCCCCAAAACCGGAGCCCTTCCCGCTTCAAATACTCCGATCGACACTTGATCTCGGAGCGCACCATGCCGACTGATACACACCAGTCGCGCAGTTCCCGCACGTAGCGGAATTCATCGGAGTCCTCACCGAACGTCCGTTTCACCTTGGGCAGCAAGTGGGCGTCCAGCTCGGCCGCCTTGTTGTAGTTGCCCGGATAGACCAGGGCGCCGGCCTTCTCGCCACCCTTCGGTGTCCAGACGCAGGTGTTGCCATCGGGGTACAGATAGGCGATGGAGTTACGGAAGCGCTGGCTCGAAATGCCGCGCAGAAATGCCCGCTCATTGCCCTGCCCTACGTAGAAATTGCTGGTCAGGTCGAGGCGCTGAAAAACAGCGCCATCCGCCAAGTAGGAGCCGTCCTGTAGCTGCTGGAGGGTCTTGCACTTAGTCATCGGTGGCAGATTGAACTCAGCCAGCAGCGCGTTGATCACCCTCATGCAGCCATCGAGCGTTTCGATACCGAAAACGTTGTCCAGGCGGTTTAGTCGTGAAGCGTTGCCGTCAACCGTGATGCGCCGCCCGCAAACGTGGATGCGGAATGTAGTGCAGTAACTACCCTCAGCGAAAAAGGCCGGAACACTGGTAGAAAGCAGTTCCTCGGTCTCGACATCGAATCGACGGCAGATCACGTCGCCGACCTTGGGAAGGTCATACGGGTAATCCTGATAAGCCTTGATCCAGTCGTAGAACATCCAATGTCGCCCTATTCACTTGTGAACAAATCACATTGAGGCGAAATGTAGACTGAGGAACTTGTAAACGTCAATACAAATCACAGGTTTACAAATAACATGACGACAGGTGGACGAGATGAGTGATACAGGCATGGGAAAGACAGTTCGGCTTTCGGATAGCGAAACAGAGGCAATCCGACAAAAAGCCATAGAAATCAACAAGTTACTAATAAAGCAAGGCCGCCAGCCCTGGAAAGACAGCGAGCTAGTACACAAAATCCTAGAAAAATCAGTTGCTTACGCCCGACTATCAGCATCAGGCGAACTGACAATAGAAAACGAGTAGGCGAGGAAACCATGCGATTGCATGGCAAAGTGGGGGTGTTACAGCACCCCCACCCGTCCGGCCGCAAAATCCACACAGCGCGGAGACAGCCGACATGCGTCGGCCATCACCGAGTGAAACAGAGCTCAGCGCTGCGCACTGATGCTGCGACACATGGTCTGCGCTGGGTCGCTCCGCTCCTAGTTGAACAGTGATAAGTGGGGTTAGAGATCGAGGATCATCTGGCGCGCTTTGCAAGGCCCAGACGCGAGCGGCGGTAATTATGGTAACGCACAGCCGTTACCTTAAACCCGATGAGCGGTCGATTATTAGTAACGTTACCACTGGCGTATTATTGGTAACGTTACTATAATTACTCCATGGGCAGCACACATGGAGACAACGGCATGATCGACCACCTGGACCAGCAAACCCAACCCCTCGAGCTCGAGCAACCCAAGCGCGGGCGCGGTCGGCCCAAGACCGGCCAGGCGATGACGCCGGCCGAGAAGCAGCGGGCCTACCGGCAGCGCCTGGCTGAGCAACGCGCCGAACAGGTGCCCTCCGCCTGGCATAAACAGGACAGGGCTGCCCAAGACGAGCGCATCGAACAGCTCGAACAGCAGCTAAAGACGCTGGACGAAGTAACAACGGTGCGAATCAAAGCCCTGGAGAATCTGCTAGACGCTGCAAACAAGGCGCGGGCGAAGGCCGAGCGCGAATTAGAGTCACGTGACGGTAAATCGTTCTGGGAAGTCGAGACCTGCGCCCCAGGAAAGCGCACCTGGAAACTGATAGGGGACGGGACAGACCCATGGGAAACTCGCGATGGCGCCGAGAAATTCGCAGAAGAGCGCCGGAAAGATACACACATGATAAAGGGATGGAAATACAGAATAATCCAGGTCAAAGCGCCAAAATAGCCCGACAGGCGCGCTGTAAAGCCTCTAGGCGGGCATCCAGGGTAGCGCCCTCCTCATCCAGTTGCGCAACGCGGCGGCGTAACTGGCGAAGCTCACCAACCAGCCGCGGGTAATCCTCAAGCAAGTGCTGTACAGCCTCGGAATCGCTCCGGCCGGCTGCGTAGAGCCGCGCCTGCTCGATAGAGTGCGGGGGAATAATTACGGTAACGGGCTGTCGCATAATGAACGTTACATTAAATCGGCCCTGGAGCTTACAGCATTGTCCAGAGCCGATTAAACGTAACGTTACTAGATTATGCGAAGTCTCAAAGAGAAAGACGACACAGTGGACATTACTTAGCCAACCAGAACGGCGGACTCCAAGACCACACCCTGCATCGACGGCAACGGCTATGCCTGAATGTGCGGAAGATCATCAC
>JBOGOP010000275.1:0-7464 GCA_050747225.1 Pyrinomonadaceae bacterium
CTCGCGAGCATGGTCAGGAACTCTCAGCGGCGGACGAACAGCTACGGGAAAAGATCGCTCAGGCCTATGAAAAGTCCGCACTCGAAGCGCCCACGCTAGACCAGGCTTTCGTCGAAGCTGGAATACCAGCGGCCCAACGGACGCATGCCAGAAAGATTTTGCAACTGCTAATCGATAGTGGGACGCTGGTTCGCGTGCAAGGCGAGATGTTTTTTCACGCTCACGCGATTGAGCATTTGAAAGGTCTTTTGCGCGCGTTTGCAACCAAACATGAACCAGACCGGCTTATCGACGTGTCAGAATTCAAAGATCTGGCCGGAGTTTCTCGTAAGTACGCTATTCCCTTGCTCGAGTACTTCGACCGCGAACGTATTACAGTCCGCGCTGGGGACAAGCGTATTATTTTGAAGTAGACGCGGGTTTCTTGTTGTTTGTCATCGTTTTGGGCGATACGATCCGCGAAAGGACACGAAACCAACACGAAACGCAGTTAGCGTAGTTAGTATGATTTCGTGGTTCGTATCAGTTTCACAGATTGTCTGGATAGCAACCGCCGTGGCAAACGCGAGTTGAAACACTTGCGTTCCGCGATACGTGGCGTTAACATGCTGGCCATACACATATTCGGCTTTTTCTCTATAAACCTTCATAGCGACTCAATTGCCGGAGGGTAAAAATGAAAATCAAAGAGTTGTTGGCAGCGCTGGTGGGTTTAGCTGCAGGTGTCGGTGCGATCTGGTTCTTCTACAAGTTTGTGACCTTCGAGGAGGCTAGCGGCGGTCGCCATTTTGGCTGGTATTCACTGGCCCTCGCTGCCGTAGCTTTCATCTGCGGGTTAATTTACTTCCTGGGTCACGTCAATCAGGAAGAGGAGATTCACATCACGCAGTAGCTGCGCAGCGCGATACTTCGCTCGCTTGGTGATATATCTGTCTTACCGACACTGGTTGGGCTTCGCTGTAGTTATTGCCGAAATCTGAATTGACGCCGTTTGTGCACAGTTGCGGCTTGTCCCGTGCCCAAACGGCGCTTTGCTTGTTAATAGACCCTAGATTTTTCAGGAGAGACGAATGTTCATAATGCCGGCATTAATGTTTGCACAGGTGAATACGACCTTTTACAAGGCCAACTACTTTATCCCGGTGTTTCTGGGAATGTTTCTGCTTGGCATTGTTGCGTCCCTGATTGCGGCCGTGTTGGGCTTCGCGCGCGCGCGCGCGTTTGGATCATCGGCAAGATGGTTTTCATATTCGGCTGTCTGCCTCCTGCTATTTCATATTCAACTCCTGGTTATTGGTTTCGGGGCTATAAGCAACGACACCACCCTTGCGTCCAATATGGTGGCGTTCTTTAATTTTTTTATTATCCTTGGGGCTGTCTGCGCGATTATGGGTTTTATTAGACTGACGAACCCGCGCTAGTTCGACCGCGACGAGCCAGAGCTTATCGCACAGTTAAAAACCGCTTGATGCTGAAAAAAGTTTTTGTAATCGCCGCGCTCGCACTTGTTGTGGGCACGGCGTTTTTGTTGGCTCGTGAGCAAACTTCCACTGGCAACAGCACGCAACCGGATACGTTTGTACGCGCGCGCGGAAGTCGATTCGTCGTCGCCGGGAAACCGTTTCGCTTTGTCGGCGCCAATGTGTCCGTGATGTATCGCGACGAAGATCGCGCGCGCATGCCCGAGACTCTGCGTCAGGCGTCCCTGGCCGGTATTCGCGTTGTTCGTGTTTGGGCATCGGGCGAAGGCGGGCCAAACGATATCGGACCGGTTGGCGCAGATGCGGCAGACTGGCCACGCACGCATCCATTTCGCTGGGCGCCCGGCGATTGGAACGAAGAAGCATTTGTTCACCTCGATAATGTTATTGCCGAGGCCGCCCGCAACAACCTGTTGGTCCAACTCTGCCTGGTAAATTGGTGGCGCGACACCGGCGGCGTCACACAGTATTTGCGCTGGGCCGGTATCACGGATGCCGCGGACGAAAAATTTCCTTTCGGTATCAACCCGGAACGCGCGATGCTTTTTTATGGCAACGACGAAACGCGCCGGTTATATCGCGAGCACCTGGAGAAACTCACTACCAGACGCAACACCGTAACCGGCGTGCTTTACCGTGACGACCCGAATATCTTTGGTTGGGAGTTGATGAATGAAGCCCAGGCGGTGACAAGCCGCTGGGCGGAACGCCGCGCCTGGATTGCTGAGATGAGCGCCTATCTGAAGGCGCTCGATCCCAATCACATGATCACTCCTGGCGAGTGGGGCTTTCGTACTGCTGCAGAAAGGCGCGAGTGGCTGGTGGATCACCTGCTACCCCACATCGACTATTGCGACGTGCATCACTATCCGCTGCCTGACGCAGATGTCTACGTTGATTCTCCTACAGCGCTGCGCGAGTTCATCAACAACCGGGCGGCAGCCGCGTTCTCAATCAAGAAGCCACTAGTGTTCGGAGAGTTTGGGATGGGAGTGGAAGGCCACCTGGGTTTTTCGCAGCTTAACTGGTATCGCGCTTACTTTGAAAGCAACGTTGCCGCGGGCGCGGCGGGAGCGATGTTCTGGATTCTGACGCCTGATCCTGTGCGTGGGTACGGCGTGACCTATACAACGGATCGCGATCAGGCAGTCTTCGCAGAGATTACTCGCGCATCGCAGATGTTTAGTTCGCTCGCCGCCGCAGATCCCCCTGAGCGATTGCTTGATCCGACAAGGCATTTAGTACCACGCCAGTTGGCGTGGACGCGTCCGGCGAATGATCCGGCCGAACTGCCGCTGATGATCGTGAATGAAGACAGATCGATCCTCTATCGCTTTAAGCCACAGATGGCGTCGAGCGAACGCTTCGAGAAAGTCGGCAGCGGCCCGGGATACATCTGGGGAGTTGGTGTCGGTTTTCTTGAGTACACGGTGCCGGCTCGTGCTGATCGTCGTCGTGTCAGTGAGATAATCGTTCGTGCGCACATTCAACCGGTACTTCCAACGGATGCCAAACCGGAAGACATACAAACTCGGGTGACGCTCTTCATGAATGGGCGAGATTGCGGTTCGCGCTTGATTCCGGTGGAGCCTCACAGTCAACCGCTGATTCAGGAGTGGCGGGTTACTAGTTATTCAGCGCGACTGAGCGCCATGCGTGGCCAGCCGCTCGCGATTCGTTTCGCCGTTACGCCCGAATCTGATTGGCTGTATGGCGTAAACATTTCCAACTGGCCGGAAGGGTATGATTCGCATGACGCGAAGCCGGTGGAGGTTGAGGTGCGGCGGTAAGCGCCAGTTGGGCTTCCCAGCCTGGATCGACTACTAGCATCATGCCAAGCTGGTTGGCGTTGAGGTCAGGAGATAGTTTGTGGTGGGAGCAAATGTTCTTGCATTGACCCGACAAGCTGGAAAGAAGGATGAGTGTGGACTATCCTTGTAGCGGAGCGATATCGTAGGAGGTAGATATGGCCAAGCTCGAAACGGCACTAAGTCTCGAACAGATTTTGGAAAGCATGCGTCAGCTTAATGATCACGAGAAAAGGGCGCTGGCCTCAAGCATCCTATCGGATCCAGGCCTGGAAGCATTCGTAGAAGAGTTGGACGACAATCTGGCCTGCGAGCGGGCAGTCAATGAGGCACAGCCGGAGCCGTTTAGTCCTGATGAGTTGGACCCAGCATGAAGTATGAGCTATTACGCTCTCCACAGGCACTCCGCCAATTACGACATTTGCGGAAAACCAATCCTCAGATAATTTCCTCAATCATAGCTCGAATAAACGCTCTTTCGGATAACCCCCGCCCTCCAGGCGCAACCAAACTCGTGAACCGTACGGAATGGAGAGTCAGAGTCGGCGACTATCGCATCCTTTACCAAATCGATGATAAGAATGCGAGGGTGATTATTGTTTCTGTTTCACATCGCCGCGACGTCTACAAATAGCTGGAAAATAGTGAGAGGATAGGCTCGTTCTGCTTTCCGAAAATTCGTAGCACAACCCTCCAGTTGAAATCCACATCTGCTGGAAGAACCACCTTCGATTATTAAGGAGTGCCACCCTTTGAAAACTCCAGTTGAAATTCCCACGAAGCAGCTCGTCGTAGCAGCGTTGCTTGTTTTGCTTCTCTGTTCATTTGTGTCGGCGCAAGCGCGGGATACGAAACCAGCCTCTCGTTGCAATGCGGCGGGAGCCGAAGCGATTTCCTACGTACCGCTGCCGGGCCGTCCTTTCAGCACCGTTGCAACCAAGGATGGGTGCTGGCTCTTCGTCTCCGTGACCAGCTCGAATCCGAAATCAGCTAACGGCGTCGCGATGTTACGCAGGTTAGACGGGCGCATCACGCTGCAGAAAACCTTTCCGGTTGAGTCATCGCCGACCGGAATGGTGATGACTCATGACGGCAAGTTATTGATCGTGGCTGACGACGAATACGTGGTTTTCATGGACGTGATGCGTATGACTTCCGGCCGTGGTGATCCGATCCTGGGTTACATAATTGGAAATGGGTCTTCGGGCCGCGTTTACGCAAACGTGACGGCTGATGACAAGTTTCTTTTTGTCAGTGACGAAAACACCGAAACAATCAGTGTCATTAATCTGGAGAAGGCACGCGCCGAAGGCTTCAAAGGAATGGCTCAGGTAGGAAAGATTCCGGTGGGGATAGCGCCGATTGCGTTGACATTTTCGCCGGATGGAAAGTGGCTTTATACGACCAGCCAGCTGGCGCCGAAATCGCTCAACTGGCCGGTTGCCTGCAAACCGGAAGGCGCGGATCCCGCCACTGCCAAGGAACAATATGCGCAAGGCGCGATCATAGTTGTAGATGTCGCCCGCGCTCAAACAGATCCTGCAAACTCTATCGTGTCGAACATACCGGCAGGCTGTAGTCCGGTCCGCTTGGCAATCTCACCGAGTGGCGACCGTGTATATGTAACGGCGCGTAATTCAAATTCCTTACTGGCGTTTGATACCAACGCAATGCGAAGTGATTCAGCACGCGCACAGGTTGGCAAGGTGCCGGTGGGTTCATCGCCGGTGGGAGTCGCTGTCGTTAACGACGGAAAGCTGGTGCTGGTAACCAATTCAAACCGCTTCGCCAGTGATCAGACTGCACGGCAGACGATGAGCGTTATTGACGCCGCTCGAGTAGGTGAAGGTCAGACCGCTCTGATTGGAAGCCTGCCGGCGGGAATCTTCCCGAGAGAATTCGGCCAATCCTCGGATGGCAAGACTCTGTTTGTCGCAAACTACACGTCGAGTGAACTTGAAGTGATCGATTTGAATCGCCTCCAGGACGCGATAAAGCCTTCCAAGTAGTGCTCCTGACATTCAGGGTTTGCGGTTCTTCAAATGGCGGTCGAGAAAATCCGCTGAAGCGCGATACGCTCGCAACCAGTCCTCGTGTGTCAGAAAGTCGTGTATCTCGTCCGGAAAGATAAGCTGCTCAAACTCCACGCCCTGATTCCGCAGGGCCTCAACGAGATGGACTGTTTCGCTAAACGGCACATTGCGATCGTCGTCGCCATGAATCAGCAAGCGTGGCCGGAAGGGCGGGAGATTATACTGCCAGAAATTTAAATTGAAGAAGAAGTAATAAGCGGGAATCACCTATGCAGCGCGGAGCAGCGACTTTTCTACTGCCTGCGGTAATTGAATGGGAACGAAATAGTTGGCGGGATAAAGATAATCTTCGCCGCTTTCATCTATCACTCGCAGATCACTGTCAGTAGCTGCATCGGAGTCCGGTAGGACGCGGTAGATTTTGTGTAGTTCCAACGAAGCCGGATACTCAGTGTTGTTTATGCAGACTACAAAACGATTTGCAGATTTTTTCAGTTCCTTCATGATTTCAACTTCAGTTGCTCCGGATTTGAGATCTTCGCCACCGGTGGTAGACGAGGCACGACTTCCCTAAGAGCGTCGAGCGACTTCCGGTTCAACTGGTAGATCGCAGCAGACGGCACGTTGCCCAGCGAAACTCGAAACGCGGGAGACCCTGACTGAGCGAGAGCGGCAAGAATCATTTCATTGCTGAAATAGCGACGTCCGCGAGCATCGATCACAAAGTCTCCTTCGCGCAGCTGCTGCAGCTCGTTGGGATCGGAAAGAAACACGCAAACCAAATCTGAACGCCCGGCACGTTGCGCGTAGTAGGAAGCTAACGTTTGACTCTCGCTCGCGACGCGAGCTCCGGGCGGAGCGCGTTTGGCAATTTCAAAGATCGCATCACGCATGCTCGAATCATAAAACTCGTCGTGGGGAAAGTAGTAACCCGCTTTGGCGACGCCGCCACCGAGAGCGTTTGTGTAGAGTCTGTAGTGCGGCGCCGCTTTAGCTAAGGTAGCCAGCGACGCTGCGACAACAATGAGAGCCAGCATCGGACGTGCGTAAACCCGGGGCCATTCTACGGAGAGAAGCGCTGAGAGCCTTTGACCAAGCCACTGCCCAACAATCTGCACTCCGATTGCTGTAGTGATGAGCACAGCCGGCAGCACAGTTGTGAAGTAACGAGTAAACTTTCCGCCACCAGGGCTGAACGTCATCATCCAAAGAAAAAACCATAAGAGAAGGAAGTAGCGCCCGTCGCCGAGCTTGCGTCGAAAAATTTGAAGCAGTCCCACCAGGAACCCGGCGACAGTCAAAACCGGTAGTTTGATGACTATAAAGAGGTGGTAGAAATACCAGGGGATGCCGCGCAACCAATCCGTAAAGCGGTGCGGATAGAGGGTGCCCATAAACTCGTAGGCGTCGTGGCCGATTCTTTTTTGACTGGCAAACTGACTCATCTGATGCCAGGTGGCCGGGAACAAAATGGTCGGATTCAGCAGCAGGAACACGATGAACATGAGACCGTAGAATTTGAGCAGGCGTATCTTCCCCAGCCGCCAGCGGGTGGCGGGCACTCCCTGAAAAATGTAGTAGTAACAGATCGCGATTACGACAAGTTGTGGCAGATACTTCGAAGCCATCATGGCGCCAAATGCGGCGGCCGCCGCCCAGTAGTATTTTTCCGCCTGGCTAGTGGACTTAGTTTCGGCAATGCGTTGCGCGCGAATCCAAAAAATGTTGCCCAGCAGAAAGAAGAACACCAGAAAAGTGTCTTCTTTCGCGATGCGATTGAAGCCGATGGCCATGGGATCAAACGCCCATAGCGCTGCTGCGATCAATCCGACTTCCGCGCCAAACAATTCAGCGCCCAGCAAATAAATCAGAATCACGGTCAGCGCACCGAAAAGCGTGGCCGGAAAACGCAGTGCAGTCTCAGGCGCGATAGGCCATTGGCCACCGAGGGAAGGAATGCTGTTCCATTTGTCGACAAACACGACGCTGGCTGTCAGCAGCGCTTTCATCAGCAGCGGATGCTCGCTGTTAGCCGATGTCAGGCCGTGCTCGCGGTACTCTTGAACGGCCTGCAGCTTGTTCAGTTCGTCCTCACTTAGGCCCTCAACACTCAAGCCCGAGACGCGGAAGCCAAAACCGACA
>JBOGOP010000276.1:0-7454 GCA_050747225.1 Pyrinomonadaceae bacterium
ATATGGTGACGCGGTCAGACCGTGGAAAGCCTACTTGCCTGCGTTGAGTCGATGAGGGCCGGGGCTACTGTTCCCGGCGCACGAGGCGAACAAAAAAGGCCGCTCGACTTGAGCGGACCTTTCTCACAACACGATTGATTTTGATTTACCGGCCGGCAGTCGGCGCAACAGTGGCATTGGCTTTCGCCTGGAACTGCTGCCAGTAGTCCTGAATGAAGTCCTGCTGCTTTCCATGACCGTTGCTGGTGTAGAAGTCGTACTGCAACATCTCAGCGTATGCCTGGTCAAAGTTCCAGTGGTCGTGATTGAAGCGGTATACGGCGCCCATTATGCCGGTGCGGTGTCGGCCTCCCGCGCAGTGCACATAAAACTTGCCCGTGGCAGGGTCGTTAACCGCCTTCAGAAACGCGCTTACCTGCTCCGCCGTGGGATAGCTCTTATCAACGATCGGGACGTTGACGTAGCGTAAGCCGGCAGCCTCAACCGCAGGCTGTTCATACGACCGGGAATTGTCCGTGAGATCAATAATCGTTTTGATCCCGAGCAGGGCTAGCGCAGCGTAATCCTTATCTTTTGGGCGAGCGCCACGATAGAAGTTTTCGTCCATCTGGCCAAAATTGCTGATCTTAATGCTAGGGAAATTGCTGTTTCCCTTTGCAAAGGAGACAGCGGACAACGTGAGCATTAACGCGAACAGCGCCAGGGTTTGGGGAAACGTTTTATTTAATCTCATTATTCTAAAACTCCTTGAATAGTCGGACATAGTTAGTAACTATCGGGCCGCGAAGTGACGCAATCTATTTGCGTGCCTTACTCAGGGCTTTTTGAACGAATCAAAAAGGTTCAGTTTTGAAGCAATTCCCGCTTGAAGTGGGACCAAAAGTGTAACTAGATCGGGACGTTACTTTACTGCAAAAATCGTATCAAGCAACCGACACTAAGATTCAAGAATTCCTCTCATAGTTGCACAAATTGTTACGCCTTATTTCGCACGCTGAACCACCATTTGGTGAGGTAGATAATGAGGCAGTACAGCCTTGCAGAAACATCCAAGCATGACGACGAAATGGCTGTCTTAGGCATCCACTTCATCGATTGAACCAACAACATTTTCGTGAAGTTTCGTGTGTTTTAGTGGATCGTTCGACCTTCCCTGATTAGGCGAGATCCACGAAATCACACCCATGAACACGAAAAGTTAGCTTCCTCGGACATGATTTTCAATGCGTGTTCACCTAAGGTTTTGTGATCGTGAAGCCCGTCACCAATGCCTCGGTGTTATGTGCGAAGCGGATGCCGTAAACGCCGTCAGTCGACTTGAGTTTGCCTGCGGTCACCAGCGCCGACTTGTCGTAGCTCGCCACGACTTTGCCGTTAATCGCGCATTCGACCTTGTCGGCCCTTACCGAAATCGCAATCTCCTGAGTGACTGGTTCGCCTACGCTCGCTGCTTTGTTAACAGCAGGATCTGCAGTTGGGCTGGGGCCGTTCATTTGAAATGGAGCCGGTCCGAAGCCGCGCACAATGTACTTGCCGGTACCATAAGCCGCGCAGTACAAGTAACTCTGCTGGTCTGTTCCCAAATCATTGCCCGCAATCACAATTCCGTAAGGGTGTGGATGCGTATTCAGGTTCATGAACTTCGGCTCCTTGAACGTCGCTTTAACTGTATAGTCGCCAGAACCTTTGTTGGCTGGATTCCAATAAGTCACCGCCGGACCGGTGGTGACATGCAAAACGTCGCCGTCTTTAGCCAACCTCGCGCTGTTGAGGGTCATCCCGGCGGTCTCCTCTTTGGCGTCGATCTTCCCGGTCCAGCCGGGAATAAAGACTCCACCGCCGGTAACTCCGCGGGAAGACTCCATCTGACTCGACTGATTGCCCTGGGAGAAGTGCGGTGTTGGAATGAGCGTGACTAAGACCAGAACCAATGCTAAAGCGCAAGTGTGTCGCATGTTTTGACGTCCTCCTGATTGAATTCCGAATTGAAGCATGATAACGCTCATGGTCCGAGATTACCCCATCAAAATCAGCCTAGGCACCGGTAAGCCCGAGTAGTACCGATCTCATCTGTCTTCAATTACGGGAAGACCGGCGGCGCGAAGCTCAAGATTGAGCGCCGCGATATCTTGCAACTTGATCGTCTGCCAGTTGTCCTGAAGAGCGCGCGAGTCTCTTACGACCTCGGGAACTGCAGAAGCAGCCTGCGGAGTCGGCGCGAGATCGACATCTTCGATTAAGTTGAAAAGGGTTCGCACTCTGCCCGTCGTGGTCGCCAGGTTTAGTCGCGTGGCTGCAACTGCGCCCGGCGCGGCAGCAGGCGGGAGTGAAAAGGCCTGAACCTTTTCTGATAACACATTGATATGTGTTTTGAGATCTCCCGCCGGCGCTTGCTTCTGCAATTCAGCAAGCTGGGTCCGAATGCGCGCGACATTTCCGGTGATCGAATTCAACGCCAGCCATTCATCGTAGACTTGTTTCGATAGTTTGAACTGTTCAGCCAGATCGGCGTCCGAAGTCTTCACTCGCGGATCCATCCGGAGCGTCAGCGGCTGCTCATAACTCTTGCCGCCGACCGTCAGCACCACAGTGTAATTCCCCGGCATCGCCCACGGCGAAGTTGCACCTGGCGCGGTGTTGCGATAGATGGCCGCAATCGGATACTGCGGCTGTAAGCCGGGCACTGGCGCGTAATGCATGTCCCAGAGAAAGCGATGCATACCCGGTGTGGCGGCAAGCGTTTGCGGAGGTCTGACCCAGTAAGGCGGAATGTTCAGAGTCGGATCAGGAGTAGGCACCGGATCGGCACTCGAATAACTTCGGACCACTTCGCCCGCTTGGTTTTTTATTTCCAGTGTCGCCGGTCCAGACAAACCGGCGCCAATGTAGTAATCGAACATCGCGCCGTCAGGCGGGTTCTCACCGGCAGGCTCATCGGGTGGCAGCGGCGTGTCGCTGTTCGTATTCCAGCGAACACGCCAAGCCGTCTGTGGCTTAAACAGGAACGCCTGCGCTCTCGTCATCGAATCCTGGAGCTGTCGCAGCGGCGTGATGTTATCGAGAATCCAGAAGCCGCGTCCGTGCGTCGCTACGCATAAATCGTCATCTTTGATAATCAGATCACGAATTGAACTCGCGCCCATATTGAGACGCAGTGACTGCCAGTGATCCCCGTCGTCGAAAGAAACGTGCACGGCACGCTCGGTGCCGGCAAACAGCAAACCTTTTCTTTCCGGATCCTCGCGGACCACGTCGGTATTTTCGTTGATGGGAATGCCGTTAGTGACTTCAGTCCAGGTTGCTCCGCCGTCGTGCGTCCGATAAATATGTGGTCGCAGATCGTCGAGCCGCAGAGTGTTGACAGCTGCATAAGCTGTGTTCTTATCAAAGTGGCCGGCGTCGAGGATCGAAATTTTCTGCCAGGGTTTGAGTTGTTTTGGAGTTACATCCGTCCAGTGTGCGCCACCGTCAGTGGTGCGATGAATCAAGCCGTCGTCGGTGCCGATCCAAATTAGATTCACATCGAGCGGCGACGGCGCCACCGTGTAGATCACGCCGCGCTGGGTCGGCTGCGCAGTCGGTTGTGAACGAAACTTGCCGACTGTCTCCGAGACTTCGAATGTCTTACGAGTCAGATCCGGACTTATCTGTTCCCAGTTTCGCCCACCGTCTTTCGTCTTCCAAAGCGTGTTGGTAGAAAAGAAAAGCAGATGGGGATCAACTGGCGAGAAGATCACCGGCTGCGTGCGGACCACGCGAAAATCAGCCGAGCGAAACGGCTTCGGCATGATGTTCTGTGCCTGGCCGGTGCGGCGATCGTAGCGGGTGAGTTTGCCGCCGTAGACGATATCAGGGTCGAGTGGGTCAGCCGCCACATATCCATATTCTTCGGCGCCGACGGGATGCCAATCACGGAAAGTGATTTCGCCATCGTTGCCCCGGCTGGCGACGCAGGCAGAGCCACTTTCCTGTTGGCCGCTGCACAAGCGATACGGAAAAGCGTTGTCCGCGCTGACGTGATAGAGCTGCGCGGTCGATTGGTTGTACCAACTGCTCCACGACTTGCCCCCGTTAACGGTTATGATCGTCCCTTGATCGCTGGCCAGTATGATGATGTCCGTGTTGTTGGGATTGATCCAAACGTTTTGATAATCATCGCCGCCCGGCGCGCCGCGAAACGCTGACCAGGTCTTGCCGCCGTCGATCGATTTCCAGGAGACGATGCTCGCTGAATAGACAAGGTCGGGATTCTTTGGATCGACGCGGAGCACCGCCAGATCGCCACCACCAATTCGTCCGGCGGGTCGCGCATCAGTAGTGATCTTTTCCCAATGGTCGCCGCCATCGTCGGAGCGATAGATAGCCAACCCGCCTACGAGCGCTACCGAAGCAAACACGCGCTTGGTTGAACTGGGCGCGACCGCCAGGTTGGCTTGAATGATCTCGTTCGGCAGCCCGACGCTTAACTGCCGCCACGTTTTGCCGTTATCAGTTGACTTGAAGACACCGCCGCCGCTGCCGTTCCACGCAGCGTTTTCCCAGGGACCCTGGCGCGCTTCCCAGAGCGCAGCATAAACAGTGTCCGGGTTCTGCGGATCGATCAGCACATCAGCACCGCCGACGTTCTCATCTTTATAGAGAACCTTCTCGAACGTCTTGCCTCCGTCGGTCGAACGAAAAATTCCGCGCTCCTCATTCGGACCGTAAGGATGGCCGGCGACCGCGACCAACAGTCGATTCGCGTCTCGCGGGTCAACAGCTATCTGCGGAATCTGCTGACCATCGCGCAAGCCGAGATGCGTCCAGGTGCGTCCGGCATCGGTCGACTTGTAGATCCCATCACCGACTGAAAGATCGGGACGCTGCAATCCCTCGCCACTGCCGACATAGATTGTGTTTGGATCGGAAAGCGCAACCGCGATGCAACCGACGGAGCCAGTCGGTTGATCATCAAAGATCGGCTTCCAGGTGAGACCATAGTCATCCGTCTTCCAAACGCCACCGTTCACCTGTGCCATATAAAACACGTTCGGTGTTGACGGCACGCCGGCGATTGCGCGCACGCGGCCGCCACGGAAGGGACCGATGTTGCGCCAGTGAAGCGACTTGAACAGGTCGGGATTGAACTGCTGAGCTAAGACCGGACTGGCGCCCGCGATCAGCAAGGCGAGTACGAAGGCCGACAGGATGCGCGAACGCGTCAAGACAGAGAAAGAGTTTTTCATTTTGAGTACTCGTGGATTGAAATTGGTTTAAGACTGTTCAGGCGCACGAATAGTATCGTCATCGTCGTCTCGAAGTCTAACCGTCTCGCTTAGTAGGTAGCGCTGCAGTTTTAGACATGCCTCAGTCCGCGTTAGCGGACGGCTGAAAGTAGCCCAGCAGTTAAGAGCCTGTGTCAAAACTCGGGTTCGCAGCGCCAAAGGCGCGGAATGTGAAAGCCTGGGGCAACGCCCCAGGTGAAGGTGTATAAGAATCTTAAAGCGCTGAAGGCGCGAGATGGCGGCGGTTTCGCGAAAACACGAACGTTCGGCCGGCTTCACGATCCATTGCTTCCGGGTCGCGTTAGCGACCGGTAAGCCGACGGCGCCGCGGGCGATTGGCAAGGCTGCTGCGACACATCAAGCACTGACCGTTTCGCTCTGACCGTTCGCTGCCTCGATCATTGGAGGACAACAACACAAGCGCTTTTCTGGGAGCGCGGGCGTCTCGCCCGCCCGCGTACGCAAAACGCAACCACCGGAAGTTTGAGCTCAACGGGCGGGACGCCCACGCTCCCAGAAAAGCGCTAGTGTGGTCGGTCCCAGCATGTATGCCAGCCACCTGCGGGCGGGACGCCCGCGCTCCCAAACAAGCGCTTGAGTGGTCGGTCCCAAGATGCATGCCAACCAATCACACGAGCCTCATCTCCCTCGCCTTGAGCGCGGCTTGCATTCGCTCACGAACGCCCAACTTCCCCTTAGCCGCTAGGGACGGTTGCAAAACGATTCCTCAGGAATCCGACCACTCACTGCTCCCTGCCTACCGTCGGTGTTGGCATTGGTGCCCGGCTTCGACGAGAAGTTTCTTGCCAATCCGGCAAACAGCTTCGCGAAGACTGCCTTTCTGGATTCATGGGAGACCCTGGTCCCGAAACACCCGAAGCTTGAATTTGTGAAGATTCCCGATGCCCGGATGCTCGTGCTCGACGATCAGCCGAAACAAGCAGATGATGCTATCGCAAAGTTTGTCGAACAGGTGGGCAAGAGAAACTGAATAGTGGGTGACGTCTTAATTTCAGTTTTCTCTGTGCAACCTCTGCGTCCTCTGTGTCTCCGTGGTAAATAAGGTTACGCAAACGTCACCACCGAGGCACAGAGAACAACGCTTGGACCTCCGCAGATATCTATGCCGATACGGTTAACACTGGAGGACGTTTCGTTATTTATCAAACTGTGGCTGACTTCAGGATACGTCACACCCCAGGAGGGACAAATGACCAAAGAAGATCAATTCATACCGCACCTCGTCGTCAACGACGGGAAAGCCGCGCTCAAGTTTTACAAAGAAGTCTTCGACGCTGAAGAGGGCGACAGCATGATGGAGCCCGACGGCACGCGCCTCATGCACGGTGAGATTGTGCTTGACGGACACAAGCTTTTCCTGAGCGATGAGTTTTCGGAAAAAGAAGGCGGCACGTGCCGGATGCCGCAGACTCTTGGTGGAACATCCGTGCGCATTACTTTGGAAACCAGTAATGCAGACGCAATTGTCGAGCGCGCCGTCGCCAGAGGCGCGCAAATAATAATGCCGGTGCAGGACATGTTCTGGGGCGCCCGCTATGGAAAGATAAAAGATCCGTTCGGGCATGAGTGGGGCATCAACCAACAATTGCAGGAACGGACTCCTGAAGAAACGGACGCTGCTGCAGCGGAATTCTTCGCGAACCGCAACAAGTGAACTGTGAGTTTCCGCTGTAACCGCGACTCTGCCGATCACTTCGCTCATGGGAACGTTCGCACCATGTGGAACTGTTCGATGAACGAGTTAAATCCAGCATCGATGAGGATCGCTTGCACCGGCTAAGCTTCATCGCCGTCGCTCCATTTTGTAAACATACCAAAGCAGTCCCGCGTTCAGTGCGAAGCAGACGAGACTGACCAGAGCACCTGGCCAGATTACTGAATGATCGCCGCCGAGATATGCATTCATGGTGGCCATCAGCAGCCACAACTGCAGCATGACAAGAATCAATACGATGCACAAGACGGCGTAGACAACTGTCATGCGCTGCTCGCGTGTGAAGCGTTTTCTCATGTCCTTAATTCCACCCCTGATGCATAAATCACGCCGCCATGGATCTCCAGATTGATCTTTGGCAGCGGCCGCCGCGGTGGTCCGGCGATTGGCGCGCCACTCACTAAATCAAATGTCCCTTCGTGACAAGGACAATGAAACACTCCTTTTTGCGGTTG
>JBOGOP010000277.1:0-7415 GCA_050747225.1 Pyrinomonadaceae bacterium
GGCTCTGGACTTCCCGCGAATACATCATCAGTGGCTGCCTGACGAGCTGGTGTTTGAGCCTTATGGACTGTCAGGCGACACCCAGAAGGCCCTAATCTCACTTGGCCACAAGTTGGCGAGGCCGCGCTACCTGGGCGACGCCGAGGGCATCATGATCGAAGCGAAAACCGGTGTGCGTCTGGGCGCAACCGACCCGCGCCGCAGCGATGGCGTGGCAGTTGGGTATTGACGATTGTTAGTTCGCCTCCACGATCAACAAATCACGGCAACATCGTGCGACTTCGACTCGTCCAAGTCGAACGTATGTATAGCAGCGGAATAACCCCTCAATAAGCGTTCGATCCGCTCCGTCGTGCAATTGCCAACGCGCAACCAAATGAATTTTGGCGGTGCGCCATGCAGCAAACTCCGCTGTTGAAAGTCCGAGTCTTTTGAAACGATCGCATAACCGTGGACCTTGGCGTATTGCTAAATAGCTACGTCGTCAGCTTCACGCAGACCTATCTCCCTGACGTGAACGCTTTCGCCATAAATGTCGGCTAGCTAACGTGGTAGGCGTGTTAGAGAGGTTTTGATCAAACAGCAGTTTCATGTTCCGGTAACGTAGCAAGTTTGCGTTCGCGATCAGCAGCAAAGGCTAGACAGGCTTTAATATCTTCACTAGTGAGATCAGGGAAATCGGACAGAATCTCCTCTTCGCTCATGCCACTGGCAAGATATTCGAGCACGTCTGTTACCGTCATCCGCGTTCCGCGAATGGAGGGTTTACAGCTACGCTTGCCCGGTTCGATCGTAATGATATTGCTGTAGTCCATACGTGAATAATAACAAAACCTCTGTGTTGCAAGACCAAGGAAGCAATTGTACTGGTTCAGTTTCAAGCGGCTCATATGCTTTAGCGTTAGGTCCGAAGGACTGGTATTTAGTAGCCCCGTCCCGTAAGGGCGGGGAACAGCCTTCCATCGATATCCCGAAAGGCCCGCAGGGCCGGTACAAATTGTGGCGCACCTTCGGCGCTCAGGTAATCCTCGCCTTAACCCCGCCCTCGCGGACGGGGCTATTGAATAGCGGTCCTTCGGACCTAAGAACCTATGATGATCAGCACTAAAGGCTTGAGAGCTGCGGCTTACCTTACGCGAGTTTTGCTATTGACTCTATTAACCAACTTCGGACAAAATCTGGGACGTTAGCAATAATTAGAGCGAGTTCGTTTCAATCTCATGACCCCCAATCAAACACTTTCCAGGCAAGGGCGCAGGGAGCATCCGTATAGCGTCTACAAACGCGAGCAGGAAATCATCTCGCGTCGAAAGATCTATCGCACCACCGCCTTCTATACATCCTACACAATAATCCTGCTGGCGCTGGCTATTCGCTCAGGTCACTTTCTGCGGGCCATGGCGTTCGTTCCATTCGGCATAATGTTTTGGATGTTGACGGAATACTTTTCCCATCGCTATGTCCTGCATCGCCATTGGAAGATATCGCAGCGAAGGTACAAGAGGTTTTGGACGCGCGTAGCAAACAAGTATCTCGACCCGACACATTTCGGGCATCACGAAAAACCGTTTGACGGAGAACATATGAGCGGCCGGGTGAAGGATCTGCTGCCACTCTTCTTTGTCGGCGTGCCATTGAGCATTCTGCTTTTCCCACCCTACACGGCCTCAATCGTGGTGGCCTTCGCTTTCCAGTCATACATTGCCGAAGAGTGGATCCACCACGCGACCCACTTCTGCAATTTTCGCGATCCCTATTTCCGTTACATGAAGAAGCACCACCTCTATCACCACACCTCACACGGCATGACCAGAGGCTTTGGTACCAGCAGCGGGATACTGGACTTCATTTTTCAGACCCGCTACTCCCCGAACGTGCGCCAGCGACTGTATGGCGGCAGGAAATCCTATCGACAACCTGCGGTGGATGAGGTCAGTACCACCGCGCGGTAGCGGGTGGGTTCTTTTGATTGCTTGATTGTCGATTGGCGATTTCAGATTAGCGTTCCGATATTAACCAATCGGCAATCGGTAATCGCAAATCTACAAATGGAAGACCCACCCGCTACCGAGCCTGTGTCAAAACTCGCGCTCGCAGCGCCAACGGCGCGGAATGTGAAAGCCTGGGGCAACGCCCCAGGTGAAGGTGTATAAGAATCTTGAAGCGCTGAAGGCGCGAAATTGCGACGGTTAAGCAAAAACCGCAGCATTTAAGATCGCTTTACAACTATTGCGCGCCTTCAGCGCTCGGGAACGTCGCTGGCTGTACCTAGGGCGTTGCCCCAGGCTATTACATTTCGCGCCTTCAGCGCGGGCACCTGAGTTTTGACACCGCCTCTACTGACCTCATTGGACTGCGATTATCGCAATCGACCCTTGGACCCAAAACTGCACCGTGCGCACGCCACGTGGTTAACTACCATCGACAAGGACGCTGTTATACTCTTCTTCGCTTTTATGATTCTCATTGATTTCTGAGCAAAGGAAAACTGGCCAGTAGCGAATTCCCATTGCAAAGCAATTCTAGCCAAGTGAGCCTGACTTCAACGCTCCAGCGAGAAGAAGAAAAACTGCTCGCCTGCATTCATTGCGGCCTGTGTCTGGAAGCGTGCCCCACTTACGTAATCACCGGGGATGAAAATGACGGACCGCGCGGCCGCCTTTATCTGATGCGCGCTGTCGGTGAGGGCCGGCTGGCGAGCGACTCACACGCATTCGAACGTCACATCGATCGTTGTCTTGGTTGTCGTGCCTGCGAACAGGTTTGTCCCGCCGGCGTCGAGTATGGCCAACTCCTTGAAGCTGCGCGTGGAGAACTCTTTCAAAATGGTTCTAAACGAGGATTTAGTTATGGCGTCTTACGCCTGGTGCTTAAGCATGTTTGGCTGCATCCAGGCCGTTTGCGGTTGGCATTTGGCGCGGCGCGTTTGATTCGCGATAGCAGGTTGCCGCGGGTCATACGGAAATCCGGAGTTGCGAAGCTCCTTTCGCGACGGCTGGAGTTTAGCCTGGCTTTGCTCGAGAGTTCAGCACCTAAACTTAAAACAGAGACCAGCAACGCTGGTGAGAAACACGGAGGCGCCAGCTCGTCTGCCGGCAACTTCAGCAACGACACAATGCTCTTTACGGGTTGCGTTGGCGAGGGACTCTTCTCGCGCGTGAATCGAGCGACGGCGCGCGTCCTCGAGGTCAACGGTTTTGCGGTGCAGACTCCGCCGGCACAGGTCTGCTGCGGAGCTCTGCACGCCCACGCCGGCGATCTAAAAGGAGCACGCACGCTGGCCCGCCGAAACATCGCGGCCTTTGATGGAAATAAACCGAATCGAGACACGCCGGTTATTACCAACGCCGGAGGTTGCGGGGCTATGCTGGCTTCCTATGCCCACCTGTTGAGCGACGATGACGAGTTTGCTGAGCGAGCGCACAGCTTCAGCGCCCGAGTGCGCGATGTAAGTCAACAGTTAGAGACCGTCGAAATTAGAAAAGCCCCGCGCGTTACCGAGCAGGCAGTGACTTACGATGCGTCATGTCATTTACTTTATGGACAGCGCGCGGGTGAAGCGCCGCTGAAGATTGTGGACGCAGTTAACGAACACGGTTTTGTGCGGCTTGAAGGGTCGGAAAGATGTTGTGGTGGCGCCGGGATTTACAACCTAATGGAGCCGGATTTGTCGTCGCAGGTGTTGGCGGAAAAGCTTGCTAACATTCGAGCCACGCAAGCGAAAATCCTGGCGACCGGTAATCCCGGCTGCCAAATGCAAATAGGCGCCGGCACACTGCTCGCGGGAATGGATCTAACCGTCTGCCATCCGGTGGAACTGCTGGACGAGGCATACGAGCGGGCGGGGCTGTACAAAGACAGTGAAGAGTGAACAGTGAAGAGTGCCAGGCAGTCTTTGGTCAGAAAACCTGTGGTAAAGGTAAGCGACTCACTACTCCTTACTTTTCACTTTTCACCCTTCACCTTTCCCGGCCTTGCTTGCGTCAAACACAATCGCACCGCCGATAATGGTCAAGACGACACTTCCTTCCGAGTCGAGTGCTACTAGATCGGCTCGTTTCCCTTCTTCAATCGCGCCGCACTCCTGATCAATCCCCAACAGTCGCGCCGGATTAGTTGACGCCATCTTCGCGACATCGATTTCGGAAGCGCCAACGGAAAGCATCATGCGCGCGGCGTCAACCATTGTGATCACAGCGCCGGCGATCGTCCCGTGGGCATTGCCGGTCCGGCCGTCCTTGACAGTTATCGTTTCTCCCCAAATCTCATAATCGCCGTCGCCCATCCCCGCAGCTGCTATCGCATCGCTGATCAACGACAAACGGTTGGGACTCTTCAGCTTCAGTAACAGCCGCAGCATTTGCCGATCAAGGTGAATACCATCGGCGATGAAGTCGCAGGTAACCTCGTCGCGGGACAGTCCCCAGCCGATTGGCCCCGGCGCGCGATGATGCAGCGGCGACATTGCATTCATAAAGTGAGTCATATGACGCGCGCCTGCGGCAAAGGCTTCTTCCAGAACTTTGAAGTCAGCTCGCGTGTGGCCTACGGAGACAATCCAATCGCGGCGGATTAGCTCCCGCACCAGCTCGACGCCGCCAGCAATCTCCGGCGCCATGGTAATAAAATGTTTGGCGCGTTCGCCGCTGAGCCTTGGCAAGTCATCTAAATCGCCCGGTCCGGAAAACGATCTAAAGAACTGTGCATGCAGTGCTCCACACTGGGTAGCATTGACAAATGGTCCTTCGTAATGAACCCCAAGGATGCGCGCACCGCCGCTTGAGTTTGTAGCTTCGTCAATTGACTCGATAGCTCGCGCGTAGTCGGCTGCAGGCGCCGGCACCAGCGTCGGCAGCCATCCGGTTACTCCGCGCGTTACCAGAAACTGTGAAACACGCTCGAGATCCACCGCCGTAGCCTCCATCGTATCCACGCCAGCCGCGCCATGGATATGCACATCGATGAAACCTGGAAAGAGCGTTAGGCCGGAGAGGTCTAACTGTTCATCGCTCCGAGACCCCACGGAAAGTTCACCTATAGAGATCCTGAGGATGTTTTCGTTGTCGATTAGAATAGCGCCCGATTGGATTTCACGGTCGGGAAGGACCAGGCGCGCATTGTGAAGCAGAAGGCGATTTGCGGATGGTCCGGTCATACAGTGATTAAATCAGGAATATTCAATCCAGCCAATGACTGGGCCAGCTAGGGTATGCGAATGCCCGCGACGCTGGTATGCGCCGCGGGCATCGGGTTGAACTTCCAAACCATTCCGGCGGGGCTAGAATGAAAGCTTGGCCCCGAGTGAAATCGTCCGCGGATCTCGTACGGTACTGATCACGCCGAAGGTGCCGCCAAAATTCTGGATGGCGGTACTGGCAATGCCTCTGAAGTTCGTGTGGTTGAAAATATTGAAAGCCTCGCCGCGAAGCTGCAACTTGACCTTCTCGTTAAACTCAATGTTCTTGAACACTGAGAAGTCGACGCGCTTGGTCCCGGGGCCGGTAATTACACCGCGTCCGGCGTTGCCAACAAAATTTGGGAACCCAACGCCCGTAGTCGGATTTTGCTGGAAACAGGTTGTAGTAAACCACCGCTCGAAAGTATGCGGTGCTCCCGAGTTTGGATCGCAGAGAACGTTGGGTCGATTACCCGCTTGCAGCGCTGGCACGTTACCTAGTCCGGCGGCATCAAAATTCGTTGTCGGGGTGAAGGGCAGACCGGTTTGCACCGTCACGATACTGGATAGCTGCCAGCCACCAAGCAAGTGCCCGGCGAAATCGTGTTGGCCCTTGAAGAAAGGCAACTCGTAGATTGCGTTGGCGGTAAATACGTGCCGCCTATCCAATGTCGCGCGGCCCCGATCCAAACGAATGTTATAGGAATTCTCCGGAGCATTGCTGCGGTCGTTCTGGTTGTCGGTCAGGTTCTTCGACCAGGTATACGCCACGTTGATCTGTGATGCTCCTGAAAATCGGCGCTGGGCGTAAGTCTGGAGGCTATGGTAATTGGAGTTAAACTGCGGCGTGATCATGTTGATTGATCGATATCCCCGGTAAGGTCTGAGTTGGTCGAGAATACCGGAGGCCTGCCCACCAGTGCCGCCAAAATAAGTTCCCGCAACCTGGCAAGGCACGGTCGGCGTAGTTGAACCGGCCGTCGCGCATCCGGTGGCGCCGCGTGAGATCGCATAGCCGGGTGGCAGCTCATTGAGCTCGAAAGCACCGATCAGGTGAGTGCCCTTTGAACCAAAGTAGCCGACGCTCAGCATGGTCTTAGAATCGAATTGCTGTTGCCATTCCAACGACCAATGCTGCATGTAGGGATCTTTCCAGTTGGGCTGAAGGGCGCGAATACTTAACGCTGCGAGCGAAGCTCCGGCTGCTACAGGCACGCCACTTGGTACTGGTTGGTCGAGACGAGGCGTGGTGGCCGCTGATCCAGCGGAAACTGCACTAACCGTGAATGTTTCCTGATAAGGCGGATTCGTTCCAATGTTTTGCTGGAAAGTACCATTCAGCACCTGATCGTAATACATGCCGTATCCGATCCGAACGGAGGTCGTGCCTTTCTTGAACGGGTCCCAAGCCAGACCAACACGCGGAGCAAAATTACCCTTCGGCGCCTGGACCACGTACTTGCCATAGGGCGAAGCCGCGGGAACACAACCATTAGCCGCCGTCTGAACATTCTGCGAGTTCACTATCATGCCATTGCAGAAATTTCCGGTACCCACCACACGGTTTCCAGCCCCGGTGACCTGCGGAGCGCTGGCCGCACTAAACAGTCGCGGATCAAAGTTTGAGAGCCGACCGTTAGCGTCCCAAGGCGAGCCGAAATAGGAATAGCGCACGCCGTAGTAGGCGGTAATGTTCGACCGAAAGCGCCATTCGTCCTGCACATAGGCCTCGTAAGTCTTCTGGTGGAAATCACCTATGTAATCGAAGCGCGCCTGTTGAAAAGTGACGTTGTTACCGACGAGGAAGTTGGCCCAATTCTGAAAGCTGGTGCGTCGAGCAGCTACCGGTTCCTGCGTAGCCGCGTTTGGCGCCAGCGTGCTCGTCTGCACACCGCTGTTGGGAGTGGTGTTCAGAAAGCCGCTAAAGGCTCCCGCGTTATTGCCTGCGAGTGCGTTTTCGTATTTTCGGTAAACGGAATACACGCTGCCGAACTTGAATGAGTGTCTACCGCGAGTCCAGCTTAGATCGCCGGAAAAGTTATGTTTGTACGAGAAGTTATCGTAATCGCCAAAGGTGGTGAGCGTACTATAACCGTTGCCGGAAACAGTCGGCACGAAATCGCGAGTCTTGGTATAGGCAAGTGGCGGCGTGATAGGTGAGTTTGCCAAAGCTATGGTCCCGATGTCTTTGCTATTAATAGCGCCCCAGCCATAGTTGTAACGGCCGACAACCACCACG
>JBOGOP010000278.1:0-7393 GCA_050747225.1 Pyrinomonadaceae bacterium
GATTACACAGCGCGGCCTAGGCCGCGCTGTGTAATCTGCGGATAATGTTCTTTACCAACATCCTTGCATCGCCCCGTTTGTCTATTCACCCTTCACCATTTACGATTCACAAACCGATGGAACGTTCACCCAGCGACAGTTACAGCCTAACCCTGCGCGTCAGGCTTTCCACCCGTGCCGGCACACTCGGCGAAGTCGCCACCGCAATCGGTCGAGCCGGCGGTGACATCGGGGCTATTGATATTGTGAGTGCCGGTCGGGATTACATCATTCGCGACATCACCGTCAACACCGTATCCAGCAAACATGAAGACGCAATCGTCAAAGCCGTTGAAGCCATCGACGGCATCGAGGTGGAACACGTTTCCGATCGCACCTTCCTGATGCATCTCGGCGGGAAGATCGAAGTTGTCTCGAAGATGCCGTTGAAGACGCGCGCCGATCTTTCGATGGCTTACACGCCCGGCGTCGCGCGCGTCTGCGAAGCGATTCACGAGGATCCGGAGAAAGTCTTCAAGCTAACGATAAAGAAAAACACCGTCGCCATAGTGACAGACGGCACGGCGGTGCTTGGCCTCGGCGACATCGGCCCAGCGGCGGCGATGCCCGTGATGGAAGGCAAGGCAATGCTCTTCAAGGAATTTGGCGGCGTCAACGCCTTTCCGATTTGCCTCGACAGCAAAGACCCGGACGAGATCGTGCGCACCGTGAAAGCAATCTCCACAGCCTTCGGCGGCATTAACCTGGAAGACATTTCCGCGCCGCGTTGTTTCGAAATCGAAGAGCGACTCAAGGAAGAACTCGACATCCCGGTCTTTCATGACGACCAGCACGGCACCGCGGTGGTGGTGTTGGCGGCGTTGATTAATGCGCTGAAGATTGTCGGCAAGCAGATGAGCGAGATTAAGGTGGTTGTGAGCGGCGTGGGCGCGGCAGGCGTAGCTTGTTCAAAAATTGTCATGGCCGCGGGCGTGACTAACGTTGTCGGCTGCGATCAAAAGGGCGCGCTCTATCGCGGACGCAAAGAGCACATGAACCCGATCAAGGAGTGGTACGCCGAGCACACCAACCCCAACAATGAGCAGGGAACTCTTCACGACGTAACCAAAGGCGCTGATGTTTTCCTGGGCTTGTCTGTGCCGGGAGTATTAACGATAGAGGATGTTAGGCAGATGGCTTTGAAGCCGATTGTGTTTGCGATGGCGAACCCGACGCCGGAGATCATGCCCGAGGATGCTGCGCCTTACGTTGCCGTCATGGCCACCGGACGCAGCGACTATCCAAACCAGATCAATAACGTGCTTTGTTTCCCCGGCATCTTTCGTGGCGCCCTCGCCTGCCGCGCTCGGACTATTAATGAAGAAATGAAACTCGCCGCCGCCCACGCCATCGCCGGCATCATCAGCGCGAGCGAACTCCACCCCGAATACATCATCCCATCAGTTTTCGACAAAAGCGTCGGCGAAGCGGTCGCTAACGCTGTCGAAGACGCCGCGTACGCTACACGCGTCGCGCGAAGAGATCGCGCCGATAAAGAAGAAAACTAACCCTCTTGGACACCGCCTCCCCTCGGGAACGCGCCTCTCCTTGGAGTGCGCCGCCCTGTCGGCGCTTTGGTCCGGCGCGACCTGTCGCGCTCTTCGAAGGTTGAGTTCGTTCGAACGGAAAAGCGGCGTCAAGCCGCCGCGGGCCAAAGCGGTGACAGGTCACCGCACTCCAAAAAAGGATCTCCACCCCGAATACGTCATCCCGTCGGTATTTGACAAACGCGTCGGCGAAGCCGTGTTTTCGGACCGGAGATCCTTTTTTGGGAAGGTGATGTGTCAAAACAAAAACAACAACGCCGACCCATCGAGGGTCGGCGGACAGGTTGTTGTTGCTCGATCCGGGGTGACGCGCGAAACGCGCTTACCCCCGGCTACTTTCTTTCACGCCTTCGGCGTGCGGACCCTGCTGCTACCGCAGGTACAAGAACCCACCCGCTACCGCGAGGCGGTACTGACCTCATTGCCGACCGCATGACTCTTACTGACCACTGACCACTGACCACTAACGCAACCGCCTACTGCCTGGTGCCAACTGCTCTAGCGGGCTTCTTTGGAGGTGTCGGACTAGCAGCGGGCTTGGGCATTGCCGGTGTAGCTGGAGCTGCTTCCGGCGCCGGAGACGCCGACGGTTCCGGAGTTGGCAATACAGTCAACGGCGTCGGGTAATCCGGCACGGGCGTGGAAAGAACCTTCGCAAGCAATTCGGGGAGCCCGTCTTCTGACTTGTGCCGGTCCTTGTAGAGACCGGTCAGCAGATCCATGAACGCTTTCTTATTAGTAGGATTCGTACTGAGAGCTGTGGCGCGGGCCAGTGCGTCGATCTGCCGGTCGATAAGCTGATTCAGGTTCTCAAACGCCAGCTTACTTTCTGGAGTTTCAGTTGTGTACTTTGTGTATTCCGCCGACTGCTTGGCGATCGGGCCGTCGCCGTAGGCGCTGGCGATGTCATTGTAAAGCAGTGGATTCTTCTTCAAGTCGCTCTCATGCCGTGCTGCTTTCAAAAAGTAGGGGATTGCATCTACCGGCGCGCTCTTCTGTAAGGATTTTCCGACTGCGTTGTTCAGGTAAGCCAGCGCCTGGTCTTTCGTTGTGAATGGAGCGAACGGTTTGCCCGCTTCGATCAGCTCGATCGCCTTTTTCGCGTACTGAGCCGAATCGGCGAGCAGGTTAGCATCACTCAAACCGGCAACGCCCATGATTATGTACGCGGCAGGGTTGTCAGGTTCAATCGCAATGATTAACTTTCCGAGCCGCATCTGCTCCGGATAATTCTTTTTAATGACCGCATCCTCAAACGACTTCCTGGTCGCGTTGGTCTCATTCATTGCTTTATAGGCGTCGTAAAATTTCTTAATCGGAGCCGTGTATGGGCCAGGATCGTTAGAGCAAGTGGCCAGCCACTCTTCTGCCGCCTGAAACGCGATGTCCTGACGATCTTTCCGGTTGTCGTACCACTTTTTGTAGGTGGCCGTCTTGAACTCGTCATTGCATTCTTTGGTTTGGGCCACGGCCGGAGCGGCGAATACAGTGAGCATTGCGGCGAGCGCTAATAAGTTGATGGTTCGTTTCATGTTTAGCTAAAAGCCTCCGATCGATTCCTGGTTACAAAGTCTAAAACGGTCCTACCGGGAAAAGGGAACTGGGGAACGGGGAAAATAGGGAACAGAGGGTAATAGGGAAACGGGCGGGCGGTCAAGCAGCGGAAAGAGAAAAACACAACTGGATAACGGCAGACAGCAAACAGTAAACAGTAGGCAGAGAACCGGGAACCCGCGCGCCCGGAGTCAGGTTTCGAGTTTGTGAGAGGCATTGATTTCACCGGGCTAAAGCCACGGTGTTAATGAGAATCGATCCAGATAAACTACATCAGTACCCAATTAACCAGACGGCGAGTACGGGCTACTCGGCTATGTTTGCTATCATCCTCGCGTTCCAATGAAGAGAATCCTTCCGAATAGTAGTAGCCCGCGTTGCGAGAGTTTGTTGACCAGTTTTCTATTGGTCGCACTCTTTTCCAGCGCCTTTGCGGGCGCGAGGTACCAAGCGCGTCAACCAGAAGAAAACGCAGGGCCGACTTCAATTCGTTCCGCAAAAACTGTTCTCCGGAATCACGCGCTGACAACCTTTCCCGGTCAGCGCGTTGCCGGCGACCTTTCCAACCAGAACCGCGTCAAGCATTCAGCAACTTACAAGGGGCTGGCGCCCGGAGAAGTAGGCGCGCCGGTAGCAATACTAAGACAGCTGCTGGTTACCACTGACCAGTCAGCTTTGTACCTCTCATTCCGCTTGTCGCAACCTGGTGGCCGAGCGCCGCCCGCATCCGCCTAACTCCAAACGCAAAGATTGGATTGAGCGCGCGCTTGTCGGGTGTGCGTTCCAACTTGAACATCTCGGTGCAGTCTCTGTGTGTTCGATCACCCGTTGGTGAGCTTTCTTCGCCGTCGAGGTAACCGAGCATAAAAAGTTCACAGAGAATTGGGACCCGGCCTACAAGGTCAGGATAAGGAGATTCATAATGAGTTCAGAAGCCATAGTTGTTCTGGTATTAATCGCGTTTGCGATTACGGGTCTGGTGTTCCTGGAAAGGAATTCGCGGAAGAATAAGAAGGAGGAGTAGAAAGGAGACAGGAGACAGAAAACAGTAGACGGAAACAGGCCTTGCAAACTACTGAATTCTGTCTACTGGCTCCTGTCTTCTGAAACAACCATGAAAAAATTTGTTCACGGAATGCTCGACGTCGTTCTTATCATGTTGGGCATACTCTCCGCCGGCCTTGGTTTGAAGGGGTTCCTCTTGTCCAGTCACTTCATCGACGGCGGGCGTCACTGGCGTTTCCATGTTGCTCGCCAACGTGCTGGGCTGGCCGCTTTCAATTCTCATCCTGGTTATCAACCTGCCATTCATTGCCCTTGCTTACCGGCAGATCGGTCGGGCTTTCGCAATCAAGAGCACGCTCGCGATCGCCGGGTTGGCGCTCGTCCTGGCCTTCGTCAAATATCCTGACGTGACGCCTGACAAACTCCTGACCGCGGTATTTGGCGGTTTCTTCATCGGCGCCGGAATTGGACTGGCGATTCGCGGTGGCGCTGTGCTGGATGGAACTGAAATCGCGGCGCTGCTGATCAGTAAGAGTAGTCAGATCCTGAAAGTTGGCGACGTAATACTTCTGCTCAACGTTTTTATCTTTTCAGCCGCTGCTTTCTTTCTGGGAATTGAGTCGGCGCTCTATTCGATGTTGACCTATTTTGCAGCTTCAAGGACAGTCGACTTCCTGATCCACGGCGTCGAGGAATATACCGCAGTCATCATCATCTCTGAACGCAGTGAGGAGATTCGGCAGGTGATCCTGCGCGAACTCGAGCGCGGCGTGACGGTTTACAAAGGACGGGGTGGAATGACTGACGAGGAACAGGACATTTTGTTTTGCGTAGTGACTCGTTTGGAGATCGGGAGAATAAAGAAGGCTGCACACGCGGTCGATGGGGGTGCGTTCGTTGTGGTTCACCCTTTGGCCGACGCCGAGGGTGGGGTGATCAGGAAGCTGGCGCTGCATTCGTAGTTCGACGCTCAGCAATCACCCGGAAGGGACCTCCGGGGTGAACCCTCGTTTTAGGAAAGTCCACCTGGGAGGTCGCGGGGTGAGGAACTTAAGTAAGGCTTCCAAACGTATATGAGAGTTTCGACAAAAACGTTTCTCCCTGCTTGACTGGGCGGAGAAATCTCGCAAATCGGCAATCTAGAAACCCGCCCGCTACCGCGAGGAGGTACTGACCTCATGTCACAACGTAAACGCCAATCCAACTGCACCACATTTCCGTTTGCTGATTACTGACCACTGACCACTGGCTACTGACTACCGGCTACTGACTACTGTATCCTTTCCTCATGAAAGCCATTCAGGTTGCCCACGTTGGTGGGCCGGAAGCGCTCACGCTGGTAGACATTCCCGTTCCCGATCCCAAGCCGAACGAAGCTTTGGTTCAGATCAAAGCGGCGGGAGTTAACTTCATCGACGTATATTTCCGCGAGGGCCGTTATCCCGCGCCGCTGCCGTTTATCAATGGACAGGAAGCGGCGGGTGTGGTGGTCGCAGTTGGCTCGGATGTAACAACGGTACGGCTTGGTGATCGGGTGGCTTACACCGGCGTGCTTGGAAGTTACGCGGAGTATGCCGCGGTGCCCGCGGATCGTCTCGTGAAGATTCCCGATGAACTCGACTTCGACCAGGCGGCGGCTGCCATGCTTCAGGGCATGACAGCTCACTACCTTAGTCACAGCACGTATCCAATAAAGCCGGGCGACACGGCACTGATTCATGCGGCGGCTGGCGGCGTTGGCTTGCTGCTGGTGCAAATGGCGAAGCGGCTCGGCGCGCGTGTAATCGCGACCGCGGGTTCTGATGCAAAGGCGCAACTTGCGCGCGGCGTCGGCGCTGATGAAGTGATCATCTACACCGAGCAGGACTTTGAAACTGAAACGCGGCGACTGACCGACAACCAGGGTGTGCAGGTAGTCTACGACGGCGTGGGCAAAGACACCTTCACGCGCGATCTGAATGTCCTGCGGCCGCGCGGTTATCTGGTTCTCTTCGGCGGGGCGAGTGGCGCGGTACCGCCGTTTGATCTTCTCGAACTCACCAAACACGGATCGCTCTTCGTGACGCGTCCCAGCCTGCAACACTATGTAGCGAGCCGCGCAGAACTCGAGCAACGCTCAAACGACGTCTTGCAAATGATCGTTCGCGGCGAGCTGAAGCTCCGCATATATAAGAAGTATCCGCTCGAAGACGTGCGAGAGGCGCATCATGATCTCGAAGGCAGGAAGACTACCGGGAAATTGCTGCTGATACCCTGACGAATGAGAAGAAATTTTCCATTTGTCATTTGACATTTATCATTTGTCATTTAGAGCGCAAGAGTTGTGTGCAACGTCAGTTATCTAAGCCAACGTCGTTTCGACAGGAACATCAGCGCCTCGCATCCTTTTTTGCTACAAAACCTCCGCTTCAAATGATAAATGTCAAATGACAAATGGAAAATTTCTTATTCTTCGTCGTTCGGCGGACCCCACCACCTTAGTTGCGGCGGTTCCCAGTGAACCTCAACAAAAAGAAAAACAAGTTGATGAAATCGAGATAGAGCGCCAGTGCTCCGACTACCGCGTACGAACCAACTCCACCGTCGGGCAGTGAGACAGCCATCTGCTTCAGGCGTTGCGCGTCCCAGGCGGTTAGGCCGGTAAACACCAACACGCCAACGACCGAAATCACGAATTGCAGCAGGTCACTGTGCCAGAAGATGCCAACGACTGAAGCGATGATGAGCCCGATCAAACCCATGAAGAAGAATTGACCCAGGCCGGCGAGGCTTTTTTTGGTTACGGTTCCGAAAAACGCGGTTGCGCCGAACATGCCGGCCGTGATGATGAAGGTCGATGTGATGGACGCACCCGTGTAGATCAGCAGGATAACTGCAGAGGTCACGCCTACCAGTGCGGAGTATAAGAGGAAGAGCCCGGCGGCTGTCGCAGGCGCAACTTTGTCGACCCGCGCCGCCAGATAAAACACGAGTCCCAACTGAGCAAAGAGCAAACCCCAAAACAGCAGGCGATTAAGAATCAGCGTTTCGATAAGCCCCGGCGATGACGCGACGGCAAAAGCGGTAACAGCAGTAATCAGCAGGCCGACAAACATCCAGCCATAGACCTTGCTCAGAAAGGCGCTGACCCGCTCGTCTCGCACATCCGCCACCTGCGGCGTCGTTGATGGTGATTGATTCCACGAAGGTTGATTCCAGCTCATTTTTGTTACTCCTCTATTAACTCCGTTATTCAAAGCAACGGCGAG
>JBOGOP010000279.1:0-7371 GCA_050747225.1 Pyrinomonadaceae bacterium
CATTAAGCTATCACAAACCAGATCTAAGAGACCAAATTACTATCAATTTTCGCGGCAGTTTTCGAGTGGGTTTTTACGTGAGGCAACGATACCCATTTGGAGTGGGTTTTTACGTGAGGCAACGGGGTTAACGCCATAACCTGGAGCGTCCTAATCATTCTTCTCTGTGCAGACTTAAGCCTCGTTGCGCACCTTCTTTGGAAACTGGCGTCCACCAACGTGCCGGGTATCGCGACTCGCGCGCGATCTGGTGCGGCGAAGCGGGAACTGCTTGTTGAGATTGAGATAGGGCGGGCGAGGAGGCGACCAGTAGCAACAGAAGAAACGCCAGACCGAAAAACTTCCGCCGACATTCATTAAGACAATGTTTCGCGGAACCGGAGCTAGCTGTGGCAGTTTGACTACGCACTGGCCCCATGTTGCTTCAAGAGATTTGCCACCGGCTCGGCCTTATGAAACTCGGTCTCTGCCAGTGGCGTTCTGCCGTTGAGATTGGTGGCGTGGATATCGGCGCCGTGCGCGATCAGGAGCTCCGCGATGGCTCGTTGGTTCGCGTGCGCGGCTGCATGCAACGGCGTCGTGCCCCAATGCTCATTGTTGTTGTGCGCATTAACATCGGCGCCTAGCTTCAGGAGTAACTCAACCACATTCGGATGTCCCTTCCAGGTCGCGCAATGGAGCGGAGTGGATCCTTCTGTATCCCGGGCCGAGATTAGCGCGGCGTCTTGTTCGACCAGTTCCTTCACTCGCGAAGCGGCGCCGGACTTCGCAGCCTTGATGATTTCCTTCTCCAGGTTAGGCGCCTTCGGTTGTCCTTTTGCCATTTTGCTATTCCTTGATTATCGGATCTCTTTCGGCATCTTCAGTCCTTGGGGGCTATGGATTCTACACCAGGCTTCGCCTACATCTTCTGTGGTTTTCTGTTGCTGGGGTCTCTCCGTGGCAAGCGCAACCCTGCGATAGACTGGAGGAAAGGACCGATCCACGAAAGGACACGAACTATCACGAAATGACGCTAGTGCCGTTTTGTGTGATTTTGTGGATCACCTCCTGGATTTGTTTTTATGTGGCGAACCAAGCAGGGTGCTCGCTGATTTCTCCAACCGCAATTCTTCGTATGGGACCGATCGCCAAAAGAGGCGGGCCAGGACCCGCCTCTTTTGAATGACTTAATTTTTCTGCAGTTATTGATTCGGAGTGGCCTCGGTTCCCTGCGTCCCAATTGGTTTCATTGGCATCATCAGTCTCCCGTCCGCATGACGGGTGAGCGCGAGGAAATCAGAATCCTTGCGCAGCGAATCAAACACAGCGTCTACGCGAGCCTCCATCATTTCCTTGGAGCGGACCGCATGGTAACGCTCGTACTGATAGAAGTGGCGCTTAAGAAATGCCAACGCCTTTTCGCGCTGACCGTTCTGTGCGTAGATTGCGGCCAGGTTGTAGGAAGCAGGCAGCAGATTAATATTCGCGCGCGCTACTTTCAGCGCTTCATCTTTCTGGCCCGAAGCAGCCATGAAGACAGCGGCGAACACCAGGTTGTAGGGATCCTTCGGATCGAGTGCGAGCGCTTTTTGGGTGTACGCATTGCCCTGTACCAGATCGCCTTCAGAATTCCAATAGACGGCGAGATTGCGATAGGCAAGCGCCAGCGGGTATTCCTCGACGGACTGCTCCATCAAGTGAAGTCCCTTTTTGAATTCGCCTTCATGGATGGTTATCTTGCCAAGCCCGTGTAGCGCGACTGCGCGCGAAAGCGGATCGGCCGGCATGTTGAGGATCTTGTCGAAGGTGGTTTTAGCCTGGTCCCAGTCGCCGATATGGTGGCGATAGAGTTCGCCGAGGTAACGCAAAGGTGTTGGATCCGCCGGATCCATCGAGCGGGCCCGCTGGTAAAGTTTCTCAGCGACGAGATACCTGGCGCTGTTTTCGGCGATGAGTCCACGGTGCATGGTCTGTAGGATTTGAGCACTCTTGCGTGCATCAAAAACGGGAACGGCAAACTCAGGACCGTCCGCCAGGTCAGCAACCTCGTTTACGCCGAGCTTCTTCAGTTCCTTCGCAGCGCTTTTCGCCTTACCCGGAAACATGCACTTCTGTTCCGCCACAGCTTGAAAGAGCTTGATGGCCTCTTCCTTTTCGCCTGCCGCAGCCTTAGCCTTGGCGTCTTTCAACTGTTGGTCGAGCGCGCTCTCGCGACCCTTCATTTCCGTACTGAGAACCTTCTCGACGACTTCCACTTTAAGCTTGCCGTCCGTGTTCTCGACCTTGGTGACCGGCAGGCCGTCAGGCGTTGCTACTACAGCCACCGGCAGCTTTGATTCGCCCACGAGTTTATCTGCATTCGGCACGCGGGTATCAGCCAACTCCATCGAGATGCACTGAGAGGCATAAAGAGAAAGCGTACGAGACATGCGCAAGCTCGATCTCCTTATCTCGTCCTGCGAAGCTGGAAACCAGTAGAGAACGAGTCCCTTCGCGGGTGGCGTTTTAGCATCGCGAATCTTCCAGGGCACCGGATAAGTTTCCGAGGCCGAACCGCCACTGCTGCTGCCGCCGGACGTGCCTCCACCACCACCGCCGCCGCCACCGCCACAGGTCGCCCACACAGGAGAAACCGCGAAAAGTGTCATCAAGAGAACCGCCAGGGAGCGTTCGAGAAGAGATGCAGGAGCTTTCATATTTTCACCTCAAGCGAAGCAAACAGTTGGGTTGAACGAAGCGGGGATATGCGGAAACAATAACATTTCTACCGTATTTCGGGAAAGGCAAAAGCCCTTTTTTAACCTGTAGGGTTATCGAGAAAGTAGCCGGTGGTCGAAGCGAAGCGAAGACCCACCGGAAACGAATTAGAAGAATGACTTGCACTTCGAAGAAGTGCCAGAAGTAAAACTCAGTCTTGCACCCCTCCCGGGGTGCTGTCGTAAATGAACCTGATCCGGTGGTCTTCGCTTCGCTTCGATCACCGGCTACTTTCTGCCTAACCCTCCGGGTTAACTGCGCACCGCCGACTGCATTTCAAAAGGAGGCGTGCCCTAGCCCTTTTTCGCTTTCCATTCAGCCACAAGTTTTTCCATGTTGGCGATGGTTGTCGGGTTGGCTTTGGCGTCCTTGCCAACCTGGATTGCCCTCTCGCCGGCGACAATAGCCTCGGCTGTCTTGCCCTGTTCGGCGAGCACGCGCGCCTTAAGACCTACGTTGCCAATCGTTTCCTTGATCTTGATGGACTGGTCGAGCCACCCCATCGCTTCTTCTACGCTCAGCTTGTTCTGAAGAGCGTAGCTTGCCGCCTGTGCACGAATCTGGAAGTCGTCCGGCTTGGCGGCAGCTACCGCGGCCCGCGCCTTTTGCATCGTCAGCGCCTGCACATCCTTCACTTCCACCGTGAAAGGAACCCGCACCTTCTCCCAGCGAATGTTGACCTGCGCCGAGGTGTCGTTTACCGGATCAATCCAGTATTCCAACCACTCCTTGCTTTGCTCGGTCCACTCCGGCTTTACCTTAACGCGCAAGGTGTCCTTGGCGACATCGTAGCCAAAGCTGCCCCACTGGTTCGCGACGCTGTTGAAGATTATGGTGAATTCGTCTTTGGTAGGAATCGTGTGCAGGCTGTAACTACCAGCAGGAAGTTTCTGGCCATTGATCCAAACGTCGTCAGTTACCACAAACTGCGTCGCTTCATTTGCGCCGGTCCGCCACGCATGGCCCCAGGGCACGATCGGTGCGCCCTTGGGACGAACGTTTTGATCGTCAAGCGTAGCTTCGCCTTTGGTGCTTGCCTGCTCAGGCAGCGGGTCGCCCCAAATTGTTCTGCTCTTCACGCCTGGCCGACTGTAGGTGATGGTCACATCCGTCACGCCAATAGTCTGCATGACGCTCGCCTTGGCGCTTGGCCGCGGAACCTTAATCTGTGCAGACGCCATCAGTGCTCCAAAAAGCAACAGCAGGACGGCAAAGAAAGAAATGTAGAAACGTTTTAGAGTCTTCATGGTATCTCCTCGTAAATAATCGCCGGGTTAAGCTAACTCGAATTGCGACACGCTAAATCAACTTAAGGATTTTCGGGATCTCCTATTATCCGCGTTTAGCCGCGCGTGGCAAATTCCTAAAGCCGTTTCGCCAGGGAAAGGTCGGCAAGAGCTCAAGAAGTTCAGAGTTCAAGCTTTAGCCTGTCTACTCTCGGCAACCGCATCCTAAAAGTTGAACTCTGAACTTCTCGAACCTATTCCAGAACTAATTTCCCCCTACCAAATCTGGCAACGCTTCGAAGGCTCCCGCACCATCGCATCGCTCGCCTTGCATTGAAATGCCTCGGCAAACTTCGGCATGTTTGAGAGCGGCCCGTTGACACGGAATTGCGAGAGCGGATGCGGGTCTGACTGCGCCTGGAGTCGTACAGTCTCGGGCGTATCTTTCTCAGCCCAGGCTTGTGCCCAACCCAGGAAAAAGCGCTGTTCCGGGCTGAAGCCATCAATGTCCGCGGGACGAGGCTTGCCTTCGAGCGACTTCATGAACGCATCGTAAGCAACATAGAGCCCACCGAGATCGGCAATCGATTCGCCGGAGACAAGCTTGCCCTGCAGATGCAGACCAGGCTCAGCCTCAAATGCACTGAACTGATTGACCACGCAGTCCGCGCGTTCATCGAACTTCTTCTTGTCGCTCTCAGTCCACCAGTTTTTCAGGTTGCCCTGGGCGTCAAACTCGCTGCCCGTATCGTCGTAGCCATGTGTAATTTCGTGGCCGATGATTGCGCCGATGGCTCCATAGTTGATCGCATCGTCGGCGTCGGGGTTGAAGAAGGGGGCCTGGAGAATGCCTGCCGGAAAAGAGATATCGTTGTTGAGCGGGTTGTAGCCGGCGTTGACCGTCGGCGGCGTCATGCCCCACTCCTTCCGGTCAACCGGTTTGTTGATCTTGTTGAAGTCGCGCACCTGTTCAAACTCGCTGGAGCGCAAAACGTTTTCCAGATAAGAGTTACGTGAGACTGTCAGCGCCGAGTAGTCGATCCACTTATCCGGGTAGCCAATCTTCTGACCAAAGGCGTTGAGCTTCGCGATGGCCTGCTTGCGTGTCTGGTCGCTCATCCAGTCGAGCTTTTGGAGCCGGTCGCGGAAGGCAGCGATCAAATTATTTACCATTGACTGCATGCGTGCCTTCGACTCAGGCGTGAAGGTACGCGCAACGTAGACCTGGCCCAACGCTTCGCCCAGGCTCGCGTCGGTTGCTGACACGCAGCGGCGCCAGCGCGGCAGCTGTTCTTTTCGGCCTTCGAGCGTCTTGCCGAAGAAGTTGAAGTTTTCGATCTCAAACTTCGACGAAAGGCTGGGCGCGGCCGCAGTAATCAGATGCCAACGCAGATACGTCTTCCAGTCTGCGACCGGAACTTCAGCCATCGCCTTGTTGACCGCGGTGAAATATTCCGGATGCGCAACGTTGATATCGCCGGTGGTAGGAGCGCCGGCGCCTCGGCGATAGTCTTCCCAGGAAAAGTTTGGAGTCAGTTCCTTCAACTGCGCCGGATTCATCAGATGGTATTGCGTGGTGGGATCGCGCAGTTCGACAGGCGTGCGGGAGTTTTGCGCCAGGCGCGTTTGAAACGCAAGGACAGTCTGCGCGTTCTTCTTCGCCTGCTCGGGCGTGTCGCCTACTAACTGGAACATGTTCGCCACGTGAGTAACAAAGGCATCGCGCAGCTTCACAGACGACTCGTCAGTTTTGGTGTAGTAATCACGGTTGGGAAGACTGAGGCCGCCCTGACCGGCGAAGGCCAGAACCATCGAGCTGTTCTTCAAGTCTGGCAACGAGCCGAAACCGAACAGCGTCGGTATCCCGTGCCGATGCATGTAAGCAATCTGCGCCTGTACACCTTTCACGTCCTGAATCTTGTCAATGCGCGCAAGCTCAGGAACCAGCGGCTTCATTCCCTCGGCTTCACGTTTGGCTTCGTCCAAACAACTGGCGTAGTAGTCACCAATCTTCTGTTCGTTGCTGCCTTTGATGGCGTTAGTCTTTTTTGCGGCTTCCTCCAAAATCTCGTGCAGGGCTTTGCGATTGTTTTCGGCGAGAACGTTGAACGCGCCCCAGGACGGATAAGCTCCGGGGATTTCAGTGTTCTTGAGCCAGGTGCCGTTGGCATATTGATAAAAATCTGTACAGGCTTGGGTGTTCTTGTCCATGCTCGATGGATCGTAGCCGCGACTGGTCTGGCCAAAAACGGCGGTCAGACTTATGGCCGACAACAGTGCGCAAGCCACGAGAGATCTTTGCGAGTTAGTCATTAGCTTCTCCATAAGTTTTGTTGGAACGCGTGCCTCAGTTCACTCAGAAGAGGGAGACGAAATGCACATTAGAACCGAGAGTTCACTGTGATCGGTTACTACGCCGTCACCGGTAATTAGTTTCGGCAAATCGTACTAAAGTTTTCTGAGTTGACGAGATTGTTATTTCAATTCCAGAGTCTCGGTTGAAATCCGAAGATTCGTAAAGTTGCGGGCCTCAGAAGGCACAATTCAACTCGCGAAATCTCACGGGTTAGGAAGGTGGGCTTGCCCCCGCTGTGGGTGCAGTGCCAAACGAACAGGAGTTGTTCAGCGATCTGATCCAGCGAAAGCGACGAAGAACACGCGGTCCTAGATCGCGCCTTGAATGCGCGTGAAGCCAATCGTCCCGGCGCGCTAATCTTGACACTGTGGCACACTATAAGTAGATTCTTGCCATTCCTGACGGGCGGATTAGCTGAGCAGTCCTCGCACCTGCAAACTCTAATCTCCAGGCTTCACGGAGGTGGCTACAAAATCACATCACAATTTCCACATTTTAGATCGAGGACCTTAACGAGTATTAACAGGTTCGAACAAAATAATCGAAGCGGAGAGTACTAGCTGCAATGAGATTCTTCGATGCAATGAAAGATAGGCTTAGTTCAAACCTGAAGTTCGTCAAACTATCCTACCTGACGCGGCCAGACGAGATCATCCAGTTTTGTCAGAGTCTTACGCCCGGCGAACGCGATGTTGTCCTGAAAGGAATCGAAAGTAGTTTCAAGTGGCAACCAGTGGCGCTGATCGCTCAGGCATTCTATCCCACCGTTGTTGGTCCCAGTGGTGTTTCAGAGGACGCGATGGACCTGGTGAGAGGAGGTTTCGTTGAAGGTGGTATAGAACTAATGAAGTCTCAATCGCAGCCGCCGCCACAGCAGTTCGGAATGACAGCGACACAGCAAGCCGTATATAGCTTTGCCTGGGTCGTCCTGAAAGCTATTGAACAAGAAAGCAACGCGGCGCCCGCCAGCGTTGCAGTTTGCCGTGGCTGCAGAGCGCGACGACGGTCTGCCGATCCGTTTTGTCAGAGTTGCGGCAGACCCTTTTAGCC
>JBOGOP010000280.1:0-7363 GCA_050747225.1 Pyrinomonadaceae bacterium
ACTTGAACCTCATTGAGTGGGGCGACGGCATCTACGGCGCCGAAGCCGCCGCACAACATTACTTCCACAAATCAGCAGCGGCCTTGAGCGCCAACGAGGCAGCGTATCTATCTGCAATGATTCCTAACCCACGTACCGTCTTCAATCCCCAGGTGAACCCGCGGCGCGTCTCTCGCCGGCAAAGAATCATTTTAAGAGGCATGCCTTACGTGCGAATACCGTGAACAGATCTTAATCGCTAACTAAACCCGGATAACTAGTCGCCGTTCCTGGTGCAGCGGCGGGACCTTTCGGTTGCATCACTAGTCATGGTTTCACCGTCTCAATTGACGAGCGTGCGCCAAAATATTTGCAGCCAGTCAAGTTAGGTGGTATTAGATCACCGTGCCGATGTATTTAGGAGGCGTCATGAGCGAGGCTGAGAAATCTCACCCATCGGAAACGGCTGACTCGCTGACAACCGATGAACTGCCCGAGCAGTCGGGTAAGGAAGTCCACGTACCCTACTGGAAGACGCCTCCACCGCGACCCACGCAGCATAAAATTCCGCCGCGGCAACACATCCCGCCAGTGCCCGAAGGGAAGCAAGTGCCAGACGACACACCCTCCCCGCCCGTTGGGTTGGATTGAACCGCATTTCCCGCTATCCGGACGGCCAAACCGTGCAGCAGCGCGAAACGATCGCTGCCCTCATCCGGAAGTTAGTTACTGACCTCGTATAACTCAAACTCACATCCAAGAAAGGTAAGAAACAATCATGGCGACAAAAAAGAGCTCCAGGAAAGCCGCGAAGAAGACTACCAAAAAGAAGTCCGCTAAGGGTGCAAAGAAGGCTGCGGCGAAGTTGGAGTCTGCTCGGGCGTTTGCCCCTTCTGCTAGCCTCGCAACCGGAAAGGTAGAGACCATCAAGGCCCAGGAGATAAAGATTAGGTACCTCCCAGAGGCGTACAAATTTTCCGAGGCACGAAAGAAAGATGAGATTCATCCTCGCAAGGTCCTTCCCAAGCCGCCGGCTGGCCCAAAGGTCATGGACTTGCTGCCCACGTCACCTTTAGCCTTTGAAGAAGCTGTGCCGGAGGCGGCACTGGCAAGAGCGTTGACGACTCCGATGGCGCCAACCGACACCATCTCCCTGGCCAAAAACGTGCAACTAAATGACGTAGCCACATCGGACACGGCATCGCACGTGTGCGAGCCCAGCACTGCCGTCAATGGTAACGTTGTGTTCTACACTGGTAACTGGTTCGCGGCCGTTTCGATCGACGGCGGTACAACCTTTAAGTTTGTTGACCCTTTCACCACTTTCCCCAATCCGACTGGAATGAGCTTTTGCTGTGATCAGGTAGTTCATTACGTTAAGAGCATCGATACTTTTTTCTGGTTGCTTCAGTACAGCCGCGACTCCACGGGGAAAAACATTCAGCGCATCGCATACGCCACAACAGCACGTGTGAAGACGGGTACGTGGCGCTTCTTCGACATCACACCTGCCAGCCTTGGGCTCCCCGCCGGCATTTGGCTGGACTTCCCCGACCTCGCAACGGGCACGAATATGCTGTACATGACCAGCAATGCGTTCACAACGGCCGGCGCCTGGCGGGCCTCGGCGGTAGTCAGAATCAAGCTGACCAGCTTCACTACCGGCACATTGTCGGCGACCCGCTCTGTCTCGACTACACACCCCAGCCTGCGCGTAGCCCAAAACTGTGGGACGACTGCCTTCTTTGTTGCCCACAATTCCACCAGCTCGCTGCGAGTGTTCAAGTGGCCGGAAGCGAGTGCGACGCCAACCTCAACCAACGTGACCGTGGCGTCCTGGTCATCAGGGTCTTTCAGTTCCGTTACGCCGGACGGACGCAACTGGCTGGCGCGCGCTGATGGTCGCCACACCGGTGCTACCTTGGCGGGGAATGAGTTGTGGTTCGCCTGGGGCTCGGCCAAAGGTGGCGCCAACGCGCGTCCACAACCGTTCATCCAGATCGCGCGCATCAATGCCACGACGCTGTCGCTGATTCAGAACGTCAACCTGTGGGATCCTAATTCCGGCCTGTGCTACGCGGCCCTGAACACCAACGTAAACAACGAGGTGGGAGCTTCCTACACGATCGGGGGCGGCCCACGATTCCCCACCCATACGGTCGCTATCCTGACGGGGACGCCTCGTCATGTAACGACCTTCGCCAGCGTGCGCGGTCCATCCGACAATAAGTGGGGAGATTATTTGACCGTCAGGAGAAACTATGCCAATCAACGGCTGTTCTGTGCCACTGGGTACACTCTAAAGAGCGGAGCAGGCGCGTCCGACGCCACACCGAACTTTACAATTTTCGGGCGCTCGACCGAACTCTGAGAAACGACCGGTTGCACTGCGCGAGGCGCAGCAAGCCCTCAACTCAACGAAAACCGCCCCGCGAAGAGGAATAACCTTCGCGGGGCGCTTTCGTGGCGCCTGTGAATTCTCTCATGAGTATTTGGTTGCGGATCGTTCGACGCGTTAGGTGGTTATGACTTCGTCGATCAGAATCAAAAAAAGGCCGCTCACAAAGAAGCGGCCTAGTCTCTCGTTTCTGACGATTACTTGCGGGCCTCTATTCTACCTTGAAGGAGTTAAAGAAATCCGTCCCTGAAGGCTCGCCTTCAACTGCGCTCATCACGCAGAGCAGGAAGAGTTCACGTTGGTCGCGAGTCTGTTTTGATAGGACCCTAACCACTCCCGAGACTGGCCCAAGGTTCAGAGCATATTGCCTGCCTGTATGACCGCTGAGTTTCAATCTACGATCCGGCGTAGCCGTCACCACGAACCCGCCGCTCTGTTCGGTCGCATGATTGAACCCATCAAGGATACCTCTAATCGCGTCATCGGCAGCGGAATCGTCGGTAGAGGTTCCGTTCGGCCCTTTGGCCCACATCACGAGATATGCCGTGGGACCCTTGTTGCCGGAAACGTAGTGAAGGTCCGTAGTTTGGCCTCGGCTATCCAGCACTGGAACTGAAATTTCAAGTCCATCGCTTGGTACAAGGATTGAGAAGTGCTTATCAGCCGGCTGATATCGCAGCCACTTTCCTGGAGCGCCATCAGACGAGAGTTGTCTCACGTCAGGCTTGCCCGCAATCACACCAGGTCCGATAAAGCCACTCAAGAGTTCTGCATTTGAAAGACCGGATTCGGTGCCTCGGCGCGCTGCGGGTGTGGGACGCGGCAAGTGCTCCAGGCTCGTGTCATAGGTTGGAACTGTAGCGGACTTCGTTGATGGGTGAGCCGGCGCAAGTTGCGACTTGCGATAGTCCCACGGGGATACCGGAGAGTCTTCTTGCCAAAGACCACGGCGCTCGTTGCGCGCAGCATCTTGTGAACTCTGGTAAACCTGTCGCTCGAGTTCGCCGAGAAGTGTTTCGTCTGACTTGTTGTACCAGCCGGCGCCGTCCCTAAGCATCTGCGCTCCAACGTCTATGTTTTCGAGCAACACCTGGCCAACAATGTATCCGTCTCGCAACCCGGAGTAACGCACCACGACATACTTGTTAAGAATTAAGTCTGCGAGATGCTGTCGCGCGACGTGCGCAAACGATTGGTTCCTGTCAGGAGAGGCCACCGCAACTAACTTAACCTTCACCAGATGACTCAAGCTGAGCACTGTGATGTCTTCGCCGTCAACCACGTCCATGACTTTTCCCTCTAATGAGGCAGCGCTACCGGAGCTGAAAATAGCCAGCGGTAGCGCCAGGAGGAAGAGTATTCGGATGACGTTAGGTAGGTTGGTTTTGCGAATTGATTTGGTCCCGCTTGGCAACGGACACTCCTCAACTTTGAGAATTGCTAAACAGCAAACTCTTTCCTGAGTTGCAGCTCCGCCTTGCGTAGTTCGAAACGCGCCCTGCCCAAATTTCCTTCGGGACCAATCGCGAGAACCACAAAATAGTCTCTACCCAACAAGCGCATTATCACCACCGCGCTCTCGAGCGAGATCATCAACTCGCGGAGTTCGCCAAGCCCGGTGTCTTTCCCGGCCTTCTGAGCATTCCGAACCAGCGACGTAAACTCAGCGGCCGCTATGTCGAGGTTTGCTTCTTGACCGGCGTCCTTGAGCAGGCGTTCCACTGCAATACCGTCGATGCCCATGATGAGTGCACCGAGACTGCCCTCGGTGCGCTCCATGATGTTTTCTAGTGCTTCCTTAAACATGACACGCATCCTTCGAAGGAGTTAGGGACGCTCGCCACCCAAAGAACCAGGACGGGCACTGGGCGTGGTTGCTGGAGCGGCATTTGGCGCCGGCGCATTCAGACCCTGCGGAGCTGACTGCTGTGGAGCTAACTGCTGCTGTTGCAACTGCGTCGGAGTTGGCGTGTTGCTCTGCGGATTGCCCATGGGGACGGGCTGCGGAATCTGAATTGTTCTTGGTCCTGTACTCGCTGCACCCGCAGTCGGGCGGCCCTGATAGTCTGGCCGGTAAATATGGGGCGTGATGAAGAACAGGATTTCGCTATTCTGGCGCGTGACCAGTTTGCGCTTGAAGAGATTGCCAAGGAGTGGTACTGAAGCCAGCCCAGGCGTTCGCTGTCGCGTCGTGCCTTCGGTGTCTGCCAATACGCCACCCATAACCGTCGTGCCACCATCCGGAACCAGCACTTCAGTCTGCATTCGCTGAGTATCGATACCAGGTACGCCACCAACGGCGATGCCGGTATTGATCGTGTTGTTTTCGATCGTCACACGAAGGATTACGGTTCCAACGTCTGTGATCTGAGGAGTGATTGAGAGACGCAGAGGAACCGAAACGAACGTGGTAGTTACCACTGCGGTTCCGCTTGCAGCCTGCGTTGTCTGCACTGGAATCTGCGAGCCGCTTTCAATTTGTGCCGGACGATTGTTAAGGGCAGTAACGCGAGGGGTAGCAACTGTTTTCGCTTCGCCCCGGCTTTCTGCCATCGTTATTAGCGCACTGATCTGGGCCGTGCCAAAGAGTCCGGTAGTTAAGCCAATAACCGTACTCGCGGCGGCAGCGCCAAGCGAGCCGAGCGGTTGATTAGTTCCTGCGAGACCGCCGAAAACGCCCTGGGGATTCGGACCACTGGTAAGCGAGCTGCCACTGCCGCTGCCACCACCTCCGCCTCCTGAACCGGCCGAGGTGGCTGGTAAGGTTGAGATGTTAGCCAAACCACCGCGGCCTAAGTTTAAGACGCCGGCTGAAAGCTGGGCGCCAAGATCACGGCTGAAGTTATGCTGAGCAATGACGATGCGCGTTTCTATTTCAACCTGCGGCTCTGGCTGATCCAGGATGGCGGCAAGCTGCCGAATCGCATCGATGTTTTCTTTAACGTCGGTGATGATGAGCGTGTTGCTCCGACCGTCGACTTCAATAGAGCCTCGACGTGAGAGTCTGCGAGAAATGATAGGCAAAAGGCCCTGATCGCCGCTGCCGCCAGTGGCATCGCCGCCAGCGCCACCGCTGAAGCTGAGGTTTGTTGCGCCGCCCGAAAATGCACCTGTTGAACCTGCAGCTTGCGCCAGCGTTCCAGAGGCGCGAGCATAGTTCAGTCGAATGAACTCCGTGACCAATGGTGAAGCATCGAGTCGCGAATCATTGATTACCTTCTGAGTCTCCGATTCTTTGGCCAACACTTGGGTTGTCGCAACGCGAAGGATGTTGCCGCTGGTTTCGACCCCGAGTCTGTTCGCCTTGAGTACTGCGTCAAGCGCGATGTTCCAGGGAACATCCTGGACGTTTACCGTCACCGGAACTGCTCCAACAGAAGAGTCGATCACGAAGTTCACACCATACTGCTCGGTGATGTAGTTGAGTATGTCGCGAATGTCGGCGTTTACTACATTCAGATTGATGGGTTCACCAACAAAGCCTGGCTGTCCATACTGCCGTCCCTGTTGAGACTGCGACATCTTGTCGGTCGCAGGCGACACGGCGACGCTGGGAGCGACGTTCGGCGAAGGAGAAGGCCGCTGTTGCGCGGCTGGCCCAGTGGCAACCACACTGGTGGAATCGCCAGCTGTTTTTGCCGTTGAGTTGTCGGCGGCGGCGAAAGTATTGATGCCGCAGAGACTTAGAAAGATTAGGACGAGCGTAGTCCTTCTCGTGGCATTTTTGATTCGAGACTGATAGACCATCTTTCCCTCCTTAAGGGAATTGGTGGACGCTGGCCGCCACGCGCTACGCTCGTTACTGGTTAGTCAAAAGCGCGCGCCGCACAAAGCGGCATCGTCCGGGGGTTAATTGTCAAACTGCGTAGCTTCTTACCGTTTAGTTCTGTAGACGTAACTACGCGTGCAAGGTATTTCGAACCGGCTAAAGTCTTCGATTCGAAACCGAGGAACTAAGGCTTTTCGGGAGTCGCCTTCTCCGACTTACTTTCCTGTTCTGCGGGGGCTGCCTCAGAGGCAGCTGGTTTGGCCGCGGCGGCCGAGAAGGCATCGACGGCGTTGGCCTGTCGAAGGGGTTTCATTTCTACCGAGCGGTCTCGTTTACCGTCTGAATATACCGTCTCTCGACGAAACACAAGGCGACTGTCTTCAATCGCGACGAGCTGACCATCATAGAACCGCTCACCAGGATAGATCACATAAGAAAGCTTAATGGGCTTTGCTTCTACAATCGCCGCGTATCCGCGCGGCGTTCGAGAAATTCCGACGACCTGTATTTCGCCGAGTAAGAAAGCTGTGGTCGGCTTCGGAGCGGCAACTCGCGCGTTCATTGCGGAGAGTTTCTGCGCCTTATATTGCGCAATTCGTTCCTGAATGGATGGCACTGCCACGAGCGTACCGCCCTTCTTCATTACAAGGCGCGGCGGCTCGTACTTCTTAAAAGGATCGCGACCACTTTGACTCGAGCGAGGCTGCGTAACGGCCTTGGGCTCACTCTTAGCTTGCCCATTCGCTGTTTGCATTGCGCCAAACGCCACGACCCCTACGGTCAGGACAATGGCAAATACGTATTTGTAAATGTTCGTTTGCATCATGGTGATTACTTTCCTGGAACGGTCTTGTTATCGCGAGCTGAGTTATTTGGCGGCGGGTGGTGCAGCGCCGGCTGGGACTTTACCAGCGCCTGCGGGTTTGGCAGTAGCAGCGGCCGGCTTCTGTAGCTTCTCAGCAGACACGTAGAACGCCGTCAGATCAAAGGTCGCGTCAACTGTCTTTGAGGAAGATTGTTTGTCCAATTGATTAAGTTCAAAGTTGGTGATTGAGACAATCCGCTGGTAGTGAGAGAGCTGATCAAAGAAACTGCGGAGCGAGGCAAAGGAACTAGTGACGCTGACTTCGATCCTCTTGCCGTTATAGTTTTCCTGCTGCACATCATCCTTCGGAATAAACTTTCTCAGCACTAGACCATTGTTGCGAGCCCGTTCC
>JBOGOP010000281.1:0-7317 GCA_050747225.1 Pyrinomonadaceae bacterium
TTGCCGGATTCGGCCAGCGCCATCTTGGTCAGTCCCATGTCCAGGTGAGACGAGTGGTTCGCGGCGACAATAAAGTTTGTATGTGCCGGGATGTTTGAACGGCCCTCGTAATGCGTTTCCAGAAACCTATCGTAGAAGAGACGCTGTAAGACATCTCCTGCCTTCGTGCCGGCCCGGCTGACAAGAGAGGGGACATGTATCTCCTCATCATCATCGCGACGACTCTGGGAACGTGCGGACGAACCGTCGCGACTTGACGCGCCTGGACGGCGGCTAACGACGCTCGCCAGTTCTCTCAAATCCTGCGCTTCATTCAAGCGTTCGGGCGCGGTGATTGAGCCGCCCGCATTTTCGATTGCCGCGGCAAGCTCCACAAACATGAGACTGTCGAACCCGAGATCAGCGAGACGCGAGCTAATAGATATCTCGCTCTGTGGTCGGTTGCTGACGTTCGCTACGATGCCTACAAGCCAGCGAGTCTCCGAGTCACCGGCAGTCTCAGTTCGAGTTGCGGCGCTTACCTTGCTATTAGTTCCGAGCGTCTCCAGGAAAGTAATAACTTCCGCGCGCTTCACCTTTCGAGTTGCCGTTCGCGGCAGCTCGACGTCAGTGAATTCCAGCACCTTCACACGCTTGTAGTAGGGGAGCGAGGCTGAGACTTCACGGAAGTGCTCCTCCACCCGGCGCCGTAACTCCGCGCGCGAGAGCGCAATATCGTATTCGTCGTCGGCGACCACCAGACAGGCGACTTTCTCGCCGATGCCGTCGGCCAGACCAACGATACTCAGCTCTTTCACGTGAGGTGAATTCGCGTAAACCTCTTCCAGCTCATCCGGGTAAACGTTCTTTCCGTTCGTATCAACAATAATTTCTTTAGAACGCCCAACCAGGAAGAGGTTGCCGTCCGTATCGAGTTTTCCAAGATCGCCGGTGTAGAGCCAGCGTTCCACCAGCGCTTCACGCGTTGCGTTTTCGTCCGCGAAGTATCCGAGCATCACATTCGGACCGCGCGCGATCACTTCACCAACCCCGCTGGCATCAGGCTCAGAGATCTTTACTTCAACGCCGGGCAGCGGGCGACCCACGCTTCCGGTAAGCATGCGATTCTCGGGACGCGTCACTGTCAGCACCGGGGACGCCTCGGTTAGGCCATAGCCTTCAAGAATCGTAAACCCGAGCCCCTGAAAGTCTTTCTGAATTGCTTCACTTAACGCCGAGCCGCCGCTAATGAAGTAACGAATGCGGCCGCCCAGGCCCTCGTGAATTGGATAAAAAGCGATCGGGCCAAAATTGAAGGGCGTGTTATCTCTTACCCAGGCGTTTGCCTTGATCATCGCTTCGGCAGTTTTACCAATCCAGTCGCTGCGTTCGTAAAGTTTATTCTTGATGCGACGATGCAGCAGTTCCCATAACGCCGGCACGCCAACCATTCCAGTGACGTGACCGTTCTTGATAGCCCGCGCTAAAGCGTCCCCGGTAAGATCAGGCAAGTAAGTGATCTGGGCGCCGCGGCTGAGCGGAGTCAGAAAGCCGGTCGAAAACTCGAATGTGTGATGGAGCGGCAACACCGACAGCACGCCATCTTTCGTGGTCATATCGAACACGGAGGAAAGCATCGAGACCATGCTGGTCAAATTGCGGTGCGACAGCATCACGCCTTTGGGACGACCGGTAGTGCCGGAGGTGAAAATCAAAGACGCCAGTGACTGCGCGGTCACACGCGATGGCAATAAAGCTAATCGAGCGTCTTCGGTCTCTTCGTCCGGAATCGCAAACACTTCATCAAAAACCCAAATCTTCGGAGAGAGACCCGCTGCCGTCAGTTTGTCTTTGAGTTCAGCATGTTCATCATGGAGCTTTTTGCTGATAACAATTCCGGCGGCCTCGCCCGCCCGAGCGAAGTTTACTATTTCGTCGATGGAGCTTTCCGGATCGACCGGAATGCAACTAGCGCCGGTCTTGAGCACGCCAAAATAGGTCATGCCCCATTCGGGCGCGTTGTGGCTGACGAGCATCACGCGATCGCCGGGCTTAATTCCCTCGCTGGCTAAAAAGCCGGCGGCGCGCGAAGCCAGCTCGCGCATGTCGGCATAGGTGTATTGTTCATTTCGGCCGTCGCGCTCGATCCGCATGGCCACGCGTGTGGCGTGGCGCTTGGTAGACGTTTCGAATAGTTCAAGCAGATCGCGATACGTATAGATACGCTTCGGCTGCGCGCGCATGTCTTCTTCGAGCGTGGGAAACACCCATTTCTTCAGACCGGGCAAATGGATGTTTAGCCAGTAGTCGTACCAGTCAAACTTCTCGGGATGCCAGCGCAGTAACGCCTGCTCGTCGCCGCTTATGCGCTCGAACAGAGCCCGCACGTTGTCAGCACGAAACATATAGGCGTTCTCGATCGTGAACGGCCGAAAGATCTCAAACGCTTCGGTCGTTTCGTGCGTGATCTCCTCAACGCGGTCTACCGTTGTCTTCATGCGATCGATCACTTCGACTACGCGTCCGCCACCCCAACGTGGCCGCGCTCGATCGAGCAGCGACGAGGCCCGCTTCGCGGCTGAGTTGAACATCGGCACGGAAAACTTTTCAAAGGTGGAGTTGGAAACCGGGCGCGGCTCCATGCGGGCGACGAGTTCGTTCAGCAGTTTGATCCCGGTGTCTTTCTCCTTAAAGTGCTTGCGTTTGTAGAGACCAACCAGCCCGACGATTCTGTCCATGTTGTTCGGATTGGAATCACCTGTGGCGGCCTGATGAACCAGCTTGGGTTGCTCAACGCAAGCCTGCGCTGCTACTGCCAGCATCACGGACGCAACTTGATCGACGGGCGTGATGTCGAGAATTAACTTCTCGTTGGCGGGTATCTGCGTCTGTCCTTTCAGGACCAGGAAAATAATCGGCGCCGTTGTAGTAAAACCTTCATTCCAACCGGGGAAGGGATAGGCAAGCGCCGACTCAACAATACTGGGACGGACGATACTGCGAACAATGCCTGTCTCGGCGGCGACCAGCTGTTCGCCAAGCGATTTCGTGTAAGTGTAAATATTCGGCCAGCCCCAAAAGGCAGCTCGCTCAACTCCAAGATCCGTGAGACGCGTTCGGGTCCAAACCTTTCGCTCGCGCGCCACTGCAAGGCCCAGCGCATCCGGATCAGCAGCGTCACGGTTCTCTTCGTTAAGCCGCTTGCGCGCGAGGCCCCGAAACCGTGCCACCATCATCGCGTCACGCGCTTCTTCGCGTACGCGTTCGGCGAGCTTAGCGCAATCCTTGATCTCCTGTTCGGGGTCAAATTCAACGCCGGGCAGTTCATCATGACGCGGGAAATAACCGACGACCGGATCGTTTTCCCACACCGGACCGGAACGATTGCCGGCGACGAAGCAGGTCGACACATGAATCAACGCCGGGCGCTTCATCCTCTTCGCAAAGGCGATTACGTTTTGTGTGCCTACTACATTCGTCCGCAGGGCGCTCTCGAGTGTTGGATTAAAGGTAACGTTGCCGGCGCTGTTCAGAATCACGTCGATGTCGTCGGCGATAGACTGGGCTTGTTCCTCGGTGTAGCCAAGGTTTGTTTCGCCGATGTCGCCGCCGAGTACGACCACTTTGTCGCGAATGAAGCCGTCCAATGCGCTGCCATAACGTTCCCGAAGCGGATCGAAAGGTGGCGCCGTAATCACGCTATTCCAAAATCGCGCTTCTGACTCTTCCTGCGACCGGGCGCGCACCGTAACGTAGACGCGTCCGATGTTAGGAAAGCTATGCAGCAGCATGCTGAGCGTCACTTTCCCGAGGAAGCCAGTGCTTCCAATCAGAAACATCTTGCGGTCGTTGAAGATCTCAGTTGGCGATAAGTTCATAACTGGTTAATCAATCGTAAATAGTAAATCGTAAATAGAAAGCGCGATTGGCGCACGCCTTAGGCTAACGGAACAACGCATCGAGGCAGAGACGACTATTCACGATTTACGATTCACTATTTACCGTCTTTTCTACTCCATATCTGCAATACCAATAATCGGCTGATGGAGCATCGTGATCTCCGCCGAACTCCCCATGTAGCTCCGCGCCATCGCAATAGCCTCAGTCAGATTGTCAGCGCGGTCCCAGCCCAGCATCGCCGGAACATGTGCGTTCTCAGCGCCAGCTGCGATGACTTTGCCGACATGCTGGCGACCATTTTCCCCCCAGTACCACATGAAAAATGGATGCGCGCCGTGGTAGGCGTTGCCCCGCCGGTACATCTCCACGTAACTCGGATTGTTGGCAAACTCCCGCTCATACTTATCGCGCAACACAAACGCGTCGCGGGTCTCCGGCAACAGGCGATTAAAGAATTCGATATAACTGGGATGGAATCTGTGATCAAACTCGTCGTAACAGGGATGATGAACGATTAGCACGCCGCCTTTCTTAAGCAGCGGCTTGTTGCGATAGAAGTTGAAGTGATAACCAAGGCCCATCACCTGAACGAGCAGCGGGTTCAGGATCGAATAAACGTTGTAGGGCGAAATGTCCGGGATGCCGGTGATCAGGATGTCACACTGCCCGGTGACGGGAATGGCGTACTGGTCAAAGGCCTTGGCAATAATCTTGTCGTGGACTGGCTCGGTCTTGCCGGCGTGGCAGGCGATCATCTCGTACTGGGCCGGCCGCGAATGAAGCAGCTTGCGTCGAGCGGGTCGCGGCAGCTTGCTCATCGCGTAGCGCATCGCTTCAAACTTCATCCGATCCATAGCAGTGAAGTCGTCTTCATTCCTCAGCAGAAAGTCCATGTCGCTTTTGTACATGCGATTGTTGATGGCCGTTTCTATATGAAAAACATTTAAGTGCTCATCGACAATCTTGCCCAGGCGGTGGACCTTGTGGTTCAGCTCGGATCTCGCTGGATCCATATAACTGTCGGAATCGCGTATCGTTTGTGGCTCGTGATGCGCGCGCAGCGATTCGTAGTCGCACAACCCGACCGCGACGGACTTATGACCACCGTCCATCGGAACCAGGTTGATGTTGACGTAAATCAACAGATCACTCTCGGCGGCGCGCCGGTTCAGCGTTAGCGGTTCGTTGTGCTTTGTCTCACCGATCTTTATCAGTCCATCAGCCCATTCAGCGTCATGGTTGTAATAACGATCAGGGTAGTACTCGTCGAAAATCTTCTTTCCGACCATGCGCTTCATTTCCCATTCGGTCATCTTCCGGTGCAGGGAATTGGCAATGATGATGTGTACGTCGTCTACGCCGTGGCCGCTGAGCATGTCCAACACGATCTCAAGAACGCTTTGGCGAATGTCGGGCGTTGCCATCGGTGGCAGCGGCAGGCTGATGTCGTCGACGGCCACCGTTACGCGCATGCCGGGCTCGAGTTGGGCGAACAATGGATCGCAGCCGAGCGGATGATTCAGCGCGTAGCGAATGGCCGCCTCGCGATTTGGCAATCCCTTGATTGGCGGGTTGGGATAAAGCACTCGCGTGCCAATCGGCAGGTCTTCAAGAATGAAGTCCTCGCCCGATGGCATGATTCGAGGGGCGCTGTCGCGGTCGATGTAGACAACCGATTCGTGCGTTTTTCTTCTTAGTTGCAGTGCCATAAGTTTCAACGAGTAAATGGTGAATAGTAAATGGTAAATGGTAGCAAGCGGCCAAGGGTGTTCAGCGGTTCATTATCTTGCGCGATCGATGGTCGGTTTACCGCTCACATGTCGAACCAATCCGGTTATGAGCCTTCCGATCCTCTCCAGTTGATCTATCAGTTTTGCGAACGTGGCTTCATCGATATATCCAAGCCTGTTTGCGATTATCAGTTCTGTCTCGAGTTCACTTGCCGAGCCCTGCGAGTTCGAAAGGAAATGTGCAAACTCCTTCTGAGAACGTCGTCCCGCTCCTTCCGCTAGGTTTGCCGGAATAGAAACTGCTGCCCGGCGAATTTGCCCTGTTAGCCCATACCTTTCCTCTTTCGGAAAGTGGTCACTGCTCCTGTAGACATCTGTCACTGGTTCTATCGACTTACTCCAGGCTTCGAGCCTTTGATGTGGACGCATGGTCTTAGACTCCTTTGTGCGAGTTGTTAACCATTTACCATTTACTATTCGCCATTTACCTCATTTGAGATTGAGTATTGGCCAATCGTGATGCAGCGCGGTCTGACGTAAACGCATGTCAGGATTGATTGCTGCCGGGTGCCCGACGACTGATAACATTGGCAAGTCGCTCATACTGTCCGTGTATGCGTACGAATCGCTAAGACTCAAGCCCTCACGCTCCGCGAACACGCGTATCCACGACGCCTTCGTGGCCGCGGCCATTACCGGCGGCAAGAGCCTGCCGGTAGCCTCGCCGTTAACAAACTCCAAACGGTTGGCTACGTACTCTTCAATCCCCAGATGCTCCATCAGCGGTTTCACTGAAACATCCAGTGCTCCGGTCACCACCACCTGACGCAAGCCGAGGCTCCGTGATTTCTCCAGGAGTTCATAAGCGCCAGGGAACACTGCCGGCTTCAGCACTGATAGAAATAAGTCGTCCGCGAGATACCGCAGCCGATCCTCCTTCACCCCTTTGTAGCGCTTGAAGTAGAGATCGTTGAAAACCTTGCGGCTGTACTGGTCGGTTACGGCAAACATCGGCAGGCTCAGCAAAGTAGCTGCGCTCTTCTTGAAGCTTCGAAACAGGCCCGGCTCGTTCCGGGCGTAGAAGCCAAGAGTGTGAATCAGGTTGGTGCTGACCAACGTACCTTCCAGATCGTAGAATGCCGCCGCTGCCAAGTCGCGCCCCCGGTGTTCTCCATGCCGGACTCTACCGCTGCGAGCCTTTAGGAGTGGTTGTTGAAATTTGGTTCGCCAATATAACCCAAGGTGAGCGCTTCCGACTAACACAAAAAACTATTGTACGGGTGACCTATACAATCCGAGGGCGAAATCAAGAAATGCTGAGGGATTTAGGAAACTTCGCGCGTGTGCCGAGAGTAGGTGTCGTTGGGTAAAAAGGACTCTTCGGAGGGAAGTGAGGGCGGTTAGGGCTTTCTCGTTCCCGCTCGTTTCAGTTCGTCCAGCGTGCGTTTGTGTTGTTCCAGCTTCTGACCCGCCTCGCCAAGTTTGCCCTGGGATGTAAGGCGCTGATACTCCTCAAACTCCTGGACTGCCTTGTCTATAAGCTGCTGAACGCTGGCCGGTTGCGCCACCTGGCCCGGTGAAGGTGACGCTGTTGGAGTTGGTGACGCCTCGCTGGGCTTGCCGTTCGACGGTTCAGGTTTCTGCGCCGGCGGGCGCGCAAGGTCACCGAAAATGCTGTTCATTGCCTCGTCAAACGTCGGTCCAAAAC
>JBOGOP010000282.1:0-7293 GCA_050747225.1 Pyrinomonadaceae bacterium
TACGGTGCTGGCAACGGAAAATCCGATCGAGTATGAAGGGACCTATCCATTGCCTGAGGCGCAACTCGACCGCTTCATGTTGAAAATTCTGCTCGACTATCCGGGTGAAGATCACGAGCGGCAAGTTGTGGCTAACTGGGACGCCGGCTTCAACTCCCGGCGGCTGAACGAAGTCAATATTGAACCATTGACCGATAAGGATGCTGTATCTCAGTGCCGTCGCGAGGTGAGCACAACCAGGATGGAACCCGGCGTTCAGCATTACGCAGTTGATTTAGTTCGCCGCACGCGCACGCATCCTTTCATTCACTACGGTGCGAGTCCGCGTGCCTCAGTGGCGTTGCTGCTGTGCGCGAAGGCGCTATCTGCAATTCGCGGTCGCGAGTTTTCCACTCCGGATGACGTGCGTGACGTTGCCCGCCCCGTGCTGCGGCATAGACTGACCCTGCGCGCTGAAGCAGAACTCGACGGCGCCACGCCTGATGCTGTTATTACGGATATTTTGAAAAGTGCGGAAGTGCCGCGCTAAAGCAGAGGTCGGAGGTAAAGCAGAGGTCGGAGGTCAGAGAACGGAGGTCAGAGTTGATCTTCTGGCTCCTGACCGCTGACTTCTGACCTCTGTTTCTGACCTCTGACCTCTGACTTCTGACTTCTGTTTCCCATGCGCTTCGTTTTCACCAAATTCTTCTATCTCCTGGTTGCCGCCAGTTTGATCCTGCTGTCGCTTTCCTGGGGACGGCCATGGCTTCGCTGGGTTGCGTTTGCTTACGACATTGCACTGATTGCCCTGGCGATAATCGATGCGCGACTGAGTAAACTTCCCAAAGGCGTACGCATCACTCGCGAATTCAGTGGGCGCTTTGCGGTGGGCGCCGAGAACGAGGTTCGCATCAATGTGCAGAACGCCCAACCGCACGCTGTTTCCCTCGTAGTCAAAGACGAGTATCCGCCGCAAATGAAACTATCGGGTTTGCGCGAAGCGCACATGCGCGTTGACGGGCAAACCTCGGCCGCGTTGGTTTACGGGCTTACGCCGCCGAAGCGAGGCCGGTTTGAGTTTGGTCAAATCGCCGTGCGCTTTCTTTCGCGCCTGAATCTGGTGTGGTGCGAAACCCGTGTAGGCGAAGCAGTAACCGCGGTCAAGGTTTACCCAAACATGCGGCGTGCGCGTGAAGCCGAATTGAAGGCCCTCGGGGCGCGTTCGCTGGTCGCATCACATCGAAAGACTTCCTGGCGTGGCGAAGGTCGCGAGTTTGAATCGCTGCGCGACTATGTGCGCGGCGATGAGCTGCGACACATCTCCTGGTCGGCGACCGCCAGGCGGGGGAAGCTGACTACGCGGCAGTATCAGGTTGAACGTGATCAGACGATTCTGATCGCCATCGACGGCGGACGCTTGATGACTGCGCGCATTGATCAGGAAACAAAACTCGACTCCGCAGTTCACGCGGCGCTGGCACTGATGTCTGCTGCTGCGCGTGCGGGCGACAACGCCGGACTGCTTGTGTTTGGTCGCAAGATTAAGGCTTTCCTGCCGCCGAGCCGCGGCCATGATCATATGGACGCCGCGCTCGAGGCGCTCTATTCAGTCGAGCCGGAAATGATAGAGCCTTCTTACTCGCACGCGTTTGAGTATGTTGCCGCAAACAGCAAGCGGCGCTCGCTCGTCATCGTCATCACCGATCTCGTCGATGAGGAAGGTTCGAAGGAGTTGCTGACATCGTTGCGGCTGTTGCGCCCGCGACATTTGCCGCTGGTGGTTACGATCGCCGATCGAGATCTCAGGGCCGTGGTGAGTAATCCCCCGGAAACGGTCCGCGATCTCTTCACGCAATCTGTTGCTGAAGAAATTATGTACCTGCGCGAAACTGCGTTGCGTCTGGTGGAGTCGCAAGGTGGGCTGGCGCTCGACGTAACCGCAGCGGCGCTAGCTCCCGCTATCTTAGAAAAATACTTGCAAGTGAAGGAAAGGGGGTTGTTGTAGCGTAGTCTGGACAAAAGTTGGGATTTCGGGGTAAAGGGGAAGGGGTAAAGGGTAATGTTCCAATCGCGTGTCCCAACAATGAACGCCAAGATCCGCAGCTTTGAAGATCTGATTGTTTGGCAAAGAGCCATCGAACTCGTCAAACTGGTCTATGTGATAACGGACGAAGGAGGGCTAAAACGCGATTTCGGCTTGAAAGATCAAATACGCAGAGCCGCTCTATCTATTTCGACAAATATCGCCGAAGGATTTGAACGCTCATCACGCAAGGAATATCTTCAGTTCCTAAACATTGCAAAAGGTTCGGCGGGCGAGGTAAGAAGTCTCTGTCGAGTGGCGTTTGATGTCGGTTACCTCAGTCAATCGATGTACGATGAGCTTCGTGAGGCAACCCTGGTGATTAGCAGATCACTCTTTAACCAAATTCAATCTATTCGCGCGGCACCCATTAGATCCCCTTGATCCACAAAGCTTACCCCTTACCCTTTCCCCCTTACCCTGGCGAGTCCAGTTTCGCGTCCCGCGAGCAATAAGTAAGAGTACAGCGCGAGCCCGGTGAGCGCGCCAATAGTGAATTTTATTTTTGGGTTGATCGGCGCCGGCGAGATGAATCCTTCGATGATCCCAGCCACCACCAGAAGAACCGCCACCCCCATCATCAAACGCACCGCATCCTTGCCTCGGCTTTTCAAGGCGTCAGCCCGCGACAGGTTTCCGGGCATAACCATCGCGCTCCCTATCAACAACCCGGCCCCGCCCGCAATGAAGATGCACGATAGTTCAATTACGCCGTGACCCACCATGAAGGTAAGCAGGTCATTGCCAAAGCCCGCGCGATAAGTTAACGCGAGTACGGAAGCGATCGTCGCGCCGTTGAATGCCAGGTAAAACAGAGTGCCTACGCCAAAGGTGCCGCCGAAGGCAAAGGTGTAGATCGTAACTTGAATATTGTTCGTGAAAATTGAACTGGCGCCAACCTGGTTGGCTTCGTTCAGATCTTCCCACCAGTGTGTTTTCGTTTCGATGTAGACTTCGCGAAACGCGGGCGGCACTCCCACCAACTCCGAAAACTCCGGATCGTATTTGGTTCCCAGGAACCCGATGACGGAGAACAACGCGAATACGCCGAAGGCCACTGCGGTGTAACGCCAGGTTCGTCGAAACGTTTGCGGGAATTCCCGCGCAAAAAATGAAGCGATGCGCGATCCACCCTGCGCGTCGGCTTGATAGATACGACCGTGTGCGCGAATCACGAGGCTGTTCAGATAATTGATGAGACGCGGATCGCGCGACTCGGCACGTGCAACCGCCAGATCCGAAGAGGTGCGGCGATAAATTTTCCCCAGCTCGCGCACCTCTTCGCGATGCAGTTTGCGGAGTGAACTGCCGTCAAGTAACTTGAGCAGATCTTCAAGACGTTGCCACGCCGTCTTATGTTTTTCGATGAATCGGTCCTGGGCCATTTTCGATTGCTGATTGCTGATTGGCGATTGCTGATTTGGTTCTTCGCACCCTGCAATCAAATGTTAAGCTAAAAGGCGGATGAAGAATACTGAAATTCGCAATCAGCAATCGCCAATCCGCAATCTTGTGGAGTGTGTACCAAACTTCAGCGAAGGCCGCAAGACCGAAACGGTTGAGCGACTGGCGCAGGCGATCTCTTCAGTGCCGACCACCTGCGTGCTCGACACACATATCGATCCCGATCATAACCGCTCAGTTATCACCTTTGTGGCGGCGCCCGAAATGGTTGTTGCGGCGGCTTTCGGCGCTGTCAAACTCGCAGCGGAACTAATCGACATGCGGCAACATCAAGGCGTGCATCCGCGTCTCGGCGCTACCGACGTCTTGCCTTTCATTCCCATAAGTGGAGTGACGATGGCAGACTGTGTGGCCCTGGCGCACAGCGCCGGCGAACGCATCGCCAACGAGCTTTCGATTCCAGTTTTCTTTTATGAACGCGCGGCGCTGAAACCTGAGCGTGTCAACCTCGAGGATGTGCGACGCGGCGCCCTTGAGTTGTTGCGTGAGCAGATAGCGGTCAATCCTGAGAGAACTCCGGATGTTGGGCCGCTGATGGTTCATGAGAGTGCCGGAGCAATCGCGGTTGGCGCCAGGCCTTTTCTGATCGCGTTTAATGTGAATCTCAAAACCCGCGACGTTTCAGTTGCGAAAGCCATCGCGCGCGTCGTAAGAGCGCGACACGGTGGCTTACGATTTGTGAAGGCGCTCGGATTTGAATTGTCCACACGTGGCCTGGTGCAGGTCTCGATGAATCTGGTGAACTACGAAGCGACCGGCATGGCTCAGGCTTACAACGCGGTGCGGGATGAAGCCGCGCGGATGGGTGTTGAGGTTTTCAGTACCGAGATAGTCGGCCTTGTTCCGAGGAAAGCCCTGGACACAGAGGCTGAGTATTTTGGGAAACTGGAGAATCTGACTGCAGATAAGATACTGGAGAATCGTCTGCAGGCCTGTGAGTAAACTCAAGTGGTTGGCTGGGACCGCGGGCGTCCCGCCCGCAAATGAGCGCGCAGCGCGAAAAAGGATTAGGGGAAGGCGAGTTGCGAAAAAACTGCGTGCCCTGCGGTGCGTTTGCGGGCGGGACGCCCGCGCTCCCAGCCAATCACTGGCGCTTCCGTCAGGATCCTATCCTTATGATTTCGCTTCGCAGGCGCGCGTGTTTCTGCATCAGCTTCAAATGGCTGCTCTCATCCAAACCTGCCTTAGCGCGGATGACTTTTTCCAGAGCACTCTTTTCAGCAGGACTCCACTTTCGCAGATCCCCAACCAAAGACAACGCTGCGGCGAAGTCGCGCAATGAAGATAATCCAGCACGCGGCCAGTCATCTGCTCGTGTCCCGATCGCTTCCGTCAGTTCCCTGACTGCCGCTGCCTCGAATTTCTCCGCGTCGCCGCCACTTGTGGCCGCCATTCGTTGCTGTACCGCGAGGCCAATCGTTCGCACCTGGAAACGGTCCCAGTCGCCCGGCTTTGATCCATTCAGCAATCCGTCCCCGTTCTTGAGTTCAAATGTCATGGGACTTTCAGCCAGCCTGCGAAGCGTTATGGCGGGGGTGCGGTAGCCGGAACGAGTTGCGATCTTCTTTTCCTCGTTCAGCACAAGCTTCATCAGCGCGGGGCTGGTCGGACGAAATCCAAGCTTGCGATAAAACCAGAAGGCCCCCGACTCGATGCCTTCTTCGTTCTCGTAACCGATCTGATAAGGATCGAGCGTAAAAACAGTTACGCCAAGCAGGCGCCGGAAAATGTGAAGGGTGTGGGCATACAGCCAGGCGGTTTCGCCGTCGCGAAACGTGTAGTAGAGATTGAAGCCGCTTTCCATTCGCTCGCAGATCGAGAGACCTTCAAAGTAACCGACCGGAACGCCATTCTTGAAGATCATGGCTGCATGGTAAGCGCGCAGCGGCAGACGCTTGTCCGGTGGGACGCCCATAATAAAAATATCAACGCCTCGCCCAATATTTGTTTTTAGAACTCTGCGGGGATCGCCATGGGTAAATCCATAGAGTTCGCGATAACGAACCGTAGAAGACTCTCTCGCCAGGTCCAGAATTTTTTCGCCCTGGCGCGGGGAAAGACGTTCAAGAACTGGCGCGGGCTTTTTCAACTCGTCCCGTAGAGAAAGCTCCCGGCGCTGAATAAGCGGCTCAAGATGGTAGAAAACGTTTCGAGCATTTACCGGCAGGCGCAAACCAGTGCGTGTGGCGCTAAACGCGGGCGTCCAGCTCACAAAAAGATTTTGCGAGTTGTATAGCTCGGCTCTTTCCCGGTCAGACTTTGGCAGCGATTCGAATTGTTGGAACAACCACGGCAACTCTTTTGCTCGACCCTTTGCCGCTCGCAGCCAGTCCGGATAAGGGACGTTCGCTTCGACAAAGGCATCCTCATCGAGCAGCGGCATGAACCGCGGCCAGGTTTCGGCGAGCCGATTTGAATCGTCAAACCAATCCCAATCGAACATGACCTGAGTCGGATGACGCTTGAGCAGCCAGCGAACGATGTAGTAAGTCAACGTGTCGACAATGGCCGTCCCGGCAATTCCGGAGACTTCCGGGTCGTCCAAAGCTGAGAGATCAACTTGCGTCTCGCGCAAGGCTGCCACTCTTTTACTGAAACTTCTGAGTTGCGACTCGGCCAGTTGCCTGATGCGTGCACTTTGCGGATAGGCGCTTAGGAAAAGGAGTATCTCGTGGAAACGGATTAAAGCTGCGACATCGGTGATCTTTTGGCGAGAGAGGCGAGTAAGTATTCGTTCCAGACTGCGGTATTCGCGCTCGCCGAAACGGTTCTTTAATTCATCCAGTTGATCGAGAAGGCGATTGATGGTGTTGCGTGGCAAGTGTTATGACTCAAGCAATAAGGATGGGATCCACGAAAGGACACGAACGAACACGAAAAAGTCGTTAGTGTAATTTTGTGTGAGTTCGTGGATCGTATCTCTTCGTCATCTATTTCAAGTGTTTTCGCATAAACGTTGCGATCTTCCAGGCGTCGATGGCTTTCCACGGCAGGGACGCCATTGTGTAGTGCCCGCAAGAAAGCCACACGACATCGAGCGGCAAATTATGGCGTCTCGCTTCGGCGATTGTTTCGTGCGTCAGATCGAGCGGGAACGTCAGGTCATAGCGCGCGGCAATAAAGCGCATCGGACGCGGACCCAGTTGCGGTAGACGATTTATAAAAGGAGCGGGACTAATCGGCGCCCAGTATTCTCGCAGTTCGTCCAGACTCAAATGTTCGCCAAAGCCTTCGCGTAAATGGCGCGTAGATAGCCCGCGCCAGGCTACGTCCGCCACATAACCGGAAACGTGATTAAACGTGCCGGCGTTAATATCCGGCTCGTGGGCGAAGGCGAGAAACGCGATGCACGATCCAACACTCGTTCCGAGAATCCCGATGCGTTCATAACCCTGGTTCTTCAGCCACCTCACCGCAGCGCGCGTATCCAGCACCGCCTGGCGCATCGACTGAATCGTGCGACCGACATTTGTACTGACCAGATGGTCGGCGCGCTCGAGCTCAGGTGGCCGCCGCTCTTCATGATAGGGAAGAGTCAGGCGCAGAGCCGACATTCCGATGAAATTGAAGATGCGGCAGGCTTCAACGTGACTATCAGGTTGAGCATTCCACTGAGGCAACACTACGACGGCGGCACGCGGCGCTCGTGCCTTCTTTGGTTGCACCGGAAAATAACGCGCGCGCGCCAAATTGTTTTCAGCGGAAGGCGTATGTATCGCGCTCGTCCAGGTGAGTTGGTCATCCTCCAGTTGAAAGTCAGAGATTAC
>JBOGOP010000283.1:0-7290 GCA_050747225.1 Pyrinomonadaceae bacterium
TCTTTCGCGAGCCAGCCAGATATCTTCCCAGACACAAACGCGTTTGGCCTGGTCGTCCAGTCCCGCTTCGGATTGCTCCTTCGTAAACTTCTTGGGCTGTGCCGCGCATAAATCCCGCTGTCGCTCCATCGCCCGGTGGAGGGCGCCTAATTCCTGATTTAGGTCTGAAAGATTCTGCTGCCACTCAGTCCGCCTTCCATCCAGCGTCTTGAAAAACTGGTCTGTGAGTGCCTTCTTGCGAGGGAAGGAAAGATCCCCACGCTGGAGTTGCTGCAAAATGATATGGAGAAGATTAAGGTCGGAATCTCTCAATTGAAGAGACGCGCGCTCGTTGCCGTCAAAATCGAGCATTGCGGTTGGATATTCATTGCTCTGTTTTTTCAGGTAATACGAATCGCTTGTCGTGGTAGTGATGTCAGGGACAAATGGGTTGATTCCTTTGATAGCGTAATCGAGCAACAGCCGGCGTTTTGTGACCACATGATGTCCGCCACCTTCTGGAGTGCCCAGCAACTTCACCAGATTGAATCCCTGGCTGTAAACGCGTTCGTCTGTATTAAAACCGTGATCGGAGACAAGTATGAGAGTAGTCTCGGCAGCAAGCGGACTCTTTTGAATGGCCGTCCAGATTTGCCCCAACATCGCGTCGAGCTCCTTCAATGCAAGGAGATGTGATTCGCGATCGTTGTTGTGATGGGCGGCATGATCAAATTCGGTAGTCACAACCTCAAGGTAGCGAAGGCGAGGGTCGGCAATACCTTCGATGAGTTCACGAGTCAGCTGATCCGGGACGGAGCCTTTCAACGCCAGCCCGCCCATCGTCCACTCGTCAAACAATTCTTTAGGCGCCTTCTTAAACCTGTTTTCCAAAGCCTTCTCAAAGGTTATGTACCTGGGCCCGCGCTGAAAAAGTGAGAAGGTTGCGTGACGTTCGCTATGAGGAAACGCATCTGTCAGCAGGGGTATGCCGAGCGAATCGAGCACCTCCACACCCGGCATGTCGACTCGTCTGCCGACAGTGGCGTTTACGTAGAAGGGCACAAAATTCAGATAGTCGTAGGTTTGCAGCGTGTAGCGATCAAACTCCACGTTGCCTTTGATCTGCAGGTGTTGACCGGTATCAATGAGAGACCAGGACGGGCCGGAAAGACTCATGCCCCGAACATAGAAATTGGCGAGGCGAGTGCCGCGTTGATAGAAAATGTAGTCGAACCAGGGAAGCTGGCTCTTTCCAGTGCGGGGGTCGCGCTCTTTCACAAAACGATCGACCACGTCGTAGGGCAAACCGTCGCACTGAATGGTAACCAGTCGTTTCGTTTGAGCAAAAGAAATCGGCGGGACGAAAAGAAAAAGCAATACGCCGAGCGGAAGTAACGCACGAGAAAAACCTATCCTGTAGCGAAGCTCGTCACGCAGGTTTGAGGGCAACGTGTTCGTGCGGAGTCGGAACATAGCTATTGATCGACTCTGCCGCTGCTGGTGGATTTCTCGCCGGAGGCTGCGATGGGTCCGGTTGGTTGAAGCGGCGCCCGTTGGTAAGAGAGGAGCAAGTCTCGTCCCGCCTGGTCGAGATCCTTTTTCTGGGAAAGGCGCAGCAACTCAGTTTTCGCTTTCGGATTGGTCATGTGCGTCAGACTCTCAAGACAAAAGCGGCGCGTTTCGTCGTCCTGCGTTCGCAGGAAGATTGTTGCTGCTGCGCTGGCGCTCCTTGAATCAGCTTCCGAAGCGTGATCGACGATGAACTGAAGCGAGCGTTTCACTTCAGAAAGGTCCCAGGTAACATCGATCTGCGGCCCTGAATTCGCTACCTCGCGCAGGAAGCGAGTGTGATAGGCGAAGCGGCGTGCGAGTTCGAGCCGAGTTTCCAACCCCGGATTAGCTTTCTCCCGATGAACGTATTTTCCGAAACTCAAAATGTTGGCAAGACGGAAAAGAGTTTGTTGGGTTCCTCCGTGAACGAGCTTCGCCATCTCCGCGCGACGATCTCGATCGAGCCTTAGCGGCAGGCCGTCAGGGCGCTCTGCGTAGGCGAGCAGTGCTTCATACTGCTCAGTTGCCAACCTGGCCTCAGCCTCGAGGTCGTTTTCCATGGGGTTCAACGAAACCCTCTCCAGCCGATGGCCGAGCTGCTCGCGCAGTTCCGGATTGAGCGATTGATTAAGAGAGAGAAGCAGCTTCAGCTGTGAATAGGTGCGAAGCCGCGACGGTTGATTAATGTCCATACCGCGGCGGCCAGTAACGAAATCAAAAACTGTTCTGCCGAGAAAGTAGGGCAGATCGCCATATCGCGAAACCGAAAGAACGTTACGGGTGACATCCTGCAAAGCCCGTCCCGATATTTCGCGTTTCTTAGGATTGAAGGTGTCGCGAAAATCGACGAGCAGCGCAGGGATTTTGGGACTGTCTAATCCGTAAAGCGCAAGAGGTACGAGCTCGGCGGCGCGTGCGCCCGGCGTCTCCTGCGAAACAGCGCGGTTCTCTGAATCCACGAAGCGCCTTTCGGTGTAGCCTTTCCACTCCAGCAAACGCTTGTCCGCCCATGGATTCGAGATGTTCAGGAAGCGGCCGTCATATTGTTTACCCTGATTCGCTACTAAGTCTGATTTGGCAACCCAGAGCATGGCATGAGTCGGGCTCCCATCCGGCATCTGCAATGGTTCAAAAAGCAGTGACTCGGCTTCCGCACGTTGGCGTAGCAATTCCCAGTTATGTCCGCGCGTATCGCGCAGGTCAGTTACCTGTTGCTCGTTGTAGCGCTGCAGATTCAGGTCGCCGACCAAACCGCCGAAGGTCTTATCAGTGAGCTTCAGTCGCGCTTGAATTTCAGCGAGCTCAGACTCCGAAAAAGCCGGCGTACCCTCGGAACCTGCGACGGCTTCATAAAGAGAAAGCACAGAAAGGGCACGGATAATGTGCGACTTGCGATAGTCGCTGGAGTTTTGGCGGTAAGAACGAGTCGAGGCCTTGACTGGGATGCCGTAGGGATCGAGCAAAAGGCTCTGCAGCGCCGTCCAAAAAATCTTGTTCCAAACATCGCGATCAGCGGCGGCAAGATCCAGTACGGGCGGTGGCGCCTTCTCGGGAGCGGAATTCCTGCTGCCAACTCTTGAATAAAGGAAAGGCACCGCGCCCGAAAGACGTTGTCCAATCGTGGGGCGCGTGTAAGTTAACGGCCAAACGTAGCGGAGACGATCGTTTTCGGGACTCGAGTCGCCCAAAGTATCGCGCAGCACGGTTACAAGGGGAACCCAGTTGCCGTGTTCCGGAGTTTGAATCCCGTCCAGCCGTGCTTGAATAGTAATGAGTTCAGCGCCGCCGGCAACGGGCACGCGTTCGAGGCGAAATATCTCGTCGCCGGAAGAGACTGTTGGATTTCGCTGAACTTGCTGCGCTTGGGCTTGAGAGCGAACGTCCTGAGACAGGGCAAAGGTAGAGGATAGAAAAGAGACTAATAGGACGGAAACCAGGACACTGGCTTTTCGCGACGATCTGTCGGGACAAATGCGCATCTTCCAGCAACCCCTGGTAGTTTTCAACCTTATGAATCCTTCGGCGGTTCCCTGGTTTGGTTCTGGTAACGCAAACTGTTAGTTTGCGGGCGTCAAGGCCAATCAGTCATCGCAAACTAACCGTTCGCGTTACAAATTAGGGCACTACCAATCCTTCGGGTGGCGTGGCCCTACCGCGCCGCTTGTCTTAATTCTGCAAGAATGCTCCATTGAACGTGTCTAGAGCAAACAACGCGCCGACAGAATTCCGTAGATCAGAAAGAATATAACACCGCCCGAAACGACCGGTAAATTAGGTAGTGGTACAGTTTGGAGACTGTACCACTGCCTTAAATTATGGTTACCTTACGGCTCGGGTAACTAAGATGGGCCTACGATGCCTGCGGGATTTGCGAAGTTGCCGAACAAACGAGAATGGTTATTAACTTTTCGCTGGGGCTATTTTGCTGGGGAGGGCGCGTTATCCGGTTCTTTTGTATCTTTCTCCGGCGGAAGCTCCCATCCGCTGCGTTGGAGCAAAACGATTGCGTAACGTATTGGGACGGCAAAATTCGAAGCTTCATTCTCGGTGAACACCGCAAAGTTGACACCAATCACGCGCCCGGTCGGTCCAAACACCGGTGCACCGGAGCCTCCTTCGGCCGTTCGCGCATCGTAGGCAATTCGCCGGTTGTTAACGTCGGTGATATTACCCTGGGTCGTTAACGGTTGAATGCGTTGTGACTCTGCGAGGTGTCCAAGCAACGCGTCCAGTGAACCGCCATAACGCTGCTGTATGTTTCGTGATTCATTTTCGTCAAGCAGTGCCAGCAAGCGATCGATGCCGTTTGGGAAGCCCATCATGACCACGGTCTTACCGACCGCCAACAAATCGTCGTCGCTCTCAAGCGGAATCACGGGGATATCAGTCGGGAAGTCCTTGATGTCCAGAACAACCACGGCCAGATCGTCCCGGCTGCCGGCAGCTTTGAACTTAAGCGCAATAGGCTGCTTGTGGTCAGGGAAGTAAGCATTAAGCTTCTTGAGCCGGGGTTGGCCTCTGACACTACTACTCAAACTTTGCGCGCGCTCATCGGCGAGCCAGGGCTGGGCGATGTGGCGGTTGGTTACTACGAACCCATTGCCAACATAGAAGCCGCTTCCCGAAAACTGGAACTCGGCCACCGCCGCATTCCCCTCGGGTGTCAACGTTGCCGGATCGCCACTGTTCTGGACGGCAGCGCCACTCTCGTTCAGCTGGGCCTCAGGATAACGGAGTGGTCGCCCGGTGCCTGCCTCAACAAAATAATAAGTGCCCGCTATCAAACAAACGCCGCTGCCATAATCGCTGCGCAGCTTAACCGCCAGAGATAAGCTGTTGCGAATCTCTTCATTTGAACGACCGATGTCGTTCAGCGTTTGATTCATCTTCGACGTCTGTTCTTTGGCCTGCGTAAGCTGCGCGCGCTGATCGTCAATCAAGCGGCGAGTGCGCTGAAGTTCTTTGAACATCGAGAATCCGATGTAGAGACTGCCACCAACCAGGGCAACCGCGATGGCCAAGGTAATCAGTTTCGTGCTGGGATTAATTTCCTTTACCAGCTCTCGGGTAAACTCGCGAAGAAAAACCTTTGCGTCGTCGCGGCGCGCAGTGGCTGCCGACTCAAGGGCGGCCTGTTCGATGAAAGGTGCGACGTGGGCCTCGTGCGCAGAGGTGCCGACAACCGCAGGCAGGGAACGAATCGGGTAGAACGTTATCAGCAGCGGTGTGTCGTCAATCCTAAGTTCGTCACCGTCTTCTATCGTCTCGTTGAATTCCAGAGCATTGCCGTTAAGCCTGAGATTGAGTGATTGATCAAAACTAGTTACCACGTAAGATCCGTCGCGCCGTCCGAGTTCGAGCACCGCGAGGTTCTCGTCGCTCCTTTTCGGCAGCGACGATGCGCGCAGGCGCACCGCGCACTGGTCGCTGCTGCCGATGCGAACGTCTTCGTCCGTCAAAACCTGGGTATGCTTGTCTTTACCCGAAGAGATGTGAATTACGAGGCCGGTTGCCATAAAGCTCAGGGATCAACTCTGGTCATTACATTATTTTGGGCGACCGAATCAAACCGCATGGTCCTGACGCGGTTTGTGAGAGCGGTCGCCCTTTTGAGCATATTCTACAGGTATTTTCGGCGCTAGCAAGAGGGCCAGGGAGAAACAGACGGGACCAGGAAGTTACTGATCGCGTTTAATTCGCGGCGATGGTTTTCGTAAGAAATACCGAAACAGCCTCGCCGCACAAATACAGAACGGGGAGCGGTAGCGGCCTGGCTCAACGCAGAATGAAAGACGATGCACGACGCAAAGACAAATATAGAACCTGGAGCGCTTAGGTTGGGGTTGCCATCGCTACAGCTTGAGCTCCACCTGCTTTGTGCCGGGAACTTGAACCAGGTCGCCACCGCTCCCACTCGTGTTTTCTCGCGCTCGGTTGGATGAAAGTGCGTCGGACGCAAACTGAACGCAACTCCGAACCCGACTCCGTAACAGCCCCTCGACCGTGGTAGCATGCGAACGCTTACCAGGACGGTTGAGTTATGGCAGAGAACTACTTCATCGAAGATTGCGAAAGGCTTGAGGGGCTCGCTCCAATCGTGGGCGCGCCCATCCAGCATCATGTTTTTGTCTGCACCGGCAAGTCGTGTTCGGCGGTTGACAGCGCGGCTGTGAAGGCCGCCTTTGACCGCGAGCTCGCTTCCAGGCAGCTGCTGTTCGGCAAAGAGAAGAAGGGAAAGAACCCCAAAGGAAGCATTGTGGTCACTGAATGCGGCTCAGTCGGCTTTTGCGCAATTGGAGCGGCGGTGATGGTTTACCCTGATGGAGTTTGGTATGCGCAGGTGCGTGAGAGTGACGTGACTGAGATCATTGAAGAACACTTGCTCAACGGGCGTGTGGTTGAGCGGCTGGCGTTGCTGCGGGTTCCTTCGCCCGGAAAGTTATCGGCTGAAGGATCGGTCGATAGCGAGCAGGACGCCTGGGAAGCATAGAACCAGCGGTTCTTTAAAGTACCTACCCGGCGATTGGACTAAATGATCCGTGTTGCAGGTTCATCAAGTCCGCTAGTCAATTTGGGTTCGTCGGATCGCCTCAAGCTCAGGTAAAGCCACCAAGTCTTTGGCGCGGCCTGCTGTGCGCTTCGCCAGGATTAGCTTTCCAATCTCAAGAACCGCAAATGAGTAGCCAAACAATTGATACATGACGGCGCCAGAAGCAGCATCATTGTAGTCGCCAACTCCCCGCACATCACCGAGCAGGTCAAGGGCCCCCACGTCTGTCTGAAACGTGAAGTTCAAACCTCGTCGCAAAGTCTCGGCGTCTGGAAGAAAGGGCACGTCGGGAGGTGCGTTCCGCAGTTTCGCATTAACGGACTTTAGCGCGTCTGCCAATCTTTCAAGGTTCAGTACGTTTCTCGCATAGCAGACATCGAGATCGTTTGTCAGAATCGACGAACCATAGAGAGTCGCCGCGACTCCTCCGATGATTACGCATTCAATGCCGTGATTGCCGAGCAGCTTAAGGGGCTCTTCAATAATTTTGATTGATGGTGGCATCTCTCGAGCCTAGTTTGCGAGCGGATGCTTTCAGGCTTGCGACACCTTGAATAAAGTCGTCCAGCTTTCGGATTCTTTCCTCGGGTGTTAGGCGGAGATTCTCAAGGGTGAGTGTCAGATCGATCCCGAATTCGACAGCTCGCGCCGCTGCCGAGCCTGGCGGTGGGTTAAGAAAATAGTCTTCGTCTTCGCGGGTAATCATGAGA
>JBOGOP010000284.1:0-7277 GCA_050747225.1 Pyrinomonadaceae bacterium
TACTTGCTGTTAACTTTAATGATTGGTCTCGAGAGTGTCGTGGGCCTGTCGCGCTGGCTTGATTCTCATCGGCCGCCGGCCGATTCGAAGATTGAAGAAGAGCAACTCTATCTTACCGGCACCATGGCAAAGCGGATAAGTCTTGGATTCAACGGCTTGGCGGCAGACTGGTATTGGATGCGTTCTCTCCAATATGTCGGTCGCAAGATCATCGATGTCCCGGATAATGTTCCCATTGATAATCTAGCGCAACTCGATTTGAAACTGCTGGCGCCACTGATCGATACATCTACAACGTTGGATCCTGAGTTTATCGAACCATACCAATACGCGGCGGTCGTTCTGCCCGCTGTAGATTTGCAGGAGGCGATACGTCTAACAAAAAAAGGCATCGCTGCTAACCCTGGCGCGTGGCGGCTATATCAACACCTCGGATATATCTATTGGCAACAACGAGATTTCCAGGCAGCCGGCGAAGCCTACGATCAAGGCTCAAAATTGCCAGGAGCGCCACCCTGGATGGTGGCGATGAAAGCAAAGATGGCTAATGAAGGCGGCAGTCGCGACCTGGCCCGCGAAATCTACAGCCGCATGTACGAACAAGCCGAGAACGCCAACGTTAAGGAAATGGCACGAAAGCGACTGCTGCAACTTGACTCATTCGATCAGCGGGACGGGTTACGCAAAGTCCTGTCGGCCTACAAGGCCAGAGTGGGTCGATGCCCTTCATCATGGAGGGAAATTGAACCTTTCCTGCGCGCTTTGCGCGTGGAAGTGGACTCCACCGGCGCGCCGCTTGATCCGACCGGAACAGCCTATGTTTTGACTAACGCTGGTTGTGACCTTGATGTCGATCCAAAATCGGAAGTGCCGTTTAGATAAACCCACGCGGTTAACAGACGCGCCTTAACAAACTATGACCTCTGTTATTGAAATAGATAACTTAACGAAAGACTACGAAGTCGGATTCCTGCGCAAGCGAAAGGTTCGCGCGCTCGACGGGCTCTCCCTAACGGTCAATCAGGGCGAGATATTTGGATTTCTAGGCGCTAACGGCGCCGGCAAAACCACAACTCTAAAGCTGTTGATGCGGCTCATCTTCCCGACCGCAGGCAGCGCGCGAATTCTGGATCACGACATCGCCGAAGTGTCGATGCACGGTCGTATCGGCTATCTGCCGGAAAACCCCTACTTCTACGATTACCTGACCGCACTCGAGTTTCTAAACTTCTGCGGACAAATCTTTGGCCTCTCGAAAGGAGCGCTCAACGCCAGATCGAAGGAGTTATTAACGTCCGTCAGGTTGGACGAGCGCAAGTGGAACACGCAGCTAAGAAAGTTTTCCAAGGGAATGTTGCAGCGGGTTGGTTTGGCTCAGGCGCTGGTGAACGATCCCGAGGTGGTTTTTCTCGACGAACCAATGAGTGGCCTGGATCCGATTGGCCGGCGGGAAGTGCGCGACCTAATCGCTACGCTGCGACAAGAAGGCAAGACTGTTTTCATGTGCTCTCACATCCTGTCAGACATTGAAGTGTTGTGCGATCGCGTGGCCATTCTAAGAGGCGGTCGCCTCTCCCAAGTTGGATCTCTAGACGAGCTACGCCAACAAGTCGCCGGCCGTAATCAGGTTGAAGTAGTGCTGAGCGGTGTCGACGAAACCGCGCTTAAACCCCACCTGCCGGCTGGCAACGACTTTTTGCTGACATCTACTCCGGCGGGATTGCGCATTGAGATTAAAGATGAGCAGGATGTGGATCGTGTAATGGCAGCGCTGCGAAAAGCGGGCGGAAAGCTCGTGTCGGTGCAACCTCTAAAGCAGTCTCTTGAAGAGTTGTTTCTTGAATCCGGCGGGTCTGAAGAGTCTTAGTAACGGTCTTCAAACTGACGCTCCTCTGTCTGCGCATGGCAAGCTCTACTTGAACTTAAATCCTGTTACTTCCATCTTAATGTTGGCGCGGTCGTCTTTGTCCGTCATCCCCAACAGCGTTACCTGGACGGCTATACTCCGGTTGTTTTCCAACTCAAGCTGCCTGGAGTTGGGAAGGACCACTGCCGCATGCTGATTGACCGGCTTTCCCTGGTGGTCAACTACGATTCCGTTGATTTCGAGCCCGCTTAGAGTCCGGCCACTGAAGTTGTGAACGACCGTTTGCAGATTCATCACAATATCGCCAAGAGCGCGCTTCGACTCATACGCCTCAGGCTTATCAAGCACGATCTTTGAAGCATACTGCTCAAACTCCGGCGACCCGGCTCGGATGGCACCTTCAAGTGTAGTCTCAGGGGAACCGCTGCCAACCGAGCGCATCAGCAAATAGAAAAGCGCCGCAATTCCAATCGCTGCTATAACCGCAACAACGATTATTACACTGCGTCTGGAATCGTCTGAATCGGAAACCTGTCGCTCTGGAGTGGCCATGGATTGTCGAATTGGATTCTAGTGCGCCGGAAACTGTTTTTGCAATGTCTCGGTGTCACCAGGCACCACCGACTTTCAGTTTCGTTAGACACCGGGCGCTGAGAAATGTTTCCTGGGGTCTTTACGCGGCGTCGAAGTCAGGAGTGACTTGGCAGCAGGCTGTTAACAAGGTCCTCGAGTTCGGGATAGTGAACAGGCTTCGTCACGTAAGCAGTGCATCCGGCATCGAGAGCCAGGCTATGAAAGTCCGCAGTGTCATGAGCTGACACTGCCACAATAGGCACATCGCTCAGCTCCGGCAGGCTTCGAATTTGACGCGTGGCTGCCAGTCCGTCCACGAACGGAAGGCTGAGGTCCATCAGGATAATCTGAGGCTTCACTTCAGTTGCCACCTCGACAGCTTCCCTCCCGTTGAGCGCTTCAACGACGCGAAAGCCGCTCATCTCCAGCAGCCGCCTCATCATTTGGCGATTGTCCTCCGTGTCCTCGACGAGAAGAACCGTCACCACCTCACCTTGAGTATCCATGGGGTAAGTCCCTTGTTCACAGCTGATTCGGCAATCAAAAGCAACGTCCTCTGACCTTCCCTAAGCGGTAGAACCGCTGTATCACTAGAATACGCTCGGCTTTTTTGCTAAGATCGCGCACTGAAACACAACATAGCGAATCCCCCTGTCGGGTTTAATCAGTACACTTCACTGGCGCTTTCGCGGCGAGCCTGACGAAGTTAAGTTTTATTACTCCGAAGCCAGATGAAGCCACTTTTATCAGAATCCAAAGATAACGACGCCTTGCGAGCGCTTGGACTGGCTTCCGTCCAGATAGTTCATGATCTCAAAAACCAATTGAACGGTCTCAAACTCTATGCCACGTTCCTGCGAAAGCGAATCGAGAAAACTGAACGGCCCGCAGACGAGTTGGAGACGGTTAACAGACTGATCGCCGGCCTGGATCGGACGTCGAGAGATCTCTCGATGATTGTTGAATATGGGCGGCCTCTGGATCTCAAGAAACAACCCGGCACGGATCTTGAAAAACTAGCGCGCGAGGTTGCTGCGAACCTGAACACCGAGAATCTTAGTAATCGCCCGCCGGTAACGGGCGGCTTGTCCGGCTCGGTGGTCGTCGAAGCGGAGGCTGTTCCGCTGGTAGGTGAATTTGATCGAACGCTACTTAGCGACGCGTTCAAATGGATATCGCTCAGCGCCATGAAGATGTTAACGAGCAAAGCACATTCAGGCTCGCTGGCGATTCGTTTGAAGGGCGATGCTTTTGAATCCAGGCGAGACGGAGTGGTTGAGTGGAGCGTGTTTGATTCTTCGGATCACGATCCGTTTCACTCGTTTGCAGGCAGCAACGAAATACGACTTTCGCTTGCAGCCAGAATCATCGAAGCGCATGGGGGTTCAGCGACACGGCAAAACGGCGTTTTATGCGTGCGCCTGCCGCTCGCTCCGTGACTGAAAGTCAGAGCAAATAGCAGAACCGTAAAACTGACAGAAGGGTTTCGGGAGGAAGAAGAGTGGAAAACAAGGACGTGCGCATTCTGGTTGTTGACGACGAGGAGACGATGGCGGATTCCTTGAAGCAGCATCTTGTCGAGGAAGGCTTTTCAGTCGACACCGCTGACACGGGAGCTGAGGCGATTGAGCGATTTGATCAAGGCGGTCATCAAGTGGCGATCTGCGACTTGCAACTGCCCGACATGGATGGTCTCGACGTCGTTCGTCATATCAAGGATGCCAGGCCGTTAACCGAGGTGATTGTTCTCACCGGGCATGGATCCGGTCCCCGCGCTTTTGAAGCAAGCAAAGCGGGCGCCTTCGATTTTGTTGAGAAGGACAACTTCGAACTCGATACACTCCTGCGACGGATCAAGAATGCGCTGAAGCAGCGAGAGTTACTGACCGAAAACGCTAACATGCGCCGGCAGCTTTCCACGCGTTCCGAGTATTTCAACATCATCGGCTCGTCAAAGTCGATGCAAACTATTTATGAAACGATTGAGTCCGTAGCGAAATCCGATGCGAACGTTCTGATCGTTGGCGAGTCGGGAACTGGTAAAGAACTCATCGCCAACGCGATCCACTACAATTCCTTACGCGCGCGAAAACCGTTCATTAAAGTTAACTGCGCCGCTTTGCCGAAGGAACTGATTGAATCAGAACTGTTCGGCCACACCAAGGGCGCTTTCACCGGCGCGCATGCCGACAAGGAGGGATTGGTACAACACGCCGCGGGCGGCTCTCTGATGCTGGACGAGATCGCAGAAATGCCGGTCGAATTACAGCCAAAACTTCTCCGTGTGTTACAGGAACGCAGTTACCGCAAGATTGGTTCGGAGAAGACCTACGCGGTCGACTTCCGGTTAATCTCTTCGACAAATCGTCCACCCGCCGACGCCATCCGCGATGGTCTGCTGCGCGATGATCTCTTCTATCGCATTTCCACCATTACTATTCACGTGCCGCCCCTGCGCGAAAGAAGTGAAGATATTCAACTCCTGACCGAACACTTCCTGCACATGTATGCGCAGAAATACGAGCGCTCGATTGACGGAGTCTCGCAGGCAGCGTATCAGCGACTTTTCGGACACACCTGGCCGGGAAATGTGCGCGAATTGCAAAACGTGATCGAACGAGCTGTGTTGTTAGCGAAAGGGAATCGAGTGGAGCCGGTCGATCTGCCGTTCGACAACGGCACGGTGCCGGAAGGATCGCCGGCTGGAACCGGTTGGGACGTACCGGCAAACATGTCTCTCGAGGACATCGAACGCCTGGTGATCGAGAAAACGCTGCAACGCACCGGGGGTAACAAACAGGCTGCCGCGAATCTGCTTGGGATCTACCGCCCGCGACTTTATAGCAAGATCAGAAAATACAATATTGACGTGTCGGCGCTGGTGTCCGCCTGAGTCTTGGATCTTAAATTTGAGATCTGAGATCTGAGATTGAAGGCAGTAGGCAGAAAGCAGTAAGCAGAAAACCAAATACTGCCTACTGCCTACTGCCTTCCGCCTACTCGACCTGGTAGGTCGCCACGCTCGTCGGCGTTTCAAAACATCTAACCTTATAAATCTGCACCCGCTCGTCAGTTACTTTTGCGCCAACTCGCTCCAAAATATACTTCGCCAGATTTTCTGCTGAAGGTTGTAGCTCAACGAATGGATCGAGTTCATTAATGTTGCGATGATCGAGATACTGCACCACCTCATCCGCTGCCGCTTTCAACTCCACAAAATCCACCAGCAGTCCGATGTTGTCCAGTTCCCTGCCGCGCGCGTAAATCTCGATGCGATAGTTGTGGCCGTGCAGGTTTTCACACTTGCCCTTATAGCCACGCAGTTGATGCGCGCTGGAGAAGTTGCGTTCGATCATTACTTCAAATTGACCCGGCATAAGAAAGAGTCCAAAGTCTAGAGTCCAAAGTCTAAAGTCGCAAGCAATGCGCTAGACCAACTCAACGACATTGGACTTTGGGCTTTGGACTTTGGACTGTCCCGCAAACACTTGCGCCAAGTCTCCAATGTCTGAAGTCACGCGGCACGGCGGCAAACTCTTCAAGAACAACCGGCCATAGCTCTTGGTCTTTAGACGCGGATCAAGCACAGCCAGCACGCCGCGATCGGTCGTGCTGCGAATCAGTCGTCCCAGTCCCTGCTTCAAACTAATGATCGCCTGCGGCACGCTGTATTCAAAGAAACTCGAGCCGCCCTCGTCTTCAATGTAGCGTTGCCGCGCGGCAACAATCGGATCCGTAGGCACCGCGAACGGCAACTTGTCGATGATCACGCACGACAACTGTTCGCCACGAACGTCCACGCCCTGCCAAAAACTCGAGGTGGCAAACAGCACCGCATTCGGTGTTTGCCGGAATCGCTCCAGCAATCTTCCCTTCGAGGCGCTACCCTGCAGGAAACAGGGATACTCAATCTCCGGCATCGCCAGGTCATAAAGCGACTGCATTCCGGCCAGGCTGGTGGAGAGCACAAACGCGCGGCCTTCAGTTGCGTTGACGATCTTCACAACTTCTGCTGCCGCCGCCTCCGCCCATTCACGCGAACGCGGATCCGGCATCTTCTCCGGCAGATAAAGAAGCGCCTGGGTTTGAAAGTCGAAGGTCGATTCAGCGATCAAGTCGTCCGCTGAATTCAACCCGAGGCGCTCGCGAATAAACGAAAAGTTGCCCGCGCTGGAAAGCGTTGCGGACGTCAACACCACGGTATCAACTTTCTCAAACAGCTTATCTTCCAGGAGCCCCGAGACATCAATTGGTGAAGCGCGCAAAAAGAAGCCACGGCCGCGGCGCTCCGTCCAATAGACAAACTTCTTATCGGCTCCCGTAACGATGAACTGCAGATCAAACTTACTTTGGCGAATGCGACGCACGAGGTTTTCAATTTCAGGAGGCTTTTCTTTAAGGGCGTCCAGGGTTGTTTCCAGTCGGCCTAATGCGCCGTCGAGGGCGAGGTATAGATCACCAAGCGGTGTCGGTTCCAACTCGCCTTCTCTATTTCTTACAGTGAAGCTGCCGGGAATGATCGGATAACGCCCTTCTTCGCCGCGTCCATCGCGGAAACCCATCCAGAAGTCGGCCGCAAAGCGCATCACGCGCGACGACGTCTTGGTTATCTCGCGATCAGCTTCGGCGTCTTCGTAAGGCACGGCGCCAACGTCGCGGATCAGATCATCGACCTGATAGTTCGACACCTGAGTGCCGAAATACTCAGAGGCAACGTCTTCGATTAAATGCGCTTCATCGAGAATAACTGCTGAATAATCGGGAAGGACTGTTCCGTAAAGGCTGTTGCGCAGGGCAAGGTCCGCAAAAAACAGGTGATGATTGACAACTACGATGT
>JBOGOP010000285.1:0-7242 GCA_050747225.1 Pyrinomonadaceae bacterium
CCTGAGTCGCATCCTGATTTCGACAACGCCATTGCCACTCGCGCGCGCTGCCACGATTGACGAAGCGCAACTGGTTCAACGCCGGCTCAGCCTCCTGGGGATTGACTCCGCTATTATGCCAGATGCCGAACCGGGGACCGACGGTTCAGGAGTTGTAAAAGTGCGCGCAGTTGAGATTGATGGCTCGGGCGTCTTTGCTTATCAAACTCCCGAAGCGCCCTTCATCCAGGTTCGCTGGTCTGATCTCACGTTGCTGGTTGTTGGCAGGGTAATCGTCAAACGAGTTGAGTTAAAAGAGCGCCAGGGCAAACGGGCGGAGAACAACATCCTCGATTCAAGCGAATTTACAACTGATGAAACTGTGGCCGACTTTTATGCTCGATCACAAACGACGGTTTTTCGTATTTCAGCCAATAGTTTCGACTTTTCCTGCCTTGGATCGAGGAAAGGCTTGCTGGCTGGTGAGAACATAGCAACGCTGCTAAAGCTCATTCGTGATGGCGCGCCGCAGGCTGAATATGACGACTCGTTTAATTCGTTACGCAAGACCCTTGAAGCTGTCTGGCCTTCCGAACAACAAAACCAGGCAGGCGGTTGGCAACGGGACCGGCCGGGGAAATACAGCGTAGGAAAGGTCGTGGAGCTGAGCAACGAAATACAATTCTCACGATACTCCCGACTTCGTCGTTACCTTCAGACCACCGTGCCGTCAGGCCAGGCGAGCCAAACCTTCGGCGAGCCCGGAGAGAATTGATGACGACTCGTAAGCCGACCCGACCGAGGCCAAAACGCAGCGAAGCTAAATCGGGGGAGTCGGACTTTGACTCTAACCACTCGAGCCAGGCAGGTGGGGCAAATCAAATCTACGGTCTCAATCCGGTGCTCGAGGCTCTTCGGGCCGGCAACAAAAAGCTCGAACACATCACCATTGCTGAAGGCGCGAGGCATGAGCGTTTGCGTGAGTTACTGGACTTAGCCAGGCACGCCCGAGTGCCGGTACATCGAGCCCCAAAGTTTGCGCTCGATCGCGCTTTGCCTGACGTGACGCACCAGGGAGTTATCGCGAGAACGGCCGCTGCGACCTACCGCGACGCTGAAGAATTACTTGATGCGTTGGCTGCACGAGTAGGCACCGCTGAACCACCGCTCGTGCTTGGCCTGGACGCAGTAGAGGATCCTCGCAACCTGGGCGCGATTCTGCGCACCGCCGAATGCGCCGGTGTTACTGGCGTATTCATTCCTGAGCGTCGCGCTGTTGGCCTGACAGCAACAGTAGCAAAGACCGCCGCAGGGGCACTGGAACACATTTCTGTGGCCAGGGTCACAAATTTGGTCCAATTGATAGAGCAGCTGAAACAACGTAACATCTGGGTAATTGGCGCCGCCGCGGATGGCACTTCTGATTACACAGAATGGGATTGGACCGTACCCAGCGCTCTTTTTGTTGGGGGTGAGGGAACGGGCTTACATCGTCTGGTGCGGGAACGATGCGATGCGTTAGTTCGTATTCCTTTGCTGGGGCGGATAGAATCGCTCAATGTTTCCGTAGCTGCAGGCGTCATCCTTTATGAAGCTTTACGGCAGCGGAATGCGGGGAAGTTGGAACGATAGGACTCGGAAGTAACTGCGTTCTATTCAGGCAAAGACGAGAAGTCAATCGGAGGTACGAAATGTTTTGTCCCAAGTGTGCGGCTCAGAATCTTGATGGCGCCAGCTTTTGCCGAGTCTGCGGCGCCAACATCAGTCTGCTGCCTCAAGCGCTAAGCGGGCAGTTGCCGCAAGCGAGCGAGGATGACGACTCAGACTCTGGGATTGGTTGTGGCAAGCGCGGAAAGCGTGGAAGACGACGCAAACTTGGTTTGGACAGTGCCTTCAGAAACGCCTTCATGGGCTTTGCTTTTCTGTTAATTGCAATCGCGCTCGGATTTTCGCGAATGGGAACCGGGTGGTGGTTCTGGATGTTGATTCCAGCGTTTTCGATGATGGGAACCGGTGTAGCGCAGTATATTCGGATCAAGGAACGCGAGAAGCGCGCGTATCTCCCAAATGCCATGGGCCAGCCGGCAATCGCGTCCCCGCGCCGCGTTGATGCGTTTCCTGCACGCAATACGGGCGAACTGATACCTCCGCCGCCGAGCGTCACGGAAGGAACAACCAGACATCTCGGCGCCGAGGCGCCTACACGACATCTCGACGAGTAACCTCGCCTCAGGAAGATAGCCAGCTGTTTCCTTAATGGACTCTTCGCAAAACCCACGTGTTTGCATTTCACTCTGTGAACCAACTGTTGCCGCACTCGAACGGGCGATAGCAACGGCTGTCGCGCTTTGTGATCTGATCGAGGTAAGGCTGGACTGCCTTGAGCCACTCGAACTTGAGACTGGCGCAGACGCAATCACAAAACTTCTGCAGCAGGCAGCTTGTGAATCAATCCTGACCTTCCGGCCGTCGCAAGAGGGTGGCCAACGTGTACTGGATGATGTTACGCGCCAGACGTTCTGGTCAGAGGCAATCTTCTCTTCAAGTTTTTTCGACGTCGAACTGGATCTTGCCGAGAAATTCCATTCGCCGGAAACCTCATCATCGATGCCGATCGATTGGAGTCGAACAATTTGTTCACACCATGATTTTGCTGGTGTAAGTGCTAAGCTCGATCAGATTTACGCCCGCATGGGCCTCACACCGGCGCGCGTTTTGAAAATAGCCGTGCAGGTTGACGATGCGATCGATTGCCTCCAGGTCTTTAAGCTCCTTGAACGCGCACGCGAAGACGGTCGGGAAATGATCGCCATCGCCATGGGTGCAGCGGGAATTGTTACTCGTATCCTGGGCCCAGCGCGCGGCGGTTTTCTAACTTACGCCTCACTCGACAATGAAACCGCTACTGCTCCTGGGCAACTCTCAATCAGCGAACTCACGGAAGTCTATCGACTCGAGAAGATTAACCGCGAGACGGAAATTTTCGGGCTGATAGGCTGTCCCGTTTCACACTCCCTGTCTCCGCGGATCCACAACGCGGCGTTTGCAGCAACGGAAACGAACGCGGTGTTTATTCCCTTCGAGACCCGGGACATCAAAAAATTCATGAAGCGAATGGTTCACCCGCGGACGCGAGGGCTCGACTGGCGCCTGCGCGGCTTGAGTGTTACAGCGCCGCATAAGCTGGCTGTGATGGATCAACTCGATTGGATTGATCCCGCCGCGCGAGAGATCGGCGCCATTAATACCATCCTGGTCGAGGGGGAAGCATTATATGGCTTCAACACGGATGCTCCCGGTTTTATCAAACCGGTGGTACAGGCGTTCGGCGACCTGCGCGATGCTCGTTGCGCAGTTATCGGAGCCGGAGGCGCGGCCAGTGCAGCTTTATGGAGTCTCAAGGACGCAGGTGCGAAGCCGAAGCTCGTTGCCCGTGATGCCGCGAAAGGTAGCGCTCTGGCTGAGCGATTCGGAGCCGAATGGATGCCGTTGAAAGGGGCCTGTTTCGAGGGCTTTGACGTTGTAGTAAACGCGACGCCATTAGGGACGCTGGGACAGTTTGAGAATGAAACTCCGGCAACAGTCACTCAACTGCGCGGTGCGCGCTTAGTGTACGACTTAGTTTACAATCCAACTGAGACGAGGTTTTTGCGCGAGGCGCGTGAGGCTGGATGTCAGACGCTGGGCGGTTTGGCGATGCTTGTGGCCCAGGCGACTGAACAATTCAAATTGTGGACCGGCGCAGCGCCGCCGGAGGGCGTGATGTATGAGGCTGCGGAGCGAGGGCTCAAAACCTGAGATCTGAGATCTGAAATTTGAGACTTGAGAAATGAACGAACGCTACAGCCGGCAAATCCTGTTCAGCGGAATTGGCAAGGAAGGCCAGCGCCAATTACTACAATCGCGCGCAGTGATAATCGGCTGTGGCGCGCTGGGATCTGCGCATGCCGAAAGCCTGGCCCGCGCGGGAGTCGGTAGACTTCGAATCGTCGATCGTGATTTTGTCGAAGCTTCAAATCTTCAGAGACAGACGATGTTCACTGAGCGCGATGCGGACGAACGAATGCCTAAGGCGGTGGCGGCTGCCAATCACATTCGAGAGATAAATAAAGAGATAGAAGTTGACTCAAGGATCGCTGACGTTAACCATTCAAACATTGAGAGCCTCATCAAGGACTGCGACGTCGTCCTGGACGGCACAGACAATTTTGCAACGAGATACTTAATCAACGACGCCTGCGTGAAGCACGAAATCAATTGGATTTATGGCGCTGCGGTCGGATCTTACGGCGTAACAATGACCATTAGACCGCATCAAACACCTTGTCTGCGCTGTGTGTTTGAAGAGGCGCCGCCCGCTGCCAGCGCTCCCACCTGCGATACGGCTGGCGTGATTATGCCTATCATTAGCGTGGTGGCGGCTGTTCAAGTGGCTGAAGCTATCAAACTACTGACGGGCCAAACCAGGGATTTACACTGCGCGTTGATGCAGTTTGATGTTTGGCGAAATGAATGGCGAAAAATCAATCCGGGTCCTCCGTCCGCAGATTGTCCAACTTGCGCGGTCGGCCGGTTTGATACTTTGGAAGCCGCGTCCGGAGACTTTGCCGCAGTGTTATGTGGTCGAAATGCGGTGCAAGTTTCGCCATCACGAGCAACCCAACTAAACTTCCAGGAACTTGCCGAAAGGCTGAAGGTGACTGGCGAGGTCAAGTTTAATGATTATCTGCTGCGCTTTTGCACGGGAGAATTTGAGTTGACGGTTTTTCAAGATGCCCGCTCGATAATCCGGGGCACTAGTGAGATCACGACGGCCCGATCGTTGTACGCAAAATACATAGGAAACTAAAACCAAAACATGCTTAAAGCTAAACAACGAGAACATCCAGGAAAATTCTTTAGCGGCTTTGTTGCCGCACTTCTTGTGCTTGCAGTTTCGACCGCCGCCACTTATGCCGGGCAACCTATCGTCTGGGAAACAAGTGGTCGCGCTGATTTGCTCAAGGGCGACGCGCGCGGAGTCTCAATAAGCGACACCGGTATGTTGATGCTGGCGCCCAACTTCACCGAGGTATTTAACACCGAGCAGGCGTTTGTCTGGGCAAGTTCAGTGGACGCTCAGGGAAATGTTTACCTGGGTACCGGGCACGACGGAAAGATTTTCAAGGTCTCTGCCGATGGCCGCGGCGCTTTGTTTTATGACGCTGCCGAGTTGGATGTCACTGCTCTGGCGACCGGAAAAGATGGCGCACTCTACGCGGGCACGTCTCCCGACGGAAAAGTTTACCGGATAACTGCCGATGGGCACGCCGAAGTATTTTTTGATCCCGCCGATAAATACATTTGGTCGCTGGCCGTCCTCAACGACGGATCACTGGCGGTCGGCACCGGCGACAATGGCAAGCTCTATCGCGTACGCGCGGCTGGTGCTAAGCCCGAGTCTTCGTTGTTGATCGCGACGAATCAAACCCACGTAATATCGCTCGCAGTTACCGCCCAGGGAGATCTGATTGCTGGGACCGATCCTGGCGGGCTGGTCCTGCGCATCTCACCTGAGGGCAAAGCTTTTGCTTTGTTCGACGCCCAACTGCGAGAAATACACGCGCTGGCCACAGCGGCTGATGGCTCGATCTATGCACTTGCTCTAAGCGATGCTGCCGCTACCAGCCGTGGCCAATCTACACCGGCGCCCGTGCCGCAGCCATCAGATCAAAGTGGTGGGGGAACGAGTACATCGGTGACGATCACGGCAATTGACGAGAGTGGAGCGCCTATTCAGACACCCGGTCAACCGTCGCGTAGTCGCACAGATGTTTCAACGGCCCGCAGCGCGGTATTTCGGATACTGCCTGACGGTGGTGCAGACGTCGTTTGGAGTTCAACTTCAATTACCGCCTTCGCTATTGCTCCGGCGTTGCAGGTGGGAAGCGTCTTAATTGGAACCTCCGATAAGGGACGGATCTACTCGGTTACCAACGACGGTCGCGATACGCTGCTCTTGCAGTCAAGCGAAGGGCAGATTTCTTCCTTTCTGTCGCGAGGGAATCAGATCTATGCGGCGTCCAGCAACCAGGGCAGACTGTTTCGGTTCGGGCAGGAATTGGTTGCTGAAGGTTCGTATGAGTCAACGGTTCGTGATGCAAAGTTGACTGCCTCCTGGGGGCGAATCTGGTGGCGCGGCAGCGGCAACGTTGAGTTGCAAACGCGAACCGGAAACGGTGAGCGACCAGATTCGACGTGGAGCGAATGGAGTAGTCCATATCGCAATCCCGAGGGAAGTCCCATCTCAAGTCCGCGCGCGCGATTTGTGCAATGGCGAGCAACCCTCCGATTGGGGGGCGGCGCCAGCCAGACCTGGATGGATGACGCAAGCCTTGCGTATCTTCCGCGCAACGTTGCTCCTGAAGTTTTATCTATTAGTTCGCTGCCGATTGGTGTTGGGTTACAACAGATCGCTCAGCTCCAGATTGATCCTAATGTCGAGTCGTCAGGTCTGGACCCGTCGCTCTTCGGAGCCGCCGCCCAGGTTGTACCGCGGCGAATTTTTCAACGCGGCGCGCGTTCATTTCAATGGCAAGCTGAAGATCGAAATGGCGATACTCTGGAATACGCAATCTACTATCGACCGCTAAACGAAACTACGTTTCGGTTGTTAAAGGACAAGCTGCGCGACAACTTCTACACAATCGACGGCGCCACACTTGCGGACGGACGCTACATCGTCAAAATCATCGCGTCTGACGCTCCTGATAATCCGCTTGGCCAGTCGCTTTCCGGCGAGCGCCCTAGCGAGCCGGTAGACATCGATAACACGCCGCCGGTTGTGCGTATAGTCGCGCCGGCGCAGTCGGGAGGAAGCAGCAGCCGCGTAGTGTTCGAGGTTGACGACTCCACCGGCAAGATTAGAAGGGGCGACTTCAGCCTTGATGGTGCGCCCTGGACGCCTTTGTTTCCCGATGACGGGATTGCTGATAGCGGGCACGAGCGATATTCTGTCGATCTGCCGGCACTGGCGCCAGGGGAACATTCGGTCAGCCTGCGGGCGTTTGACAGCAGCGGTAATGTGGGGACCTTCAGCGTCACCTTGCGGCGGTAAATTCCGTTTATCAACTGCACGATACCGTGTTGGCAGCCGCGAAAACGGTGCGGGATTCCGCCAAAGGTGCCGCTGCTGGTGCGTTAATGAGGCAGATTCTTCGGATTGAGGCGATTAGGGTTTCTGGCATCGTTCTTGCTCGATTGAGGACAGCGCATCTCTTGCTC
>JBOGOP010000286.1:0-7226 GCA_050747225.1 Pyrinomonadaceae bacterium
CAGTACAACAGTTACAACGTTGGAGTTCGACAGGAGAAGGGGATGCTATTTAGTTTCCGATTAAACGGGATCGGCACCTTCGGCACTGAACAACTCGGGCAGCGCTTCCGCTAAGGAAATCCGCTGTCCGCTAGCCTTTAGTTTGTCACCGGTAACGACAAGCTAAAGGAAACTCTGAATAAGTTCAACGCGCACCAACCCGCGTGTCACCTACCCGCGGAGCGGGTGAAAGCGTAAAGCCTGGGGTGGAGCGCAGCGGAACCCCAGGACTAAGAACAGTCTACGAATATGAGCCCGCGGTAGCGGGCGACAGCGCGATCGAACAAGCCGTTATCCTTCACCAAAGTGGAATTGCCGAAAATTACTTTTTGTCCACCGGCTGTCGCACGCTACCGCGCGCTGATGTTCTTAACCGTTTTGTCTCCTGGGGTTGCGCTCCGCTCCACCCCAGACTTTATGCTGACACCCACTACGCGGGTTGAAGAAACCCTTAGGCCTAACTTGATCAGAGCTTCCTAAAGCTTATCGGACATAAGATCATCTGTTAGGTCTGGCGACTGTGAACCTGAAGCGAACTGGTATATATTTGGCGCGGCGTCAAACAATTTATTGCGATCGTTGTCGCGGTCGTTTCTGGAACTCATACCTGAGAATTTGGCTCCCCGGATTCTGACTCTGACAAACAACCCGATTTCATAAATCATTCTTAGTTTTAGGAGAGTTGCCCTTATGCAGGGTTCATTCTTGAGCATGAAGTCGAGGAGCACGCGTTTCGGTCTCCTGTTTTTACTGCTCTTTACGCTGACAATCTTCCTGGCCGCCGCCCTGCCGCCGACTTCCAGCGCTACCCAGGAGCAGGCTCGCTCGAACAACAGTCAAAAACGCCGGCCGAAGTTTGTCCCGGGTCAGGCACTTGTTCGTTACCGCAGCGAGCGACTAGCCAAACAAAAAACTCTCGAGAAGCTGGTCAGCTCTGACGGTCGTCAACTTTCTATTCAAATCGAACGATTCGAAGGCGCGGATATCGTTCCCGGTCTGCGTCTCGCCCACGTGGCTCCGGAAGACACCATGGCGGCGATTGCAGCGCTTAAGGCGCAGCCTGATGTGCTCTATGCCGAACCGAATTACCTTTTGCATTTGGATGCGAATCCAAACGATCCGCGTTTCTTAAGCAACGAACTTTATGGCCTCCTGAAAATCGGCGCGCCCACAGCCTGGGACACCATTAAAGGCAGCTCGGATACAGTGCAGGCGGGTTTCGGTAGCCCCAGAATCGTGGTGGGCGTAATCGATGAAGGCATCGATCTGGTTCATGAGGATCTTGCTGCGAACATCTGGACAAATCCCGGCGAAGGCGCCACGCCTGACGGCCTCGACAACGACAGCAATGGGTTCGTTGACGACATTCATGGTTACGACTTCGCGCTGAACAGCGGAACAATCACGCCGCAGACCCATGGCACCCACGTCGCAGGCACGATCGGCGCGGTTGGGAATAACGCGATCGGAGTCGTGGGAGTTAACTGGGGCGTGGGTTTGATGTCTCTCAAGTTCATTGACGGCTTTCAAGCCGATACTGCCGACTCGATACGCGCGTGTAATTACGCAAAGATGATGCGAGACCTTTGGGTTAGTAGTGGAGGGACACAAGGCGCCAATCTGAGAATACTTAACAACAGTTACGGAGACGACCAGTTTACGCAATCCTTTCTCGACTCAATCAATGCCTTGAACCAATCTGGGATTCTTTTCGTAGCTTCGGCGGGAAACGTTGACGGGTTTAGCACACAGCCGGACAACGACATCGTGCCCCATTATCCGTCGGGATACGCGGCCCCGAACGTCATAGGCGTGGCCTCAACCGGACAAACCGATAATCTCGCGGGCGATTCTCATTTCGGCGCTGCGACCGTGCAGATGGGCGCACCCGGCATTGGTATTCTCAGTACTACCCCGGGCAATACCTATTCGTTTTTAAGCGGCACCTCGATGGCTACGCCGCATGTAGCCGGCGCAGCTGCATTACTCCTGGCGCAGAATCCGAATCTAACTATCCAACAGCTCAAGGGGCTTTTGATCTACAACGGCGATCCGGTGGCTTCACTGGCCGGCAAAACAGTGACCGGAAAAAGACTCAACGTTGCCAACAGCATGGCTGCGGTGGCGGAAAATGATGTAACCGCGCCGGGAACTGTTGGCAATTTTCATGTGAATACTCAGACTGGTCGGAGCTTTAACATCGGCTGGACAGCTTCCGGAGACGACGGAGCGAGCGGGCAGGCCTCGCTTTACGCCGTTAGTTTCACCGACGCATCCAGCGGCGCCGTTATCTTTTTGAAGAATGTGATTCCGGCAGCGTCCGGGGTTGTTCAGGCCGTTGACGTAAAGATCCCTTACCGCCATCTCATCGGAACAATAAGTCTTCGTGAGTTTGACAATGCAGGCAACGAAGGCGTGCCGGCAACCCTTGCTGTTTCTGTTAGCCCGAATGAAGGTGATCCTTATTTGACCCCGCTGTCAGCTCCGGTTGCACTTTCAACCGGAGGAGTCGGTCTCTCAACTAATTGCGACGACTGTTTCAAGACCCAGGCATTGCCGTTCTCGTTTCCTTTCTTTGGTGAGAATTTCATTTCGGTTAAGGTAACCTCGAACGGGGCTATGTATTTTACGACGCCGCCTGCCAATGACGCGGTTAGCTCTGCGGTTGGTTTGGCGCAGTTCAAAATGATTGCCGGACTCTGGGACGATTTGCGTACGGATCGCCGCGTTGGAGATGACATCTATGTAGTCACTCCAGATGCGAACACGATAATCTTTCGCTGGCAAACGGTGACCTTTGGCAACGGAACGCTAGCGACCGAATTGCCGGTGAGTTTTGAGATCGAGCTGCGCAGTAACGGCACGATTCTGACTCGCTACGGAAGCGCGGCCCAGAGCCCAGACGCCGACACTATTTCCCGAGTGGTTGGGATTTCCGCCGGCGAGCTGGACACATATGTCATCCCCTCACACACCGCTGAGGGCACAATCATAGATTTGACCAACGCGCAGACGGTCACCTTCCTGCCTCGCAGCCTTACTCATGCGTTGACAGTGGCCTCGATCAACCCGAGTAGTAGCGTGAGCATAACGGTGAGTCCGGCTGACGGCGGTGGTCAGGGCAATGGCACTACGCCGTTTGTACGAGGCTACCTTCCAAGCACCACCGTTAATTTGACAGCGCCCGCAACTACAGGCAGTAACAGATTTCAAAAGTGGCAGCGCGACGGAGTTGACTGGTCAACGAATCCGGCTACCAGTTTGTCGATGGATGCACCTCACACCATGACGGCTGTCTATATCATTGGTCGTACTCTGACAGTCGCTTCCGCCAATCCCAACACCGGCGTGAACATCACGGTGAGTCCTAACGACAACAACAGCCTGGGTAACGGCACGACGCAGTTCACCCGTCTCTATGACATCTCCAGCGTGGTAAATCTGACAGCGCCGGCGACGGCAGCCGGAAGCGACTTCGTTAAATGGCAGCGCGATGGGGTCGATTTTTCGACGAATCAAGCTACCAGCGTGACTATGGATATCAATCACACGATGACCGCGGTTTACGTGAATGGTGTTCAGTTTTCACTTCCGCAGTTTGACGTGACTGAGTCGGGCCTCTCGGCGACGATTATGGTTACGCGTAGCGGCGATACCTCGATGCCGGCGTCTGTTAATTATGCGACCAGCGACGGGACTGCCACCCAGAAAGGCGACTACACTCAGGTTGCGGGGAAGCTTACGTTCGCCGCTGGTGAAACCAGCAAGAGCTTTCCCGTTTTGATCGTCGACGACGTTTTCCAGGAATCGACTGAAACTTTCAACGTAACGTTGACCAATCCGATTGGGACAATCCTCGGCGCGACGAGCGTGGCTGCGGTGGCGATTTCTGACAACGACTCTCCGGGTACGCCGAATCCTCTCGACAACGCCAACGCGCTCTTCTTTGTCAGGCAGCACTACCTCGATTTTCTCAACCGGGAACCTGATGCGGGCGGCCTGGCGTTTTGGGCTGATCAGATTACTTCGTGCGGCAGCGATCAATCATGTATCGAGATCCGGCGCATTAATGTTTCGGCCGCCTTCTTCCTTTCAATAGAGTTTCAGGAGACCGGCTATCTGGTCGAGCGCATGTATAAGGTCGCTTACGGCGATGCCACAGGCACCTCGACCTTCCCCGGGCCTGGATCCCATCAACTTTCCGTGCCCATCATTCGGCGCAGTGAGTTTGTTCCTGATTCGTTTCAGATTTCCAATGGAGTAGTGATCGGACAGCCGGGCGCTTTACAACTGTTGGAAGCCAACAAGGTGGTATTTGCGAACGACTTTGTTACTCGCACACGTTTCACCACAGCCTACGCAACCTCGCTGACGCCGGCGCAATTCGTAGACGCGCTCATCGCGAAGGCTGGCTTCACGCCTACGCCCGCCGAGCGACAAACCTTTATTGATCAGTTTGCCGGAGCTCCAAACACAACAGACACCGAGGCCCGTGCGCGCACTGTGCGAGCCATTGCTGAAAACGGAACGTTTTCTCAACTGGAGAAGAACAGAGCATTCGTGCTGATGCAGTATTTTGGTTACCTGCGTCGCGACCCGAACGTAGGAACTGGCCCAAACCCCGATACAGACTACACCGGTTACGACTTCTGGCTGACCAAGCTCCTGCAGTTCAACGGGAATTTCGTTAACGCGGAGATGGTGAAGGCGTTTATCGTTTCTGGTGAGTACCGGCACAGGTTTGGGCCTTGAAAACAGTGATGAGTGATGAGTACTGAGTACTGAGGAAATCTGAACTTTAGACCTCAGTACTCAGCACTCATCACTCAGTACTCATCACGTCTTTCAAAAGTAGCAGTTCATCCCGCTTCGTGCTACGGTAATGGCTCCCCTTTCGTTACGACTCCCTCCTCCTCCGGAAAGGGCTTGCTCCCAATGGTTGTTCAGAACAAAACTCCCACTTTGCCATTCCTGTCTGTTCTCATATTCGCGTTCACTCTCATAGGATTCAACTGCGTTAGTGCCTTTGCTCAAAAGGGTCCGTTAGGAATCAGCGTCGCGCCGAAGATTGTGTTTGGGAGTTCGCGCAACAATGGCAATCACGATATTTTCACGATGGACCTCGACGGCACCAATCAAACGCGGCTGACCACGAGTCTGGCTTACGACGATCAACCCAAGTGGTCGCCTGACAGTTCCAAAATTGCATTTATGAGCGGCCGCGACGGCAACCTCGAGATCTACACGATGAACGCGGATGGCAGCAGCCAGACCAGAATTACAAACAACTTCGCGGCTGATGGGTTTCCGGCCTGGTCCCCTGACGGCACCAGGATTGCTTTTGTTCGCGGTGACCTGAGTAATCCGAGCACGTTTGAAGTCTACGTAATGAACGCTAACGGCACTAATGAGACTCGGCTGACTACCGATTCTGCCATCGATGGAGTTCCTGCATGGTCTCCGGACGGCACGAAAATCGTATTTATGAGTGGCGGCAGCAGTGTGTTTGATCCTAATGCTTTTGAGATTTACCGAATCGACGCCGACGGCAACAACCGAACACGGCTCACGAACAACACGATTGTTGACGGTCAACCGTCATATTCTCCCGACGGAACGAAGATTTTGTTTGCAGCTGGAAACGCCATGAATCCGAACGGAATCGAAATTTACGTCATGAACACGGACGGTAGTAATCGAATCCAGCTGACGAATAACGCCGTTACGGACGGTTTCCCGGCCTGGTCGTTTGATGGCGCGAACATCGTGTTCGCCTCAGGCAGTGTGGCTGATGAGACCACCGTTGAGCTCTTTGTCATGAACGCAAATGGCACCAGCCCGGCAAAGATCACGACCAATACCGAGCTCGACTGGTTTCCCGATTGGCAGCGAATAGCGACGCCTCCATCGCAGATACAATTGAGCCAGGGAACTTACAACGTTGCGGAACACGACGACAGCGTCACCATCACAGTCACTCGCACAGGCAACACCACTGGGATGGCCTCGGTTAACTACGCCACCAGTGACGCCGCCGGTGCCGGCAACTGCGACGTTCTTAGCAACAATGCCTCATCTCGTTGTGACTACGAAACAACATTGGGCACATTAAACTTTGCTCCAGGCGAAACCTCGAAGAGTGTCTTAGTATTTTTGGTGGATGATTCTTACACCGAATACCCCGAATTCTTCAACATAACTTTAAGCGCGCCGCAGGGCAGCGGGGCGACGCTCGGCTCATTTACTACGGCGAAAGTAATAATCGCGAGCGAAGATTTGGCGCCGGGCGGCCCAAACCCAATCGTCACCGCCGACTTCTTTGTGCGTCAGCATTACATCGACTTCCTCAACCGCGAGCCAGATGCGGGTGGTCTGGCATTCTGGACCAATCAGATTACGTCCTGTGGCAGCGACGCCCAGTGCATCGAGATTAAGCGTATCAACGTGTCAGCCGCGTTCTTCCTGTCGATCGAATTCCAGGAGACAGGTTATCTGGTGTATCGCTTGTACAAGGCCGGTCATGGCGCAATAGGAATGCCCGTGCCTGTCAGATATGCGGAGTTCATTGCAGACACGCAGCAGATGGGGCAGGGCGTCGTGATCGGGCAACCGGGCGCGGAACAAAAGCTCGAAGCCAATAAGCAAACATTCACTCTGGATTTTGTGCTGCGCCTGCGATTTCTTCAGGACCATCCAACCTCTGATACACCGGCCGCGTTTGTCGACCAGCTTTATGCAAATGCGGAAGTGACACCGTCTGCAGCGGAACGAACAGCAGCCATTAATGAATTCGGTGGGGCGCCGAACACCGTCGACACGGCAGCGCGCGTACGAGCGCTACGGCGGGTTGCCGACAACTCGACACTGAAACAGCAGGAACTGAATAAAGCTTTTGTACTGATGCAATACTTCGGTTACCTGAGAAGAAATCCGTTCGACCCCCCGGAAATGACACTAGACTTTCAGGGTTACGCCTTCTGGTTGAATAAACTGAATCAGTTCAACGGAAACTTTGTGAACGCCGAGATGGTGAAGGCGTTTTTAGTCTCAAGTGAGTACCGGCACAGATTCGGGCCTTGAAATACAAGTGATGAGTGATGAGTGATGAGTACTGAGTTAAGAAACGGTGGCCGGGACTCAGTACTCAGACTCAGACTCGGTACTCATCACTCAGTACTCATCACTTC
>JBOGOP010000287.1:0-7225 GCA_050747225.1 Pyrinomonadaceae bacterium
AAATAGAGGCTAGAAACAGAATACAGAATACAGAAGTCAGAAGTCAGAAGTCAGAAGTCAAGCTTTCGGATTTCTACTGAATTCTGTCTTCTGTCTCCTGTCTACTGTCTACTGTTTGTAAATTTCATCCAGCAACTTCGCGAGGCGATATCCAGCCTTTGCCAATTGCTGACGCACCACTTCGCGGTTCAGCGTTTCGTAGTTGGCCGGACGCGTGATGTCGTAAACGACGTCGGTCACGACCTGGCCGTTGCGCATGACTGGTTGCCCGTCGCGTGTCGTTACGGTGATTGTCCTCTGTCTCGTAATCCTCAAGCCCCTGTAAGTGTGATTTCGCGATTGTTGCAGAGAGTCTGTTGCCCACTGCGCTCCCCAGGTACTAACCGGTCCGCGCGGATTCCAACTGGATCTCGTTCGCACAGTCTCTTTCAAGAAAGGTCCCAGCGTTTCGGGAGTTTGCTCGTTAGTCGCTTGCATCAACGATGTAACCAGATCAAAGTCCCAGAATCCATGCAGTTTCTTTTTGTCGTTATCGATTATCAACTGATTGGCGCCGTTGTCGCTGGGAAAATTCTTTTGTCTGATCGCTTCGGGATCTTTGGCGATTACGATCGTGCCGTTGGCACTGTTGACATCAATAAAGCCACATCCAATGTGCAACGGTTGATGCATGTCGCCGAGAAAATGGACTAACAATTTTAACGCGTTGCGTTGGCTCAGTGGGTGGTCTGGGTCAGGATGTCCCTGCAACGTGCGAATGCAAATGTTGAGCATGTGTACGATGTCATTATCAGGCGTGAACCCGGTGCACGTTTGATAATTCCGGCAATTGAGTGGCAGGTCGTCGTAATGCCACTCACGATTCTTTTCGTTGTGAGCGATGTCCTGCAGGAAGGCGTTGGTGTCTGGGTCAGGATCGGTTTTGCCCATGCGTTCCTTGACTGTGTCGGCCCAACTGGCGATGTTGGCGAGCGTTTCACCCGGTTTCAATATCTGCGCAATCTTTTGCGCGGTTCGGGGTTTAATACGCAGCGAAGCGATTTTGCCGACGGTCTGGTGGCCGGCGTCGCCCCAGGCCAGCGCCGAAATTGCCGGAGCAAGGAAGATGGTCGCAGCGATCAAGAGAGAAACTGTTATTTTCATAGATGCCGTTTTCCTGGAAGCTTCGATCGCTAATGAATTTCCGAAGTCACCGGATCGATCTTTTCAACGGTTTCGAACGGTCTCCCCACGTATCCCGGAAGTTAAACCGTTGAAACGGTAATTATATACTTGACTGACCACGGAACCCGTGCTACCTTTACAGCATGGAAACGCCAAAGACCCAACAGCTAGCAATCATCCACTTCTCGAAACCTGAGAACTGCAATGCCTTCATGATAGCCATGCGCTGGCCGGATGGCATAGTGCGCTGCCCCACTTGTGACTCTGAGAACGTCACCTATCTGGAAAAGGCGCGAATTTTCAAGTGCTATACCAAGCATCCGCGTCAAAAGTTCTCGCTCAAAGTGGGAACCATCTTTGAGGATAGCGCACTTGGCCTCGATAAGTGGCTGACCGCAATCTGGCTGATTGCCAACGCCAAGAATGGCATTAGCTCTTGTGAACTGTCTCGCGCTATTGGCATCACTCAGAAAAGCGCGTGGCACGTCCTGCACCGCATCCGGCTCGCTATGCAGCAAGGCTCCCTAGCCAAGCTAACCGGCTCTGTAGAGGTTGACGAAACCTACATCGGTGGCAAGGCTCGGAATATGCACCGTGCGACCTTAGCCAAGCGTGTCGCGCAATTCGCTACCCCGTACACTGGCAGAAACCAGAACATCGGCAAGGTTGCGGTTATGGGCCTTCTCGAACGTCACGGCGAAGTCCGCACAATGGTTGTATCCAACACTAAGCGCAAGTCGCTTCACGGCGAAGTGAGCAAGCATATAGAGGAAGGCTCCACGGTCTAATACCGACGCGCTCCGCTCGTACCGTAACCTTGGCGAGACCTACATTCATAACGTGATCAATCACGCGGAGACTTACGTTAAAGGCCACATTCATACAAATGGAATTGAAAACTTCTGGAGCCTACTCAAGCGGACACTGGGCGGGACGTATATCAGCGTCGAGCCATTTCACCTTTTCCGTTATCTCGACGAACAGGCTTTCAGGTTCAACAAGCGCAAGGGCACAGACGCCGATAGGTTCACCGCTCTGGTTTCCTTGATTAGTGGGAAGCGTTTAGAGTACAAGCAGCTTATCGGCAAGCCCTCATGCTAAGGATGGAGGGAAACCCCGGCAGGAACGGGGAAAGCGATTAGGGACAAAGCAAAAGCCGTGAGCGGCAACTCACGGCTTGCTATTCATAATTGCAGTTGGCGTTGGTCGTCAGGTGTTAACAGCACCTTTTGTCGGCACACTAAGAGTGTGCCACAGGAGGAACTGTAATGCCAAAGCCAACCATCGTTCCGGCAAGCAAGGACGTGCTGAAATGGGCGCGTGAGACTCGCGGCCTCACGGTTAGCGAAGCCGCAACGCTATTAGGAGTCGGAGAACAAACACTCACAAACATAGAAGCCGGACGGGAGCATCCCACGTCCACTATATTCGACAAGATGATTACTGTTTATAAGCAAACGGAATCAATCTTACTGCTTGAACAACATCCCACCACAGCTTCACTGCCAAGCGACTATCGCACCAGTGGCGGAAGACGCCCAAAGCTATCACCGGAAACACGATTAGCGATTCGTGAAGCACAGGAACTGCAAGGCTATCTGAGTGAACTTGTAGAAGACGATCCGCAATTGATTACTCGAATCAAGCTACCATCGGCATCGACGAACGACGATCCTGAAGCCACCGCCGCGACCACACGCGATCTGTTAGGCGTACCGTTGCACGTGCAATTGACTTGGAGGCCAGGGAATGAATCGTTCAATAACTGGCGCGAGCATCTACAACAAAAAGGTTTGGTGATCCTATTGAAAAAGATGCCGTGGAAGGATTGTCGTGGGTTTTCGCTGTGGGATGGCGCGCTGTTGCCTACTATCGTGGTTAATCCAGAGGACGTAGCCGCTGCACGCATTTTTACACTATTTCATGAGTGCGCACATCTCATTCTTCGGAGCACCGGAATTTGTACGCTCGCGCCTACCAACGCGATAGAGCAATGGTGCAATCGCTTTGCTGGCGCGTTTCTATTGCCTACGAAGGATTTCACTGAACATGTCAAGACGTATCCTACGGCTGGTCCAAACTACGATTGGCCGATGGCGCAACTAAGCAGGTTGGCCGCTTACTATCGTGTTAGCCGATCTGTAATGGCCTTTCGATTACAGCATCTGGGATTCGCCATTTCAAATTATTACGATAAGCATAAGAGCGAACTAAGCAACTTCGATCAAAGACCAATACCATCCAAGCCGCCGAAAATTGTTCGGAAGCCCGGATGGAAAGAAAGGCAGACGCTTCGCGAAGTCGGAAGCGCAGCGGCATCCGTTATCGTCACTGCTTGGCAAGAGCAAATCGCGGACGCTACGGAAGCAGCGGACATCCTCAACCTCAGCTTAGATGAGTTGCACGGACTGCAAGTGCAAACAGGGGTGCGGGATCGAAATGTGGGTTAATGAATTTATTTCCTGTTCCCACGGTCTACCTGATAGACGCGTGTTCGATAATCCGGCTTGACGGAAAAGATCGTAATCCGCCAGCCGTTCCATACACCGTCCGCGAAAAGAAACTGATCTGGGAGGGACTGGAAGACTTAGCGGATGAGGGAAGGTTGAAACTCATCAAGCAAGTAAAAGAGGAGCTAAGCAGACACGATCCTAATGGACTGAAGATACTTAAACAGTATCCGGGTCAGAAACTAATCATACGGCGCACCGCTGAGGTAATTAGACTCTATCGAACGATTACAACAAACCACCCGGACTTGATCAAAGGAGGATCGCGATTCGATCCGGCTGACCCATGGCTCATACTCGCTGCGGAAAAGTACGATTATACGATAATCACAGAGGAGCTTTTGAAGTCAGAACGAACAACACTTAAGCCAAGAAAGCGCAACATGGAGCGTATTCCAGACGTGTGCAAGATTCGACCTATTAGCGATGCAATCAAGTTGCGCGATCTAGCGAAACAAGAAGGATGGATTTAAGTGAAAAAGAATAACCCTAAGAAACCACCCTCTGAGGAATACAAACGCTTTGAGAGTCTCGCAAAGACCGTCCTTGCCGTTCCTAAAAGCGAGATAGATAAGCGACAAGCTGAGTACGAACACGAACGCAAAAAGACTATTAAGACGAAGGCTCGCAGGACTTAAAATGTGGCTCAAGTTTTCGACACGCTTTGCCACCGTCATGGTCAAGAGCGCCCCCGCTCTTGCGTTTTTGGTTGGGACTATCTATGTGGTAAGAGTCTTGCTAAATTATAAGAACGACACTACGCGCATAACCAACGCAGCGTTTGGTATTACAGCGGTGTTAGCATCACTTTCTTTTTCTTGCGCACGCGCCTTAGGCGAGAAGGACAACGACAGGGATCGATTCACCTACGCAGGCGAGCGATTCATGCATGCATGTATTTTCCTGATCTTAGCTTCAGTCCTCAAGTACACGATGCTCACGCTTCAGGCTACTGGGTTCGGGCAAGCCCATATTACGTCCTCTGCAATTCTGTTAATCCCCTTAAACATTGTCGTAGCATCAATGTTCTGGCAAGCGTTACATAGTTCCCACACCGGCCTGAAGGTTTGTGGCGACCTCTTACTGCCTCGCCTACACAGATACGACGGGTACTACAAGCTGTTCTGAGGTTCGAAATCCGTGCGTACTTGCATTGTGGTCAGTCAAGTATGTAGTTACCGTTGAAACGGTTCCTTATGAAATCAAGTCTGTGATCATCGGGCTAAAGCCGCGGTGTTAATGAAAGATCGCGAAAGTCACGGTAAACCAGAGTCGTCTTGTTCGCAATACTCCTACGCATGATTCGCGACGAACTGAAGTTTACGATATGCTGTGAAACCTACAACAAATCAAACCAGGAACAGAAAAATTTGCTCAACTTTGCAATTCAAACCGCTCGTGATGCCGGCGCGATTCTCGCGGATCGTCTCGGACGAGCTCAGGTGTCGAACAAAGGCGATATTGATCTAGTCACCGAAGCCGATCTCGCCTCGGAAAAGCTGATCATCGAACGCATCAAGTCCCATTATCCCCGTCACGCGATTCTCGCTGAAGAATCCGGCGCGACGGCAGGAGTCGAGTCGGTGTCAGGGAAAGACGAGTGGAAGTGGATCATCGATCCGCTTGACGGCACTACAAACTACGCGCACGGCTATCCCTGTTTCTGTGTTTCTATCGCACTTGAGCGCGCCGGAGCAATCGAGGTCGCCGTGATTTACGATCCCACGCGCGATGAAATGTTTGCGGCCGAGCGCGGACAAGGGGCGCATTTGAACGGGCGACGCGTGCGCGTGTCTACGGTTGCGGATCTAAACAGCGCGATGCTGTGCACCGGCTTTCCCTACAACGTTCGGGAGCGGCCAAACTTTGCGAGGGATTTCGTGAAGTTCACCATGGAGTCGCAGGCTGTCAGACGGGACGGCTCGGCTGCGATCGACCTCGCATACATTGCTTGCGGCCGTTTTGACGGCTTTTGGGAAGACGGATTAAACGCGTGGGACGTTGCTGCGGGCGTCCTGCTTATCGAGGAAGCCGGCGGGCTCGTTACCGACTTCACGGGCCGAGCACTGAATATTTACACGCCCAGGGTGCTGGCCAGCAATGGCCTGGTTCACGAGGCCATGATGCGCGTGTTGGCAACGACCTAATCTACAAAGCCGATCGGATAATCTCAGCCAGGCGTTCAGTTTCCCGCCGAGCGCAAGCGCGTGCCTCTTCATTTGGCAACTGTTTGACGTACATGACAGGGTGATAAACGATTTCAACTTTTCCCGGTCGCGGAAACAATTTGTTGGCTGGCCAGACGCGATTGGCGCCGCGAATTGTTACCGGAAGGATCGGAACACCAGCCTCCAGCGCCATCCGCACTGCGCCACCCTTCATCCGTACCATTGAACCGTCCGGCAGTCCGCGACCGCCTTCCGGAAAAATTACAATCACACCCGAATCGCGAAGCCAGGTTAACGAACGGCGAATAGCCGCTGGGTCGCTGGCCTGCACCTTAAGCGGCCAGGCGCCCAACCACCTGATAGCTTTGCCAATTACCGGCCACGAAAACGCCTCGCTCCAGGCGAGAAATCTAATTGGTCTCTTAACCGGTAGCGCCAGCCAAAAGGGATCGCCGTAGCTCTGGTGATTCGCCGCGATGATCAACCCGCTGTTGGTTGGAATATTTTCGACGCCTTTATGTTCCAGCCGCCAGAATACCCTGCTACCGAAACCGATGATTGGTCGCATCAGGTTGATCGACCATTCCGGCAGCGCCGCCTCAACGCGCTTAGAGTGGGCATCAGCCTTCTTGTCTGACATTGTTTCCGGGTTGCTCACGTGGCTCGGGAGTTAACAGAGAGGGGGCGGAAAGTGTAGGCCGGGAGAGTTACGTCCAGTTGTCATCATATAAAGAGAGACCTTAAAGCGGCCATTCACGATCAATAAACTCGACGTGAATGCGCGGTATGCCGGCTGGCCCCATGCTGGAGCCACGCACAGCAGCGTAGACCGACAGTTTGAATTGCTCACTGGACAGTCGTATGAATCGACCCACCGGGAGACTGAGCGTCGTGTAAATTGCAGCGCCTCTTGAACTGATGTTTTCGGTCACAGTGTGCTCGCTGGCCTCGACTTCTCCGTCCTGATTCAAAATTTCAATCAACATATCAACTGGAATATTGTGACGCGTGCCCGTCCTCTTATCGGATGAGTCCAACTCGGTCGGCACCCACTCCTCGACTTTGGCGAGCTGACCTGGTTTCGACAAGCCAACATCGTAACGCTGTGATGGATTTGCCTCATAACTGCGTGGCGCTTGTTTTCCGACAAACGCAACACCAACCTCGAACTGAAGCTGCTTACCCTCAGCGACTGCCGTTGGTCTAACGTAGCGTACCAGCGCCCAAACCTTATATTGATCTTCAACGTGATCAAAGACTCGCAGTTGCCGCGGCATGGGAATGGTCATATGCAGCAGCCGGCCTTTCTCGATCGGTCGTTTCAAAGTGAAACCAGCCCCGAAGGGGGTGACGTCGTTGAGCCTTGTGATTTCGCTCCAATCC
>JBOGOP010000288.1:0-7220 GCA_050747225.1 Pyrinomonadaceae bacterium
TCCGAGATCATGAAGGAGATGATCGGACGCGCGATGGGATTTTAGTTGTTCGATAGGAATTTCGGATCGCAGGTTAATGCGTGATGTGCGGGGTGGTCAGCCAAACAAGGATCGCATCACGTATAGAACGGCCGGCAATACGGAGGTTACAAGGTGCCATTAGCAATCCGCGATTTTAAGGTGTACATGCCAGCGAAGGACTTTGAGAAGTCGAAACGGTTCTACGCTGCTCTGGGGTTCAAGATGTCCGAAGGGTGGGGCGGAACCGCCGACTTCGAGCTCAATGGAAACAGATTCCGCTTGCAGAATTACTACGTAAAGGACTGGGCGGACAACTTCATGGTCGTGATGCGCGTTGATGACGTCGAAGCCTGGCATCAACACGTTAGGAAAATTGTCGACGGCGGGGAGTTCGACAACGTCCGCATCAAACCGCCCGAGACCGTTGACGACTGGCTGGTACTTCATCTTGTTGATCCGACCGGTGTGCTGCTCGTCTTCGTCCAGTAACTCAATGAGAGAAAAATGCAGTGGGCAAACTAGACGGTAAAATCGCTTTGATCTCAGGCTCGGGCCGGGGCATCGGTCGTGCAATCGCGTTGAAACTTGCGAGCGAGGGCGCGCGGGTGGTGATTAATGACCTCGATGCCGAGCCTGCCGAAGAAACGGTGACTGCTATCAAAGCTACGGGCGCTGAGGCAGTCGTCTGTGTCGGAAACGTGACTGAGCAAAGCTTTGGTGATCGCTTCGTTAACACCGCGCTCGATAATTTCGGCGGTCTCGACATTATCATCAACAACGCGGGCTATACGTGGGACAGCACGATTCAGAAGATGAGCGATGAGCAGTGGTACGCGATCCTCGACGTGCACCTCACCGCGCCGTTTCGCATCCTGCGCGCGGCGTCTGACTTCATTCGGAGCGCCGCCAAGGAAGAGGCGGCAGCAGGCAAAGAAGTGTTCCGCAAAGTCGTCAACATCTCTTCGATTTCAGGCGTCGGAGGCAATGCGGGTCAGGCGAACTACTCGGCGGCGAAAGCCGGAGTCAACGGCTTGACGCTGGCGATGTGCAAGGAATGGGGCCGTTATAAAGTCAACGTTAACTCGGTCGCCTTCGGATTCATTAAGACCCGTTTGACTGAAGCTAACGCCGACGACAACGCAACGATTGATATCGAAGGCAGGCAGATCAAAGTCGGCGTCAATCCCGAGTTGGCAAAAGTGCTGGAGCGTAGTATTCCACTTGGCCGCCGCGGCACAGTGGATGAAGCCGCCGGCGCAGTCTATCTGTTCTGCATTCCCGAATCCAACTACATCAGCGGTCAAGTTGTGGTATGCGGCGGCGGCTTCATGGTGTGAGGGCTATTGCACGCCTGAGAATCTTCCTCGACCACTGTGTACCAAAGCGACTCCTCCACCTGCTTTCCGAGCACGAGGTAAAGACCGCCTATCAGATGGCAAACCAAGCCATAGATTGCAAAAGTAGCATGACCACGCGCTGCTGGTATAGAATCAGTCTCGCGAGACTTGCAGGGAGAGACAATAAAGATGCAAAGCGCGAAGGAGATTTATCAGCACACCGTTTCCCGCTTATCCTCTGAAGAAAGGCTCCAATTAGCTGCTCTCATCCTGAAGGACTTGGCAACCACCAAGGCCAACGGAGAAGCGAAGCTCTCCGTGATGGAATTGATTAATTCTTTCCCGACGGGACGAGCGTTCCAGACTCCAGCCGAAGCCGATGAATACTTGCGCCAGGAACGCGATTCATGGGATCGCTGAACCTGCCCTCCTCAGGAATCGTTTACGTTGACACGGCTCCGATTATTTATACGCTGGAGCGGCACGCAGATTACGAGGCGCTACTGTTGCCGCTGTGGACCGCGTTAGACGCAAAAACAATATAGGTAGTCACCAGCGAACTCACGTTGCTGGAAACGCTAGTCAAACCTCTGCGCGACGGTGATCAAGCTCTCGATGAAGACTACGAACGACTGCTCACCGCTACAAACATCGGCCTGCAACCAGTTACCGCGAATGTGCTGCGGGCCGCCGCTCGAATTAGGGCGACCACCAAGATGAAAACTCCAGATGCAATTCATGCCGCCACCGCTTTATCGGCAGGCTGCGCCAGATTCATTACCAACGACACGGATTACCGAAAACTCAGTTCGTTGTCAGTAGTTGTTTTGAAGGAACTTGTCTAGTTTCCGTCTCTTCCAATTCGCACCGCATTTCGAAATGTCTCGAAGGCTAAACCCTCAACACTGCGGAGACCATTTTGGGACCACTGAAGGGCGTTAGAATTGTTGAAATCGCGAGCATCGGGGCGGGCCCGTTCTGCGCGATGATGCTCGCTGACATGGGCGCGGAGATCATCCGCGTTCACCGCAAGAACGCGAAAGGCGCTGGCTCGGAGTACGACGTTCTCAATCGTGGTCGGCGTTCTATCACGTTGGACCTCAAGAACTCGGAAGACATTGAGACGGTGCTCCGGTTGGTTGCCCAAGCCGATGCTCTGATCGAAGGGTTTCGCCCAGGCGTCATGGAGCGCTTGGGTCTCGGCCCCGAAGTCTGCTTCGAACGGAATCCGCGATTGGTTTACGGTCGCGTCACCGGCTGGGGTCAAACGGGTCCCTTGCGAGAAGCCGCCGGGCACGACATCAACTACATCGCCTTGAGCGGCGCACTGCACGCCATTGGACGCGCAGGAGAGAAGCCTGTGCCTCCGCTCAACCTCGTTGGTGACTTCGGCGGTGGCGGAATGTTGCTCGCCTTTGGCGTAGTGTGCGGGATTCTGGAGTCGCGCGAGTCAGGCCATGGCCAGGTGATAGACGCAGCGATGTTAGATGGAGCGGCGCTCCAGATGTCGATGTTCTACGGTCTCAAAGCGGCGGGAAAGTGGAGCAAACAAAGGGGCATGAACTTGCTCGCTGGCGGCGCGCATTTTTACGATACCTATGAATGCGCCGACAAGAAGTTTATAGCCATCGGCGCTATTGAACCGCAGTTCTACGCGCTGCTGCTCGAGAAGGCTGGGCTTAGCGACCCGGCGTTTCGGATGCAGATGGATGCAACAGAGTGGGCAAATTTGAAGGATAGATTCGCAGCTGTTTTCAAAACCAAAACCCGCGATCAGTGGTGCGAATTGATCGAAGGCACTGACGTATGTTTTGCGCCCGTTCTTGATATGGACGAGGCCCCCGTACACGCGCATAACAAAGCGCGCAGAACTTTTGTTGAAGTTGACGGCATAATTCAACCGGCTCCCGCCCCACGTTTCAGCCGCACTCAGCCTGTTATTCAATTCTTTCCTTCAGACGAGGGACCACTAGGTAATGAAGCGTTGGTTGAATGGAGCATTTAACCGTGCCTGAAACTACATCTCAAATCTAGTGACGCCACCAACTTTCACAGACATCCTGCACGCGAAACAAGCACTGGCGCGCTATCTGCCGCGGACTCCGCTGGTTCACTATCCGCAACTCGACAAACTCTGTGGCGCGCGCATCCTGGTCAAACATGAGAACCAGCAACTGACGGGCGCATTTAAGGTGCGCGGCGGTATCAATCTGATCTCGCAGCTCTCGTTCGAGGAACGCGAGCGCGGGGTCATCACCGCATCCACGGGTAATCACGGACAATCGGTTGCCTACGCGGCCAGCCTCTTCAGCGTCCGCGCGACCGTCGTGGCGCCGGAGAATGCGAATCCTTTGAAAGTCGCCGCGATGCGCGACCTTGGCGCGGAAGTGCTCTTGCACGGCGAGGATTTCGACTCCGCGCGCGAACACTGCGAGATGCTGGCAGGGCGCGAAGAGCTGCGCTACATCCATTCGGCAAATGAGCCGCTGTTGATTGCGGGCGTTGCCACGATTGCGCTTGAGATTCTTGAAGACGCGCCGGAAGTGACGGCTATCATTGTGCCGGTCGGCGGAGGCAGTGGAGCGGCCGGCGCATGCCTGGTCGCCATAACTCTCAACCCTCTGATCAATGTCATCGGTGTGCAGGCCGAACGGGCGCCTGCGGCGTTTAAATCCTGGCGCGCGCATGAACTGCTCGAAGACAAAATGGAAACCGCCGCTGAAGGCCTCGCCACGCGGGTAGCCTTCGAGCTGACGCAGCGCATCTTGTGGGAGCATCTTGACGACTTTGTGCTGGTGAGTGAAAGCGAAATGCTTAAGGCGATAGCTCTTTACGTCGAGAAAGCGCACACCCTTGCGGAAGGGGCCGGCTCAGCGTCGCTCGCCGCTGCGCTCAAGCTTCAGGATCGTCTGGCGGGTCAAACCGTGGCGCTAGTGCTGAGTGGTGGTAATATCACCATCGAACAGCTTCGTGCCGCGCTCGTCTCCAGCGAATCTGTTTGAATTGCTCATAGCAGTATGCGATCTGACAGTAGCCAGCAAAGTGCTAGGGTTCTTTTGTCCAGTACTTCTTTGAATAGCAGTTTCCTGCTCAATCGACGTTAATGATGGGGCTCGCTCGGAAAAAACTCGGGCAGTATCAGTTTGGCGACGCTGCTCTACAGATGACAGGTCGCCCCCCCCATCCCAATCGCTGGGCCAGCCAGGTAGTAATAAACCGAGCAACAAGGCAACGGCGGCTGCGCAAAATGTCACTACGTAGGCGCGCCGCAATCCGCTAAGGCTTTCCTCGCAGGCTCGGTGAATCGCGCTCACGTTGTTGGTCGGGATGCTCGCGACTTCGGCACTCGTGTTCTCACACAAGCCGAATCTCTCAAGCGCGGTGCCGCTCTGATTCTGCTGCTCGAACTGCTTCACTTCAGGTGAAATCGCGCTAGCCATTATTGTCGCCAGTAGCGCCACGCCCAGCGCCTGGGCAACAAATCGAGTCGAGTTGACCACCGAGGAGCCTCGAGGAACCGCATCCCTTGGAACCGATCCCAGTGCAGTCGTTATTGTGGCCTGCATGATAAGGCTGATAGCGAGGCCGCGTAGACCCAGTAGCACTAGAATCCTATCAATGCAGGTGGAAGCTTGGAGACCCGCGAATTGCCACGTGTTAACCAGCAATACGACTGAACCGATTACGACCAAAATCCTTGGCCCTATCTTGTCGTAGAGTCTGCCGGCGATTGGATTAATGATGCCGGCTACAATAGCGAGCGGAAGCAAAATAACTCCCGATTGCAGGGCCGTCCGTCCACGCAAAGATTGGAGATAAACCGGCATCAAAAACTCCGCTCCAAAGAGCGCAATTACGGCAACGTAGCCAACGAGACTGGCTGTGAGGAAGGTCCTATTGCGAAAGAGACGGAGATCCAAAAGCGGTTGCTGAACCAACTTGAGTTCCACGATCGCGAAGGTGCATAAAGCGACAGCTCCAATTGCCAAGCTCCCGAGTACTAGTTGAGAGCCCCACCCGTACTGGCTGACCCTCGACGCTCCAATGAGGACGGAACCGAAACCTAAGACCACGGGGATCACTCTTAACGGATTGAAATTAGTTGTTTGAGCTGTTTGGCTCGGGTGCAGCAGCTTTGCAGCCAGCGCGATCCCGAGCAAGCCGATGGGGATATTGATGAAAAATATCCAGCGCCAAGGACTAAGATCGACGAGCAGTCCACCGAGGATCGGGCCTAATGCTGGGGCCGCCACCATCACAACACCAAAAATACCGAAGGCACGGCCTTGCTCGCGCAGCGGGAATGTCATGAACAACAGGGCCACAGCCAGGGGCTGTGCGATGCCGCCGCCAAGCCCTTGCAGAGCACGGGCGCTGATCAATAGCCAGAGACTTGACGCAAACCCGGAAAGAAGCGACCCGAGAACGAAGAGAGATAGTCCCGCGATGTATATGCGCTTCAAGCCCAAACGGTCGGCGAGAATACCGGCAAGCGGAGTCGCAATACCGAGAGCGAGTACATAGATACTAATGACCCACTGCGTGTTGTCGACGCTGGCGCTGAATTCATGTCTGAGCGTCGGGAAGGCGACGTTAATGACCGTTGAGTCCAGAACGATCATCCAGATGCCAACCGCAACGACGATCATCACTTTCCATTTGTAGGCTAGTTTGACAGACACCTCGGCTGATTAAACGCTGAAGGTCGATGAGGTTGGCTTCTTCCTGTTTCGTCCACACGTCCCAATGACTTGTTCGACAGCGCGTTAGGATAAAAAGCGGATTAGTTCCGCCGCTGTTCGTTTAGGATCTTCCTCCGGCAAAAAATGACCGCAATCAAGAGCGAATCCTTGAATGTCTTCAGATCGCTCTCTCCATATTTCTAGGATGTCATAGTTCGCCCACATCCCGGACGCGCTCCATATCAGCAGCGTCGGGCAGGAGATTTTCTGCTTTTTATCGGCTTCGTCGTGGTCGAGGTCAATCGTTGCCGCCGCGCGAAGTTCCTCATTTGTAGAGCGAATCGTCGCCGCATCGAAACAGCGCTGATACTCTCCGACTGCTGCCGCTGCCAGTGCGTCCTTTGTGCCAGCCCAGTGGTCGAAAAGCCATTGCAGATAGAAAGCCGGTTCAGCCCCGATTAACCGTTCGGGCAATTCGTCGGGTTGGATCGAGAAGAACCAATTAAAAGCCGCCGTTGCTACTTCTTTATCGACTTTGGCGAAAGCCGTCCGCGTCGGGATGATGTCGAGCAGCGCGAGTTTTGTGATTTTTTCGTCGTGGTCAAGCGCCATCCGATGCGCCACACGCGCACCCCTGTCGTGTCCGACAACGGCAAACTCGCTAAAGCCTAAATTCTGCATCACCTCAACTTGGTCTTGCGCCATCACGCGCTTTGAATATGCAAGATGTTCAGAATCGCTTGGCGGCTTAGCACTGTCGCCACAACCGCGCAGGTCAGGACAGACGACGGTAAATCGTTCGGCAAGTGCCGGCGCAACGAGATGCCAGCAGACATGAGTTTGCGGGTAACCGTGCAACAGCAAAACTGGATAGCCTCTACCACCCCGAACGAGATTGATTACCGTTTCTTGAGTTTTGATTTGCAGACGAGTGAAAGAATCAAACATGAAGTACTTATCCCAGCGTCTCAGACTTGGCAGAATGTACTGAGTCCGTCATTGTGCTCTCCCACACCACTGCTATGCGCCGTAGGGCCGGGTAATAATTTCAAGATTATGTCCGCTTGGGTCTTCAAAATAAGCGCCGCGCCCGCCATTGTGTTGCTGCCGGAGCTTTCCAGGATCACGTCAAGGTCAATTTTTTCAAGGGGCATCGCTGAGCGATCCAAAGGGCCTGTTC